>JAEUQI010000020.1 GCA_016789145.1 Blastocatellia bacterium | reverse complement strand
TACCTCGCACGTATGGTCGAAGCAGGCGAAGACCCGAAATTCATCGCTCGTAGGATGGTGATATTTGCGTCGGAGGATATCGGCCTTGCTCAACCGACCGCGTTAGTTGTCGCAAATGCTGTGTTTCAAGCAGTTACGACGATCGGTTATCCGGAATGCACCATAAATCTGGCACACGGCGTCGCCTATCTGGCGAACGCCGCGAAAGATCGTTCCGCATACGATGCCGTGTTCAAAGCCATCGACGACGTCAAAAAGCACGGCAATCTTCCTGTTCCGATGAAGATAAGAAATGCTCCGACAAAGTTGATGAAAGACATCGGCTACGGCAAAGACGAAGGCAATGACCCCGAAGGCGATCTGCTGCCCGAGAAGCTTCGCGGCACAAAATACTTCGATTGACAAGATACGTCTTCAAATCGCAAACTACGGATATCTACTATGCGTGATACTAGCAAGCCTCTCTCAACTCGTGAAGCAATTCTCGAAGCCACCAGCCGCGCGCTCGCGTCCGTTGGCTATAAGAAAATGAAGATCGAGGACCTAGCCCGCGAAGTCGGCATTGGCAAGGGCAGTGTTTACCTGCATTTCAAGAGCAAAGAAGACATCGTTCTCGCTCACATTGACAGCATTTTCTCCGACTTGCGGGCGAGGATGCATGAGGTTGAAACCTCTAGTCTGTCTGCCGCCGAACGCGTCGAGCTAGTTCTCACCGCTCGTGTAATGATGCGCTTTGACGCAGTTCGTAATTACCCAAAAGGGCTCAATGAGATACTCGCGGTCGTTCGCGACCGATTGCTCGAACGCAGAAAGCAGTATTTTGCTGCCGAAGCGGAAATATTGGCACGTATCATCAGAGATGGAGTGGCCGGCGGTGAGTTTGACGTTAGCGACGAATTAGTTGCCGGCAAGGCACTAGTTGATGCAACTAACGCTTTGCTTCCCTTCAATCTTTCTGCAAAAGAGATAGGCGACCGTGATGAGGTTGAGGCCCGATTGACCGCGATATCAAACATTCTGATCGATGGCCTTCGCTATCGTTGCCAGTAGTTCTTTATCTTTAGATCGAGCATCGGAAATGCACAATATTCGACCGTGCGTCCCGTCTCGCGTAGCGTCGTAACCATTGGGATCGCGGCATCGGCATTACGTGTGTGGACGATGATCGTGGCGGCTCGTTGAAGGTCGGGATTTTCCTTTAGAAACAAGGCAATTGCAAAGCCGGTCTGGGCGTAATCGTCGTGATCATTCGTCTTGTAATGCTCGGGCAGCAAGTCGTGATCTAGAAAAATTGCGTCGTAATTCGATTCGGTAAGAAATTCTTTGGCATCCGCGACATTTTCTGCGATATCGAGGTCGTCTCCCGCGAAGCGCTTCGCAAACCAACGGTGGCGCCGATGATCGTCATCGAGCAACATTACGCGGATCGGATTGCGGCTGGCACTAAGATCCGCCATTCCCAGCTTGATAAGAATACTTTTTATTAGTCCCATAAACGTCCGACAAAGCTAGAATATAGCATAAAGCCGCGAACGACTCGTCCACTTTGCACTATCGATCTTGGTCAATGTTATAATCGTGGCTGCTGTGACAAAGGAAACCAAACGCACACCACATCTTAAAGCAGTTTCGCCAACGTCTGTTGTTGAACAACTGGACGAATGCCCAAAGTGTTTTGGCTCCGGAATGGAGTTCGTGGCGGGTCGCGGAGTGCGTCCGTGTTCGTGCCGCGGAGTCAAACGGACGATCGATCATCTCGAAATGGCTGGAATTCCGAAACGTTATGACGCTTGCCACATCAATAACTTTAAGGCGACGACGACACTTCAACGCCAAGCTTTGAAGTTCGCAACGACTTTCGCTCATGAATTCCCCGCTACAGATCGCGGCCTTCTTCTGATGGGAAACGTCGGGGTCGGTAAAACTCATTTGGGAGTCGCAATACTAAAGCTGATCGCCGAACGCGGATTCTCGTGTAAATTCTACGAATTTGGTAGCTTGTTGAAGGAAATTCAAAGCACATACAATCCTCAGACCGACTCGTCCGAGATATCTGTCCTAAGTCCCGTTTTGCAGACCGATGTCTTGTTGCTCGACGAACTCGGTGCTTCAAAGCCGACGAATTGGGTCATGGACACGCTCTATCACGTTATAAACACAAGGTATAACAACAAAAAAGCGACGATCTTTACCACCAATTATTTTGACGATCGCGTAGATGCTCGTCACGAAATTCTCGAAGATCGCATCGGAGTTGCCGTACGTTCCCGCCTATTCGAAATGTGTCGGACAGTTATCGTTGATGGCGTCGATCATCGGCGAAAGCTCGATAATCAGGTCCTTTCAGCCGTTTAGCTGCTCGCACTTCACACCCGCATTTGCCCACCAGAACTATATTTATCCGCAATGCAAAACATTGTTGTATTTTGTTAGCGCCATTTGCTATACTGCTAGTGGCAAAACGCACTGCCTTCCTACCTAAAATATATGCTCTCTTCGAACTCCAGCCTACAAAATGGACGTTATCGCGTCATCGGTCTCTTCGGTGAAGCGGACGGCGGCCGACTCTATGATGCTTTTGACGATCAACTCGGCCAAAAGCTCGTTATTCACGAATCAACGTCGGATGACAACTTCTCCGAGCGCCTAAATGCTCTAAAGAATCGACGTATCAGAGGCGTCGTGCAGATCCGCGATGGCTTTGTCGAGGGCTCGAATGCTTACCTCGTCACCGAGGCACTTGACGGCCGAGCGTCTGCGGACGAATTCATAAAAGACCCTGCTAATTCGATAGGAATGCTGCTCTCGGGCATTCGATCTTTGATGGACAGCGGTGTGCAAGCATCGTCGATCGACGTCAATCCGCAGATGATCAGGCGTGCCCAAGACGGCAACAATTGCTTGCTGAATTTCACTTCTGAAACACTTTCAGCGGAAAAGAAGAATCTTAAGCTCACACCGTTCTCGGCTCTGGAAACTGTTTGGCCCGGACTGGACATCGTAACGCAAAAGGCGATCGCTAACTCATGCGATGATGAGTCGCTAACGCAGATCGAAGCCCCCGCAGATGAGCGAACCGTCATGTTTGCCGTCGCTTCATCGATATATCAGATCATCGCCGGAAAGGCTCCGCTTGATGTTCTTGTAAGATCTATCGAGATCTTGGACGAGAAAGGAGACCCGCTTAAGCCGCTTGCAGATGTAAAACCCAGCCTCGACATCACACTGTCAAATACGATCTCGGGCATGATGGCGGTAAAGCGAAGCGACCGGCCTTCTCTTGCTGACGCTCAATCGGCCGTCGGCTCACTCGCTCGAGCGACAACCGAAGCGATAGAGCTTGATCTCGATGACGAACTAGATTTGCTCGAGATCCCGTTTAGCGAACCAAATTTTGCGAATGAGTCTTCCGATAAGGGAGCCAAGCCGAAAGCAACCACGAATGTCGAACTTCCGGAATCGAAAGCGCATTCTGATTCCCAAAGCGTCGAAACCGATCGTGCAAGGCCTAGGGAGCACGTTGCTATTCCGACGTTCGAGGAGACGGTGAAACAAAAAGAGATCGCCGCTGAAATCAACGTAAGTTCGGACGAAGACGTTCCTGCGTTTGCGATGGAAGATTCTGCAAGGTCCTCAGGTGCCGGAATAAAGATAGCGGCTGCTGCGGCTGGATTGCTGATCGTCGCCGTCGTTGGATGGTTCGTCCTCGGAATTGGCGGCGGTACGAACGCATCTGCAAGTTCGGCGACGCCCGAACCGAAGGCAGAGCCCGCAGCAACCAAAATAGAGACTCCGGCGAGTGCACCGAACCAGGTTGTCGAACCTGCGCCGAACCAACCTGCTCCGTCTGCCAATGAGCCAATGCCCAAGACTGACGATTCAAAACAGCCAAAACGGCCTGTCGTTGCTGAGGTAAAACCGCAGGCAAAGCCGACCCCAGCGAAGACCGAAAAACCAAAGAAAACGGTCACTGTCGATGATCTTATCAGAGACAACTAGAAACTAACTTAGATCGGAGACCAACGAGATGTTCAGTAGATACATAACCCGAAAAACCGCAAAAGCCTTTACTTACAGTTTTCTAGCGTCGATGGGCGTTCTATCGATCGGAGCCTTTGCGGACGTAGATGCTCAATCAAGACAGCTAAGCCTGGCCGATATTCTGATCGCCCTTCGCTCCAAGAAAGCGGTGATCGAGGAGAAGAATCGGATCCTTGCGGACGCTGTGAAAGATCGTGGAATTACATTCACATTGACACCTGAGATCGAGAAAGAACTCGAGACAACCGGTGCGTATCGCATTCTGATCGATGCGATAAAGGATAAGACAACAGCTCCAAAGCCGGTCGAACCCAAACAGCCTGAGACGAAATCACCCGAACCAAAGCCGGACACCACCTTTGCCCAACCAACATTCGAATCTTATCGCCAAAGTGCATCTCAGAATTTCGAAAAAGGCGCGGTAGAAGCCGGCATCTCTGATCTTAGTAAGGCGATCGACCTCCGGCCAGGTGATGCTGGAACTCGAGTTGAACGTGCTAAAGCAAATCTACGGCTTGAAAAATACGAACTGGCAATCACCGATCTCGACAAAGCGATCGAAGTTGAGCCAATGTCCAGTTGGTTAGAGATTCGTGCTCAG
The DNA here is from genome assembly GCA_016789145.1 of Blastocatellia bacterium. Classification (GTDB taxonomy): domain Bacteria; phylum Acidobacteriota; class Blastocatellia; order Pyrinomonadales; family Pyrinomonadaceae; genus OLB17. The sequence goes on along the minus strand of JAEUQI010000020.1, from coordinate 38,587 downwards.
GTCAATGAAAAGCTCAAGCGCACCGACGCTGCGATCGCAGATTATATGCGTGCGGTTGAACTTGATGCGGCAAATCAAAGTGCATCTGCCTCACTAAAGCGGATCGAGCTCGAAAACAAAAAACCTGAACCCGTGAAGGTAGAGGCTCCTAAAGTTGAGCCTACAGCGACCGCAGGTCCGACGCCGCAATTAACGCCTGAGGTACCTGCGAGCCCTCAGGATGTCGGCCCGATAAATCTATTTGCGTCACGCCTGGCACAGCCGGTATACACAGATCTTGATCGCAGAATGGGATTACAAGGTAAGGTTGTCGTTCAGGTCACGCTCGACGAGAAAGGAAAGGTGACGAGTGTTCAGGCAACGACTGGCCCGAAAGGGCTTCGTCGATCCGCCGAAGAAGCGGTCAATCGCTCGAAATTCAATCCTGTTATCGTAGAAGGCACTCCGACAAAGGTCACAGGTTATATCGTGTTTAATTTTGTAAAGTGATCAATAGGAAGCGGCACTGCCTTCAACCTTCAGTCCGCTAGCTTCCTGAGCGATCTTAACACCGACAGACGCCCCGATGCGCGTGGCTCCGGCCTCGAACATCGCTCGGGCGTCTTCTATTCCCTTTACGCCGCCCGACGCCTTTACACCTAGTGCAGAACCGACCGTTCGACGCATAAGGGCGATGTCGTTAGCCGTCGCTCCGCCTTTGGCAAAACCTGTTGACGTTTTGACGAAATCAGCTCCCGCATTTTTCGATGCTATACAGGCACGGACTTTTTCGTCATCGGTAAGCAGAGCAGTTTCAATGATAACCTTGCAGAGAACGTGATTCTCGTGAGCAGCTTCCACCACCGCTCGAATGTCGTCTTCGACAGCGCAATCATCGCCGGATTTGAGTTTGCCGATATTGATGACCATATCGACCTCGCGTGCGCCATTGAAGATCGCTCGCCGAGCTTCGTAAGCCTTAACGTCCGGCAAGGTCGCACCCAACGGAAAGCCAATAACGGTACAAACGGGCACGCCGCTTCCCTTCAGGAACTCAGCTGCTTGCTTGACCCAACCCGGATTTACACAAACCGATGCAAAGCCGTACTGAGCCGCTTCGTCGCAAAGTTTCTTGATATCAGAATAACTAGCCTCAGGCTTGAGAAGAGTGTGATCTATGAGCGAAGCCCAATCATGAGCTGTCGCCGTCTCGCCAAGCACGATACCTATTCGCTCAGCCCCGGCGTCAACGATCCGCTCAACATCCGCACGGCAAAACGAAGGATAAGTCTCCTCGCCCGTCAACTTTGCCATCACCAGGTCGGTGATCTGATCGATCAGTTGGTTGTAGTTTCCGTTAGATTGCATACGAGGCGACGTTATATTCTAAGCTTTCTGGTTAGTAACGTAAACATCAAGCAATCGCCTGATCATTTTCTGATATTGCGTTCGGTTCAATTTTGCTTGTTCCTTGAAGAAATCTAGGCTCTGTCGGCTCAGCGACAAAGTCACTTTGACGTTATCTTCGCGAAAAACGAGGTCTTCGGGCTTGGGCAAAAAATCCTTTACGACCTTGATCTTGCCGATCGGCTCATCCGTGTAAATGGTTTTCTTTTTCATACACTCGTTTCCCTTTTCGCCAAAAACCGGCACCAAATATTCGGATCTTTCGACCGCGATATGTAAACCGCACTGTTACGATCCCATCGTCTATCTCGCCAAAGCAATAATATCTATCTTCGACGATGCTATGCTCCAAGTCCTCCGCTATAACACGCTTTGGGTCAGCAAATGCAAATTGAGCATCATAGAATGAAACACCATGCTTCTCTACATTTTCTAACGCTTTCGCATCGTCCCACTCGAATTCCATCTTACGTCTTTACGCCGGATTTATCAATATCTTTTTCCATACTTTTGTATGGCATACTATGACCGATACTGCCTATCGATATTCTCGATCTTGCCGACGCGTTTCTTATGACGGTCTTCGGATATGTCAGTTGAGACAAATGCTTGAACGATGGCCTTTATCTCTTCGAGCGTATTCTGGCCCGAACCTAGTGTTAGTACGTTTGCACCGTTGTGCTCGCGCGAGTTTTTGGCTAGAGCCGTTGAATAACATTGTGCCGCACGAACGCCTGGGACTTTGTTTGCGGTCATTGCGCTACCGATGCCTGCACCGTCAACTATAATTCCTACATCTACCTGGCGACCGGAGACGGAACTCGCGACGGCGTGAGCGAAATCGGGATAATCGACAGCGTCTTCACTTTCGGTGCCAAAATCGCGGACGTTCAGGCCAAGATCGCTCAAAAACACCTTGAGTTGCTCTTTCACCTTAAATCCGCCGTGATCGCAACCGATCGCAACGGACCGAACTTTGACGGTGACCTGTCGAGCTTCTTTTCGGATAAGCTCAATGTTACGTTCATTTACGATGTCTTGAGCAAGCGAGGTCAGCTTCACATCTGCGGCGACTCTTAGTTTCGAACCGTGATCGAGGCCGCGAAGATCGTCTTCGGTCAGCAGCGTCTTCGCAGATTCGTCGCGGTCCCACGCCTTGCCTACCTTGTCTTGCAGCGAATTTACGACAACGTGCTCGACCTTTGCGTCAGGAGCGGGTACAGACGCTGCCGGTTCAGTTGGAACGGTCGCAAGCACCTGTCGGACGAGTTCGCGAACGCGGTCGCGTGTCTCTTGTGAAGCATCAGCCATAAGTTTGATAGTCGCAGTTCAAACCGAAACTTGTCTCGTGTTAGAATAGTATTTCCAAACAACGATACTTTCAAATTTGCGAGGTGATTATGGCCGCTGAAACAACAAAGATGGCAGGAACGGAGTTTACTAATTCAAACATTGAGACTATGTATTCGGCTGCTGAGATAACAGCTCGCATCGCTGAAATGGGCGAAAAGATCACCGCAGAATACACAGGCAAAGACTTGGTTCTCGTCGGTGTGCTCAAGGGCTCGTGCGTGTTTCTCGCAGACCTAATGCGTCACATCGATTTGCCGTTGACGATCGACTTTATGTCGGTTTCGAGCTACAAAGACGGCACAACATCGACCGGCGATATCGAGATCCTGAAAGACCTCAGCAATCCGATACGCGACAAACACGTCCTTATCGTCGAGGACATCATCGACACAGGCCTGACGCTGTCGCGGCTTGTCGAGATCCTGGGTTCACGCGGAGCCGCCTCGATCAAGATCGCGACGTTCCTCGACAAACCGGAACCTCGCATCAAAAAAGAACTCATCGTCGATCACGTTGGATTTGTCATCCCAAACAAATTCGTCGTCGGCTACGGCTTAGACGCTGCGGGAAGATATCGCAACTTGCCATTTGTAGGCGTAGTCATCGATCCTTCCGCAGCATAAGAACATTTCCCACGAAAGACACTAGCACAAAAGGTGTTTCTTCTTATTTAGTGGCTTTAGTGTATTTCGTGGGCAAATCCACTTCGGCAAGGTTGACCAAGCTGATACTAATCCGTATAATCAGAGTTTTTCGACTGGTGGAGTCTCTCTATCTGTCGTTAGGAGCTAAGAAATGAGCTACGCAATTATCAAAACAGGCGGAAAGCAGTTCGCGGTCGAAAGCGGAATGACATTGCGCGTACCAACTATCGAAGCAGACGCCGGAAAGAAAGTCGATATCGACACACTGATGGCGGGCGGCGCCGTTGGTGCAGGCACACTGAGCGCGACTGTGGTTGGCCATGGCAAAGGCGACAAGATCATCGTCTTCAAAAAGAAGCGCCGCAAGCAATATAAACGCAAGCAGGGCCACAGACAAGGATTTACAGAGATCACGATTGACTAAGCTCGGAGTTCCGCCTTCAGGCGGCGTCCAGCGTTTTCCTGCTTAAGCAGGTACTCCAAACATATGGCACATAAGAAAGGTGTAGGTTCATCACGAAACGGCCGCGATTCAAATGCTCAGCGGCTTGGACTAAAGAAATTTGGCGGCCAGTACGTACTTGGCGGCAACATCATCGCTCGCCAACGCGGCACGAAATGGAAGCCAGGCAACAATGTTGGCCGTGGTAAAGACGACACGCTTTTCTCGTTGATCGAGGGCATCGTCAAGTTTGAGGACAAGGGTCGCCGCGGCAAATTCATAAGCGTTTACGCCGAGGGTGCTCCTGAGCTCGCTCCAAAGGTAGTCGCTGAGGCTGCGGCTTAGTTTGCGGTACAATTTGTATTCGGTAAGCACTCGCTATTTTAGCGAGTGCTTTTTCGTTGCAATATCAGTTACTATTCTTACTAATGAAGCCTGGAGAGGACTTAATATTAAAGGGAATTGCTGATCTCAATGCTGGTCGCGAAACGGTCGAATCGCTATTGGTTCAGATCGGTGCTCCTCGACTTCGAACGGTCGGATTGTCAGTTCCTCGATCACGGATCCGCTCTCCGGAACATCGTCTTTACGAGTTACTTAACAGTGAAGATGCTGAAAACTCTCACTCGCGATACAATTCTTTGATTCGGAGATTAGTTAGTTTCGAGCGAGCAGCTGAATGCGGGATCTGACCACACATTCCCAGATCGTTGAGTTTATGCGGCTATTTGGCCGTGCCGCACATGCACCAGTCAGGGTATACTTGACCGGTGGTTCAACGGCGGTCCTGCAAGGCTGGAGGGAAACCACAGTTGATATCGACCTTCGGTTCACTCCCGAATCCGATGAACTCTTTCGCTCGATATCTAAGATTAAGGAACAGCTCAATATAAACCTAGAACTCGCCGCTCCTTCGGACTTCATCCCCGAATTACCAGGCTGGGAAGAACGTTCTATCTTTGTCGCCCAAGAAGGAAAGGCTCGATTCTTTCAATACGACCCATACAGCCAAGCACTTGCCAAGATCGAGCGGGGACATAATCAAGATCTTTTGGATGTAAAGTCTATGTTTGATTCGAAATTGATCGAGGCGTCTCGACTATTAGAGTTTTACGATGCTATCGAGCCATTAATTTTTAAGTATCCTGCGATCAATCCGGAGATCTTTCGCAGCAAAGTTATCGCATTCATCCAAACCATCGCTTGATCTCGGCCTGTGCGAACGTATTTGGGCTTTTGTCGCATCTAATCAAATGATGAAACTTAAGCCCAATTTGCTTTTGGCCGTGCTCGTGGTGATCTCATTGCTTATTTTGACCTCGGCCTTTGCACAGACATCGCAAAGATCGTACGCGATCGAGTTGGTTGTTGTTCGAAACAAAAGATCGATCGAGACTGACGCGGACATCATTTTTGGTGAAAGAACAGTCAAAGTTGTTCCGGACAAGACGAGTTTGGCGGCTGAAACAAAAGAGTTCGCATATTCCGACATCAAACTGGCCGATCAGTCGTACTCGAAGAAGCCACTGTTTTCGGTCGGCGGAGGCGTAACGACTGTTGTTCTGACAAGTTTGATATTTCCTTTTATCGCAGTTCCATTTCTGTTCATTAAGAAAAAGAAGCATTGGATGACCATTCAGACAGAAAAAGACTATATGGTCCTAAAACTCGGCGATCGGAATTTCCGCCAGATCGCTTCGGAACTCGAGACAAAGGGCGTGAAGGTGAGCGAATTAAAAGAGAAAGAAAAGTAATATCCTTACAATCCTCGTGCGCCAACGTTGGTAGCGATGATCTCCATTCCTAGAATATCTTCCGTGACCGAGATAAGCCTTGGCTCGAAACCGAAGCGTTTCGAACCAACGCTCACAACATACGATTGCCCTGCAGCAATACCTTCAAATGAGAAGTAGCCGAACGTTGAGGTCCGTACCGTCGATCGCGAGCCGTTCGTCCCTTCAATTGTGACAACGGCGTTGGCTATACCATTCCGATCAGGATCGAGCACTTGACCGGAAATCGTTACGCCCGCAGCGGTTGGGATGAACTCATTCTGGAATCTCGCCAAGGCTAACGCAGGATCAGGCCCATCAAAAACCTGTCCGGCCATTACGATCCGGTTGTTCGAATAAAATGCCATCGAGTTAACTGTGGCGTTCGCACCTGCGAAGACCGCGAGTGCCCGGCCGAGCGTGCCAAATCCTATTGCAATTCCGCCGCCTGGATTTAGCTTTGCCAATCCAAATCGAAGGTTCGTCCCGTTATCTTGCGTTCCCCCAACTAAGATCTGACCGTCGGGCTGCAGCAAGATCGCACTTCCCGTATCGTTCGCGGTACCAAGAAGGAAATCGATCAACGAAACACCACCGGCTCCAAAATCTGCGGTAAAGCTGGGGTCTGGCGTGCCGTTGGCGTCGAAACGGATCGCCGCCATATCAAAATTCGTACCATTAAAGCCCGTAGATGCGACGAGTATCTTATCGTCTGTCTGGATCGCAATATCACGGCCGCGGTCGTCTACGAATGGCGAAAGATCGACCGTTGAAATACCCGACGTGCCAAATGTTGAGTCGATCGCCAACGACGTTGAATGCCTACTAACTGCGACTCGGTCGCTGGAAAGAACGTTATCGCGTCCGTAGCCAACCACTACTAGCTTCCCGTCTGATTGAAAACCACATTCGAGGATGTCGTTGTCAAACCCGGGCGAACCCATACTATTAGTCGTGGTTACCTCGGCCGTACCGGTTGTTGTAAATCTAACCACGCGGCCGTTACGTGTAGTAGTGCCAAGCGAACCGCAACCTATCGGCTTTCCATCCGACTGGACAGCTACGGCGTTAAACCTAGCGGCATTGGTTGTCGTAGCGACGCCATCGCCACTAAACGACGTGTCGGGGACTGCTCCGCCCGTGAATTTTACGATCATCGCGGTCGACGAGTTAGATTGTCCTGCCAAATAGAAGCCGCCGTCGCTTAAGACCTTGATATCATAAAACGCCGCATTCGATGACGGATCTGACCGCATGTAGATACCTTCGTCCATGAAGGTCGTGTCTAGCGTCCCATCTGAATTAATACGTGCGACGATCGCGGCATCAAGTCCCGCTGACGAGGTGCCTACGCCGGCCACCAGCATTTTTCCGCTCAGCTGATAAGCAACATCATATATCGACTTCAGCCCAAACGCTCCGATGGTCGCTTTGCCATTCGATGGCGAGGACGCAAAAGAATAATCAACCGCCCCAGCCGAAGTAAATCGCTGTACACAGAGCCCGTGTTCGTAATCAGGATCATTAACCCGATCACGCGAACCAGCCGCGATCACGCTGCCATCGGTGTGGACCGCTATTGCCTTGCCTGTCTCGCACCATTGCGATTTGACGACCGAATTTGCGTCGAACGTATTGTCAGGCGATCCGTCGGAGTTCGCTCGCACGATCCAATGATCGTCCTTGTTGAAAAATGGATAAGACGAAACGCCGGACGCGATGGCTAGATATTTGCCGTCGGCCTGTCTCACAATATCGTCGAAGAAAAAATCCTCGTTATTCGCGATAACCTCATAGATCCGATATCCGTCTCCGTCGAAGCTAGTGTCAAGGCTGCCATTAGATTCGTACCTGAACAACCCTGGATCGACAAATGTCGTTGAGGGCTGTGAAATACCGCCGGAGACAACGATCTTGCCATCAGATTGGACGATCACCGACCGTGCGGTGGTCTCTTGCGTTGCTAATTGCGTCCGAACAACTCCGTCGCCGTCGAATGACAGATCAAAGCTCCCGTTTGTTTCGAGACGAACCATTGCAAGATCATAGAACGTAGTATTCGATCCAGTCTGTCCGGCGACAACGATCTTTCCATCGCTTTGTAATGCAGTTCCATATGGATAGTGAACAGTCTGGCTCAAGACATCATTAATTAGTCGCTTGCCATCGGAATCGAAAGTATTATCTAGCGTACCGTCCGAATTAAGTCTGAGAACGTAAGTAAGATAACCAGAAGGAAACGCTCCGCCGTTGTAATAGGTCGAGGCAATGATCTTGCCATCCGATGCAAGAGCCATCGAAAGAACACAGCCGGTAGCGATCACCGTCTGAACTCCGTCGCCGCTGAATGTTGTGTCGGGATCACCGTCCGGTTCAAGTCGAAATATGAATGCGGTAGAGCTACCAATGCCGGCACCGCCACCGACGACTATCTTGCCGTCGGGCTGGATAACGACCGCATATGACGTACCGAGTTGACCAACGTCAGCGATCGTGAACCAGCCATCGCCGCTGAATGTAGTGTCGAGCGAACCATCTGCGTTGAACCTTACAACCAAATGTTCGCGAAATGATGGTAGCGTCTCAGATTCGCGATAGCCAACAACAACGATCTTGCCATCGGATTGAATGGCTGTGTCGAATGATCGCTCGTCAAGTTGCAGTGCTCCGAGATCAGTGGTCGCGAAGCCGCCTCTGACACCGAACGTAAGATCAAGGTCACCGGGGGCCCCGTATGCCATCGTCGACATTAGAAGTAAGAACACAATTACCGTATTTCTCATACCATTCCTCGGCCTGCAATTACTGTATTCATCCAAAATTACATTAGTTTTGCCGCTATGTCATCAGAATTCGGCGGTTCAAAGGAAGTTTTGAGATCAAAAAGAGTCATTTTTCTCATTGAGATAGAATGAAATAGTTTTTTTTTCGTCGTCAGAATTCAATGCATTTAAAGGTCCGGCGTTGGGGCTGTGGAAACTTAACAGAAAGTTAATCTCTGCGTTGATTACACTTCGCGAGTTTTCCACATTTTTGTCCACAGTTCTGGCACAATAGTTTTCCACAGATATTGCACAGAATGCCCGTAAAATCAGCCCAAAACCTAAAGTATTTTCTACTTGACTTCGCATTTTTCGGGTGTAATATAGCTACACAGTCGAGATTGCTTACGGGTAGCTTGACCGGCACCGAGAGGTGGAACGGATGCGGTGACGCGACCGTTCGAGAGCAGAAGGAGCGGAAAGCCGCTGCTTGGTACGCTCGGAGCCGAAGCCGAAAGGCTTGGTTGAGGTAAGTCGAAAGACGAGCCGAGTTCGGCGGATAAAAACGCCGGACGCCTAGCAGGAATGATCAGCCTGAAAGGTGCCAAAGTCGCCCAGCGAAAACTTGATCTTCGGATTTAGAAGTACGCAGGGCCTCGTTGCCGGGGACGTAACCGGCGGTGGAGGTAAAGCCACCAAAACAAAAACCTAATGGCACCTGCGCGAAAGCGCAAACGGAAAGGTAAAACTGGAAGGGTGCTGACCGGAGACGGCTCTCCGCAGAGTGAGCTTCGGGATACAAAATCGGTGTCGGCCACGTGTACATGTGACCTTCGCCACTCTTTCTAACCGGCAAGCTTCGGCGGACCGGCGAAGAGCAAAAAAATAAAAGCGTCGAAACGGGCAACCGAATCGACGCTTTTGTTTTTTCATTGATCTTTGCGACTACCAGGTTACAAGGGCCGCTACTTCGTTGTCGACTGCTGAACGCCTTCTTGGTGTTGACCTGATTTCGTCTGCCCAAACGATCTCACCGGTGCTTGTGTCGATAAGGTTGCTCGAACCTCGCGAACGGCCTGAACGGTTCGAGATCTGCAAGGTATTCCCAGATGTCGCCCCACGGGACTCAACACTTGTTGATGTACGTCTTCCGTTTCGAACCCAAACGATCTCGCCGGTGCTCGTATCGATCAACTGGCCGGTAGCCACGTCCCGTGGGCTTTTGATCGATTGAGTCTGCGAACCGCGGTTCACTGAACTATTGATCGACGACTGTCCGTATGCCTGATTGGCAAGAAAAAGTCCTGAAACGATGATTGCGAATGAAATTAAGTTTCTTTTCAACATGATTATCTCTCCTACCAACTTATGAATTTGACGGGCGATATGGCTTGATTCGCCCGTTCAATAGAGTGACGTTGAATTGAAAACTTTTTGCGTAATTTATTCGAGCCGCAATTCTTTTACAAGACCTTGCATTCTGGATTCGCTCTGATATACCGCAAGAAACGGCTCTTGTTTGATATAAATGATTCCACGGTCGCGTTGGTCTAAGGCTTCGCCGAGAAATCGATACATCATTTCCCTATCGCCAAGCCGAGCGGGAACCAGTGATTTCAGGAATGGCGGATACTCGGCGAGATGCTCTCGAGTCGCGTATTGCTCGAGCCGCTTATACCAAACGGCAGGCATCCCGCCACGTTCGTACGCTAGGCGAAGTTCCTCGGCAATGTCTGCCGGTTCGCCAAACGCAATTGCGGCGCGGCCGAACTCATCGACTGCGACTTTGTAAGTCTCAGCAAATTCGTAACCGAATCCTAAATAGAAATGTCCATAACCTGATTTCGGATCGAGCTTTAGAATTTGCCTCGCCTGCGAGATCAATGCGTTTGCGTCGCGTTGCAAATAGTAGAAGACGGCGAGACAGGTATGGATCGCGGTAGATTCGGACGAGATCTCAATTGCCTGATCGATGTGCCTACGAGCTTCTTCAAATCGCCCTCGTACCATCATCAACTCAGCGAACCATTGGTGCGTCGTCGCGTTTAACGGGTCGATCTCCAGTGCACTCCGAAACGACTCTTCAGCCGTCGCCCAATCCCAATCGTAGAATGCTTGGGCGTACGCAAGAGACGCATGAGCCTCGCTAAGTTGCTCGTCGATCTCCTGCGAACGCGAGATCGCCGCCTTTGCCTTATTCATCGATATGTTCGGCGTTGCCGCGGCATAATACTCTGAAAGCAAACGGTAACTGTCCGAAAGGCCTGTGTACGCATGCGCAAATTTCGGGTCTTTCTCAATGGCATCCTCAAAATGAGCAACTGCCTGCCGTAGGCTCACTGCCGTGCGTTTGTTCCAGAAAAAACGCCCGCGAACGTAAGCCTGATAGGCTTCGTTGCTGTTGGTCCCCTGTCTGTCGTTTAGCAAGCGACGCTGATCCGGCGTCGATCTCTCACCGATCGCCTCGACCTTAGCGATAAACCGATAGCCAACACCTGGAACCGTCAAGATCAATCGCGGAGCTTTTTTGTCTTCGCCGAGAAGTTTTCGTAGCACAAAGATTGTCTGCGATAGATTTGATTCCTCGACCGCCGAGCCTTCCCATACGGTCTCCATCAGCTCTTCCTTGCTGATCACTCTACCCGCGTTTGTAGATAAGTAATAAAGCAGATCGAACGCCCGCGGCGTCAGCGGGATCACGTCGCCCGAATCAACGCGCGACAACCGCCGCAGCTTCGCATCGATGCGAAACACCTCAAACTCGAAAACACTCGATCCGAACACCAACGACATAAAAACTAAATTTGAGAACTTTTGAGAATAGTTTTGAAGATTTTTGAAAACAAGTCAATACAAAATGCACCTAAATTCGATCACTCAACCGTAAACCGCGGCCACCGCAAGCCGCAGGAGACACCGATCATGAAACCGCAAAAAACTGCAACTACGCTATGTAGCTGGAGAACCATCCGCACATTCTGTTTAATCCTTATACTATTGATCGTAGCAACAGGCTTTAACTGCGTTCCGACGATTAGTGATCCGACATCATATGATCCGGGAACGGTGAATGGGGATACCTACATACCACCTAAAATATATGCGATAGCTCGCGATAACCTTCGAAGACGTGTTTACGTCGGTGGTTCGTTTTCTAAGGTTTCTGATGTCGTCGCTCATAATGTAGCGTACCTTGACCTCGATACTGACACGTGGCACGCTTTGCCCGGACTTGGTGTAACAGATGGCAATGTTCCGACATTTGCGAGAGTAAACGCACTTTTGGTTCAGGGCGACACACTATGGGTTGGAGGTCAGTTTTCCACGACAGTTGTCCAAAACGGCCCTTCGCTCGGCAATATCGCGAGACACTCGATTACTTCCGGAACTTGGTCTACCGTAGCAGGAAACGGACTCGATGGAACCGTAAATGCACTAGCATTTCGAGCCAGTCCACCCGCAATATTCGTCGGAGGAACCTTTGCCGTCACGAACGATGAAAGTGTTGTCGGCTTGAACAACATTGCAATACTGAACTTAAGTGCGCCGGACGGTGTATGGGAAGCGTTGCCCAACGCCGGACTGAACAATAGAGTTAATGCGATTCGTGTAGAAACAGCGTCAAGGATCATAATCGGTGGGGCATTTACTCAAACTTCGAATTCAGGCGTCAATCTGAAACGGATAGCGATCTTTGACGGAGCTAATTGGTCAAGCACTAGTCGAGATGGTCTTAATGGTGAGGTGTTTTCGATAGCAGAAGGCTGCGTCGGAGGTTCATTCAATGCCACCGGTGATGGATCGATGACGTTTGGCAACTATGCCGTATACTTAAACGACCTCTGGGGTAATCCCGGATTCGGATTTGATTCGACAGTTCGTGCCGTCGCACTTCCACCTTTGGTCGGAGGAACCTTCACCGGCGGCTTTCCAGATTCTCCAACTCTTTTAAACCTCGGCTTCTATGCAGAAGGTGTATGGCGGCCGATTCCGGGAAGTGGTGTTGACGGCACGGTGCATGTGATCGACTGTGTCCCGGAATCGGGAAACGGTAAATACTCCTGTTTCGTTGGAGGCGAGTTTCGCAATAGCGGTGACGGAACCGTTGTAAATCTAAATGGGTTTGTAAAATACGAACTGGACACAACTTCACTGCTAAGCCCAATGGGAGTTCCGTCGGTCGGGATCGAGGAGGTCGGACTCCTGGACGGTATCGCTCTTAACTCCACAGCCAACTCTATTGCAAGTGACGCCTCTGGCAATATATATGTCGGCGGTGCGTTCACTCGGGCGGCGAACACAATCCCAGCGTTGAACAAGGTAGCGAGGTTCGATCCGGTTACTCGTACATGGATGCCGCTAGCGAATAATGGCCTGAACGGGGATGTTGAAGCGTTTTGGCGGGTTGGGGACAACTTGTATGTTGGCGGTGATTTTACGGCCACGTTTGATGGTGCGGTGACAAATTTGAACCGCATGGCTCGGTATAATTTGACGGCGGGCACATGGCATCCTGTTGGGAATAATGGACTTAACGGCCCTGTTTTGTCATTCGCACAACGCGGCGACGAGCTTTGGGTTGGCGGCATGTTTACGCGAACGTCTGACAATGCCGTTCTAAATCTAAATAGACTCGCTCGCTACAACTTGATGTCCGGCACGTGGTCAACCGTTCCGAACAACGGGATGAACGGCGATGTTCATGCTCTCGCGTTTAAAGGCGACGATCTTTACATCGGTGGAGACTTTTCGCGAACGTCCGACAACGACTATTTTCTCTTCAACTTTACAAAGCTAAATACAGCGACGAACACTTACGTCGAACTCGCGAACAGCGGTACGAACTTCATTGTCGAGCGCCTTCGACTAGACGGCAACGACCTTTACGTCAGCGGGCAATTCACAAGAACTAAGGACAACACGATCGTCCTCGACGGACTCGGACGCTACGATACGGTCTATAACGGTTGGAACGCAGTCTATGGCTATTCCGACGAACTGCGCCTTGGCAGGCAGCTTCGTGCCAGCATCGACGTAGGGCCAGATCGATATATCGGCGGTAGTTTCCATCAGGTTGGAAATACCGTAGCTCATTATTTCACAAGGCTTTACGGACAAGTTTGGAATGTGTCTGCAGGCACTTCCGATTGGAATGACGGTGCAAATTGGTCGACGGGTGCGGTTCCGGCGGCTAATACAAGCGCCGTCATTCCCTCAGGTTCCGGTTCGGTGAGCATCACTTCGAGTGATGTTGTGCTGGCCGATCTGATCGTCAACGGCGGAACTCTCACCGTAGGACCCGGCCGCACGTTGACGATCAACGGTATCTTAAAGCTCGGCGGCGGCGTCATCAACGGTAGCGGAACCGTCGTCGTCACCGATTGCCGTCGGGACCGTGTAATGGGCGGCTCGGACACGAGCTACATCAGGACAGCTCTCGTGCGCTGTGTCGATAGTGACGGCGTTTACGGCTTCCCTGTTGGTACGCTAAACGCTTATTCGCCCGTTTATGTTGGTGAGATCTCTGGAACAGGAAATGTCTCCGTTAAGGCCAATCAAGGCGAATACACAAATACGGCCGTCGGGCTGCCGACTAATCGTCTGCAACGTTGGTGGAATGTCGAAAATCCCGGCGGCGGTGTGACGAATTCGCAATTGATATTTCAGTATGATTTTGTCGATATCATCAGCAACGAGCCGGCGTACAAGGCATATCGTATCGCCGGGGGCAACGCGTTTGTCGCATCTGATTTTGCAAACACGTACACACATCGTGCAACTGCGACAAATGTGACGGCGTTCTCCGATTGGACAATTGCAGGCGATCCCGGAGGCCCTACGCCGACCCCAACTCCGACGCCATTGCCACCGACGCCGACACCGACGCCGTTGCCCTCTCCGACTGCAACGCCTACTCCGACGCCGACACCGACGCCGGAACCAACGCCAACTCCTACTCCGACACCGGAGCCAACTCCGACGCCCCCGGTTTTAGGGACATATCCAGACTCGAATTTGGTTTTGAGCGGAAATACATCAGTCACTCCGGACGCGATTCCTAACGGAGCCAACTCGATCAGCGCAACTACCGACAGCCGCTTTCGCGGAACGTTGGTCGCCGATCCTGTTTCGGGAGTTGTTCGTGTAACGAGCGCTTCGCCGGCGGGCACATATACCGTCAAGGTCACGGGGTTCAACGGTGGAAATCCAGCAACCACAACATTTACGATGACCGTAACTAACGGTGCGGAATGCACGATGTCCGTGGCCTTTACCGAGGGGACTGACATAACCGCAGCAACATCCGCCGTGTCCACATCGATCGGCGACATCGATAATGATGGTGATCAAGACCTTGCAGTAATGAACGAATGGTCGAACGCCGTGTCGATAATGCTCGGTGATGGATTTGGCGCGTTCGTCCATGCAGGCGACGTCAGCATCGCTTTCGGGCCGACATTGACCGAACTTGTCGATATCAATAACGACGGCAGGCTCGACCTTGTAACAGCCGCAAACAATCGCCTCATCCGTCGGCTCGGCAACGGTGATGGAACATTCTCGAATCTGCCATCGATCGACTTTCTCGACGGGCCAAACGGACTCGCGGTTGGTGATCTCAATAACGACGGAAAACGCGACATCGTGATCGGACAATACTCTGGTAGTGCTGTTCTCGTTCTCATTGGCGATGGCTCCGGTGGTTTCACGTCTGGCGCTCCGGTTACCACCGCTGCCGGAGTCGTAGCCGTTACTATCGCTGACGTAAATTCTGACGGCAATGGCGACGTGCTGTCTGTAAACTATGACACTAATTCTGTTTCTGTACGTTTGGGTGACGGCCTTGGTGGCCTAAGCGGAACTACGAACGTAGCCGTTGGCAACGGCCCCGTTTCGATCACGACCGGCAACTTCGATGCCGATGCAAATCTTGATTTTGCGGTCTCAAACAAGCTTGGGAACACCGTTTCGATCAGAAATGGCGACGGCCTTGGCGGATTTTCAGGTACGACTGAACTTTCACCACTTAACACGCCCGAGTCGCTCGCACTTGCCGATCTCGATAATGATGGAGTTCACGATCTGGTTGTCGCAGATAGTTGGGTCGCAAATGATGCGATCTTTTTCGGTGACGGCAGCGGAGGCTTCGCGGAAACACTTGCGGTCCCGGCCGGTTGGTGGCCTTATTCGATCAAAGTAGGCGACCTTAATGCCGATGGTCGTCAAGACATCGTTACCGGTAATTTTGGCTCAGCACTTACAACTGTCCGGCTCGGTGCCTGTGTAGCACCAACTCCGACGCCTACGCCTGAGGAAACGCCGACGCCAACACCAACGCCGGAACCAACTCCGACACCCGAGGAAACACCAACTCCGACACCGACACCCGAGCCAACTCCGACGCCGGAATTAAACCTCGTGACCGTTACGGGTTCGGACCTCTCGTCCGGCAACTACAACACTCTTAAGGATGCGTTCGACGCGATAAACGCCGGTTCGCACACAGGCTCGGTCACGATCACGATCAACGGAACAACCACCGAAACGGCGACTGCGAATTTGACGTTCAATGGAGATGGATTTGCTAGTTACACTTCAATAGTGATCGAACCTCTCGCCGGCGGCTCTCGCGAGATCTCCGGCGTCATGCCCGCGGACACACCACTGGTCAATCTCAACGGTGCGGACAATGTAACTATCGACGGCATAAACTCCGGCGGCACAAGTCTGACCTTGTCGAATAACGCGGTCGACGTTGGAACACAAAACTCAACCATTCGATTACAGAACGGTGCGACATCGAACACCATTCGAAACACAAATTTGCGAGGCACTTTTGTCGGCACTACGTCCGGCGTCGTTTTCATATCGACTGACGATACAACGGCGAATGGCAATGACAACAACCTGATCGAATTCTGCAACATCGGCGGCTCAACCGGCGAGAAAGCAGATCGCGGCGTTAGTTCTGTTGGATATGCTACCGACGCGTCGGTAGGAAACGGCAATAACATTGTTCGCAACAACAACATCTTCGATTTCTATCGAAATGGCATACACATGGGCGCAGGCTCAAAATCGTGGACCGTAGAGAATAATCGCTTCTACCAAACAACAACTCTCGACGGAATGGGTGGCAGTCTTGAACATCGTGTGATCGAAGTAAACGACAACACTGCCGTTGGCGGAGCCGAAGGCATTACGATCACCGGAAATACTATCGGATACTCTGCTGTAGATGGTACCGGAACGTATGCGATCAACGATTCGTTTTCGTTCAACGGCATCTATTGCCGAACCTGGTCAGCGGGAGCAGCCAATGTTGTAAACAACAACACTATCACTGCAATATCGCTAGACAGCGCTTTTTCCTTGGCGATCTTTATCGGTATTTACAATCATCAATCCGGGCCGATGAACGCAAACGGAAATCTGATCGGCAGTATGACTTCAAACGGAGCTATTTCGATCAATGGCTTCGGTAGCGGATATACTCACGCTGGGATCTTCACATTTCAAAGTCCTTCGACGTTGAACATTTCGAACAATCAGATCGGCGGCATATCAATTACAAATGGTTCGACCGGCAGCGACCGGCTCTATGTCATCGGAGCGGCCACGGCAACTACGGCTTCGCTTACGGCATCAGGAAACACAATAGGCGGAAGTGTTGCTGATTCGATCGTCATTAATGGATCGAGCACTACACAAGGCATTATCGGCATATATTCAGGATTCGCGTCGAACATTTCGGGCAATACGGTTCAAAACTTGACTACGAATGCGGGCAGCGGGACAGGTCTGTCAGCCTCTCTTTGCGGTATCGCAACCTTTAGCAGCTCAGCGAACTCGACGCTTTCCAACAATACTATCCGAAACCTGAGAAACACCTCGACCGACAATGCTACGGTCGTTCACGGTATTTACTTTACTGGCTCAACGGCGAATATCGTTGAGCGAAATTTCGTGTACGGGATCAGTATCGGAGCGACAGGAGCACCAAGCGCAACCGCCGAAGTGAACGGCGTACGCATCGAGGGCGGAACGACGACCTATCGAAACAATATGATCGCACTGGGCGATGGCGTCGGCTCTGCGATCGGGAACGCAGCCCTAGCAGGCGGCCTAAATGGATTTCGTGAGATTGGTGGCACGAATAATCTGTATCACAATAGCGTCTATCTTGGCGGCTCGCCGACGTCCGGAGTCGGTCGTTCGTTCGCGTTGAACAGCAGTGTAACGACCAATACTAGGCGATATAGAAACAATATCTTCTACAACGCCAGAACAAATTCCGGATCCTCAGGGACCAACTACGCCGTTCGTGTTGGCGGAACAGGCGTAAATCCCTTCGGTCTGACTGTCAACAATAACATCTACAGAGCCTCAGGATCGGGTGGAGTCTTTGGCTTATACAATTCGGTTGATCGAGCGAGCCTCGCAGCTTGGCAGGCCGCGGTCGGGCAAGACGCGGCGAGCCAGGACGCAGATCCACAGTTCGTCGATCCGACGGCCGCGACTCCGAATCTCCATCTATCAACGTCGCTTGTGTCACCCGCGATGGATACGGGCGTGAATGTCGGTGTTTTCAACGATTTCGAGAATCATCTACGGCCGGCAGGCGGCGGCTTTGACATCGGCGGTGACGAAGCATTGGCTCCCTCTGCATCGTTCGCCAGTGTCTCGGGTAGAATTGTAACGGCGAACGGTAACGGAATTCGCGGTGTGACGATCGAGCTATCAGTAAATGGCGAGATCAAGCGTGCGATCACCGGTGCCTTTGGTTACTACACGATCGAGGACGTCCCGGTCGGCGAAACCTGTGTGCTCATTGTTTCGTCGAAACGCTATGAGTTCGCAATGCCGACGCGCGTGGTCACTGTGACCGATAACATTTCAGACGTTGATTTCATCGCCGAGCCTCTTGAATGAGCTCTACTCGTACCTAAGCGCTTCGATCGGGTCGAGACGGGCGGCTTTCCAGGCGGGAAGCAGCCCGAACACCACGCCGAGACCGACCGAGACACAAAAACCAACGATCGGAGCCCACAGCGGTATGTAAGTTGGCAGGAACAGGTTGATCAACAGCGAAAGAAGCACACCGATCAAAATTCCCATCACACCGCCGATGCCGGTAAGAGTTGCGGCTTCGATGAGGAACTGCGTAACGATGTCCGTACGTTTGGCTCCGATCGCTTTGCGGACGCCGATCTCTTTCGTTCGTTCGGTTACTGAAACGAGCATTACATTCATCACACCGATGCCGCCGATCAAAAGACCAACGCTTGATATAGCGACCATCAGAATAAAGATGCCGCTCGTTATGGCACCAAATTGGTTGATGATCTCATCGGAGGTTTGAACGCCGAAATTGTCTGGTTTTCCATACTCGAGATTGCGTTCACGGCGAAGTATAGTTCGCATTTCTTCGAGAGCTTCCTTCATCTTGCCCGGCTTAGCCGTCGCCATAATGAAGCAGTCTTCGTTCGCAGGATAGAGCTGTTTGATCGTCTTGAACGGCAGGTAGACTGCTTTGTTCTCATTGTTTGGGTCTTCGGCACCAATGAGAAAGATCTCGCGTTCCTTAAGAACGCCGATGACACGGTAATTGCGGCCTTCGATCTGAATGTTTTGGTCTAACGCGTTCGTCCGTGGGAACAGTGTATTCGCGACATCAACGCCGATCACCGCGACATTTGCCCGACGGCGTTCTTCTTCAGCTGTGAAGTATCTTCCCTCAGCAAGCGAAGTGACGCCCATTAAAAAATAGTCCGATGCTGCACCTTGGACGGTCGCATTCGTCATCTCGATCTCTTTGTTGCGGACATTAACTCGCTCCGTAAATGGACCACTGATGAAATCGACCGGCGACATGAATGGCGAAACGTAGTCACAATTCACACATTGCTCCCGGATCGCGTTGGCGTGTTCTTCGGTCAGCGGCGGCCGTGTTCGCTCTTCCATCGACGGATTGAAATTGAAGCCAGGCTCAAATTTGAACGCATAGATCGAATTAGTGCCAAAAGATTCGATCTCCTTGGAAACACGAGCATCGATGCCGGAAACGAAGGCAGCGATCACGATAACAGTAACGGTTCCAATAATTACGCCAAGTATCGTGAGGAACGATCGAAGCTTGTGCTGACGCAGCGTGTCGAACGCCATCAGCACGTTTTCGTAGAAATTTGTGCGAATTAACGCCATCGCTTTAATCAGCTCTCAACGCAACGATCGGATCCAGATTCGCCGCTTTCCACGCCGGAAAGACGCCCGAGATCAAGCCTACCGAACTCGACACGCCGATCGCGATCACTGTCCAAAGTAGAGGCAATTCCGTAGGAACCGAGAACAGCACGGCAACTGTTTTCGCAATAAGATAGGCAATAACAATGCCGATCGAGCCGCCAATAAGTGCGAGTGTTGTAGATTCGGCGAGGAACTGCTTAAGGATATCGCTTTGTCTAGCCCCCATACTTTTGCGAATACCGATCTCTTTCGTTCGCTCCGTGACACTGACGAGCATAATGTTCATGATCACAATGCCGCCGACGATGAGCGAGATCGATGTGACGCCGATCGCCGCAACTTGGATAGTTCCGAAGATCTTGTCGCGAAGCTCATTGATAGCACTCGGTGTGACGATGCCGAAGTTGTCAGCCTCGTCCGGCTCAAGCTGCCTGCGAACACGCATCAAGGTCCTCGCCGCATCGATAGCTTCGAGATACGTATCCGGGCTCGTCGATGCCACAGATATCGAGATCGAACGACGCGATCCGTAGATCGACAGATAGGTCGAAAGCGGGATCGACGCATACATATCGCGAGACTGGCCAAAGGCTGAGCCAAGTTCCTTGCCGACGCCGATAACCAGAAAACTGCGACCGTCGATCTTGATCGTTTGCCCAATTGCATCGCTTTTTGGGAACAGCTTCTCCGCCATTTCCGAGCCGATAAAACAGACCAACTTTCGAGATTCTTCTTCGGCGTTGATGAAATAACGGCCTTCGCGAGATTCGATCTTTTCGATCTCTTCCATGTTCGGAGTGGTCGCTTTGAGCTGAATATTCAGGAGTGATTCGTCACCAAATTTAACATCAGCGATGCCGCCGGCTTTGCCGCCTGCATCTTTGATCGGACCGCCGGCAGCCGCCAAAGCCTTTAGGTCGTCGACGCCAACATCCTTGTTACGGCGCCGAGCCGCGTTTAGCACCTCGACGCTCGAATAGTCTTCGATCGAGAATCGCTGAACACTGAACGCGTTCGTGCCAATATTCGCGATCTTTTCGTCAACGTAGGCATTAAATCCCTCGACCAGCGACACAACAACGATCACTGTCGCGACGCCAAAGATGACGCCGAGCAGCGTCAGAAATGATCGCAATTTATGCGACAGTATCGACGAGACAGCTAGTTTTATCGTTTCGGCAAACAACATCACTTGATCGAGTCAATTGATATGATACGACATGCGCTCGACATTGTTGCAGATTGCTATTGGCGGTTTCGAACCGTAAACTCAGTCTAGTGTTCTTAGATAGAGTAAAGATCAAGGTTAAGGCCGGCGATGGCGGAAATGGTGTGACTGCCTTTAGGCGCGAAAAGTTCGTGCCGCACGGCGGGCCCTCGGGCGGCGACGGCGGTGTTGGCGGCAGTGTTTGGATCGAATCGACCGAAGGGCTGAACACTCTGCTTCACCTTCGCTACAATCCCGAACATAAGGCAGAACGCGGCCGCCACGGCGAAGGGTCGAACCGATCCGGCAAAGACGGTGCCGACGCTACGGTCAAAGTACCGGTTGGCACGCAGATCTACGACGCCGAGACGGAAGTGCTGATGTTTGATTTCACCGAGCCCGGACAGCGTTATTGCGCGGCACGCGGCGGTAAAGGCGGCTGGGGCAATTCACACTTCGCTACGCCGACACAGCAAGCTCCGAAATACCATTACGACGGCCGTCCTGGCGAAGAGCGTGAACTACAACTCGAACTTAAACTTATCGCGGATGTCGGTTTAGTGGGTTTTCCGAATGCCGGAAAATCGACGTTGATCTCCGTTATTTCCGCTGCCAAACCAAAGATCGCAGATTATCCGTTCACGACGCTGGAACCAAATCTTGGTGTCGTCGATGTAGGCGATTTCCGAACGTTTGTTGTTGCCGACATTCCCGGCTTGATCGAAGGCGCAAGCGACGGTGCCGGTCTTGGTGATCGATTTCTGCGACACGTTGAACGTACAAAATTGATATTGCATCTCGTCGATGTATCGTCATTTTCGGGCCGCGATCCTGTTGAGGATTACGAGATCATCAACCGCGAATTGGCGAATTACGACATTAATTTGGCAGCAAGGCCGCAGATCGTTGTCGCTACAAAACTCGACATTCTCGAGGACGATGAACGGCTCGCCTCACTCAAAGAGCGTGTGAAGAAAGACAACAAAGAGTTTCACGAGATATCGTCTGCTTCCCGTAAGGGAGTCAAAGAACTTGTGAATGCCGTTACAAAAAGACTTGACGCTATCGCCGAAGAAGAGATCGAAATATCGGTCGCGTAGATCATTGAATATAGACGGTTTACCACAACAAATACGGCCACGCACCGCTTTTTTTGGCGGCAGTTTCGATCCTGTTCATAACGGTCATTCTCAGATCGCGAGCTCTATCACGGAACAGTTTGTGCTCAGCCGATTCGTCTTTATTCCGGCGTTTCACGCACCGCATAAGGTAAGATTGAAACCGACTTCAGCGTATGATCGCTACGCGATGCTCTGTCTTGTCACGTCAGATGAGCGGAGAATGAGCGTTTCGCGAATAGAGATCGAGGCTCCGGAGAAACCATATTCGGTCGAGACGATGCCGAAGCTGATCGAGAAATATCCTGACGACGAACTGTTTTTCGTCATCGGCGGAGATTCGTGGGAAGAGATCACAACATGGCGAGATTGGGAACGCGTACTTTCGCTGATGAATATAATCGTGGTCACACGCCCGGGCACCGAGCTTACCAGAGACCATGTGACTGACGAGATCCGCAGCAGGATCGTCGATGTTCGAGGCCAATTTTGGGTTGACGATCTCGCGGCAACACCGAGCATCTATTTCTCAGACGCCGTAGATATGGACGTCTCGGCGACAGATATCAGGGCGAATATTCGTGAGGGCGGTGACGATTGGTTGAACGATGTTCCAAAAGAGGTTGCAAAATACATCGAAAAATATCAGATTTATAAATGATGGAAGAAGCAAAAGAATTATCTCTCAACCGTGAAGAAGCAACGACAGACGTCGTTCCAAAAGTAGTGCCATTCGATTCTTTGGACGAATCGGTTCAGCTAGCTGTTCGTTGTATCGATGAGAAAAAAGGCCTCGGCATAGTTGTTCTCGACTTGCGCGAGATAGCGAGTTTCACTGAGTTTTTCGTTATCGCAAGCGGAACGAATCAGCGTCAGGTACAGGCGATCGCGGACGAGATAGACGAACAATTAAAAAAACAGCTAAAGACCAAGGCAGTTCGCGTCGAGGGCTACAATGCCGCCGAATGGGTCTTGGTCGATTACGGTGATTTTGTCGTCCATATTTTCGACAAGGAAGCGCGTGATTACTACGACCTCGAGCGCCTGTGGCGAGATGCGGGACGCGTTACTTTGCCCGAGACCATAGGTAATTCCTAGCCGATGAAGATCCGAGTTTTGTGGGTCGGCAAGACCCGAAATAAACACTATCTGGCGCTGCAAGAAGATTATTTGCAGCGTCTTTCTCATTTTGCCAAAACAGAGATCATTGAGGTCAAAGATGGCGGCGGTAAAGAAGCCGAAGGGCAACGCATCGTTCAGCATTTGAATCCAACCTCGACTGTCTGCCTGCTCGATGTCGAGGGTCGCAGCCTTTCGTCGCATGAGCTTTCGGGCGAGATCGAACGATGGCAGATCGCAGGCCGTAAGGAGACGACGTTCATCATCGGCGGAGCCGACGGCGTGTCGCCGCAGGTTGCGAAGATGGCAACCGATAGGATATCCTTGTCGTTTCTAACATTTACGCATGAGATGGCACGCGTAATCTTGCTGGAGCAACTTTATAGAGCACACACCATCATTAAAGGTTTTCCGTATCAGAAATGAGTAAATTGAATCTAAAGGAAATTAAGCAGAAACTGATCGCCGAGCGCGAGCTGCTGATCGACAAATTGAATGGTAATGACCTGTCGATCGACGATTCCGAAACGCCCGATCCCGTCGATCTGGCCGTCCGGAACTATTCGAAAAATGTAATGCTCGCTGTTTCGGAAAACGAAAGCAAGCAGCTTACCTTGATCGACGAGGCACTTCGCCGCATCGAAGACGATGAATACGGCACTTGCCAAAATTGCGAGAACGACATCAATCCGAAGCGTCTCGCGGCGATCCCTTGGGCTCGATATTGCTTGGATTGCCAAGCACTGCAAGAGCAGGGATTGCTTGACGAAGAATAGACCGATCTCTCCCTTATGTTCGAAAGGATCATCGATCCGATCTCCTCCATAATTTTTCCCCAAGAATGTAACACATGCGGCGGGCCGTCGAACGAGTCCGCCGTCGGTGTTTCGTGCCGCAAATGCTGGGACGAGACATGTTTGTTCACCGGTCACGAGATACTCTGCCGCCGCTGCGGAGCATTGCTCGGTGCGTACGGTGGTCCGCTGGATGTCTCGTGTCATAAGTGCGATGGGCATCTTTACGAGCGAGCATTTGCCGTCGGGGTCTACGAAAAAGCTCTAGCCTCAGAGATAGTTGAACTCAAACGAACCCCGTTCATCTCCAAGTTTCTAAATGCAATTGCTTTCGAAACGCTTCAACGAAATGCGGTCGGCAACGTCGACGTCATTATTCCGGTCCCGTTATCAAAGGAACGCTTCATCGAGCGCGGCTTTAACCAAGCGGCCGTAATTGCCAAGACCGTCGGCAAACATATGAATATTCGGATCGATGAGCTGAGCCTGACTCGAACGAAACACACACCGATACACCGAATGTCCATGGATCGGCGTGCCCGCGAATTGACCGTTGAAAAGGCTTTCAGTGTCGAGCGGCCAATGTTGGTCCATGGTAAGTCAGTACTGCTAATTGATGACGTCCTGACGTCGGGCTCGACAGCATCCGCATGTGCGAACGTGCTAATGAAAAGCGGCGCTGCCAACGTGATCGTGTTCACGTTGGCACGCGCCGTATTAAAATAATCCGAGAATTACGGAACGTCGTTAACCTGAGTCGGGATATCTCCGGTTAAGCCAAATGGTGCGATAAAGATGCCCGCCGTGCTTCTGCTCAGATACCAAACGCCATTTGAAGGTCGAAACACCGCAACGTCATCACGGCTGTCTCCATCGTAGTCGCCGACGGCTGGAATATCTCCATTGAGCCCAAATTGCTGAGCCAGGAAGCCTGATGTCGAACGATTCATATACCAAATTCCGGTCGATGGCCGGAATACCGCCTGATCGTTGCGTCCGTCGCCGTCAAAGTCACCTTGCGTCGGAATATCGCCGTTCAAGCCAAATGCGACAGCTACGAACGAGTTGTTGATGCTGTTCAAACGGTACCAAACGCCATTTGACGGGCGAAATACCGAAATATCGAACAAACCGTCACCATCGTAATCGCCCGCCGCCGGAATGTCGCCGTTCAAACCAAACGGAACAGCTAGAAAACTGTTGGGATTAGTCGAGCGACGGATCCACCAAGTACCGGTCGATGGCCGGAAAATAGCCTGGTCCGCACGAGCATCGCCATCGTAGTCGCCTGGGGCAACTACGTCGCCCGCCGAACCAAATGGGATCACACTCACCGTCGAATCACTACTTCTGTAGGTGTACCAAACGTTCGTAGATGGCCGGAACACCGCGACATCGGTGATATTGTCGCCATCATAATCTTTAGCAACGGGCGTATCGCCGTTCAGTCCGAACTGTTGGATCTTGACTGCACCGGCTTGGACATTGTACGAATACCAAACACCGGTTGACGGACGGAAAACCGAAAGTTCTGACCGAAGGTCGCCGTCAAAATCGCTGGACGAGCGAACGCGAACCAGTTTATCAACGGTCCCGCTCGTGAGGCCGGTCATGTAAAGTTCTCCCTCATCATCTTCGCCGAACGAAGAAAGTAGCCGCGGTGTATCGAGCAGCGGCGTGGAGTTCGAAGCATTTACAAAGATCTCACCGGTGCAATAATCAGCGTAAATATATGAACCATTTACGAAGTTGTTCTGCATACCGCGATAGACATAGCCGCCCGTCACGCTACAGCGTGAGCCTGCATTCGCATATGTATAGATCGGCGCTGTGTAATTCGCCGGCACACATGCTGTCGGGTCAAGGCCTGTACAGGTATTACCCTCGTAAACACGCCAACCGTAGTTAGCACCGAGCGTAATAACGTCAACCTCTTCGACGGCATCTTGCCCTACGTCGCCGAGCCATAGCTGGTTAGTTCCGCCGCGATCGAATGAGAATCGCCATGGGTTTCGCAGGCCGATCGCATAGATCTCATCAACGCCCGGAGTCGCTCCCGCATAAGGATTCGTCGGAGGGATCGTATAGCCCGGCGGCGTCGGTACCGCGGCAGTGCTCGGTGTTATTCGGAGCATCTTTCCAAGCGACTCGTTAATGTTCTGTGAACGATTTCCCGGATCGTTAGCTGATCCGCCATCACCCATTCCGATATATAGATTGCCGTCCGGGCCAAACGCGATCATTCCTCCGTTATGGTTTGAGAACGGTTGGGCGATCGTCAACAAGATGACCTCGCTGGTAGGATCGCCGACCGTATTTCCGTTGATCGCCGTGAAACGCGAAACGATCGTCGCTCCGTCAGAATTGCGGGTGTAATTTACAAAGAAATAGCTGTTCGTCGCAAACTGCGGATGAAACGCGAGACCCAATAGCCCACGCTCACTTCCCGAGGTGCTCACGCGATCAGAAAGATTGATAAAATCGCTAACGCCAAGCGTCGTGCGATTGATCACACGGATCAGGCCTCTCTGTTGCACCACGAACAAGCGCTTCGTTCCATCTTTCGAACTAGTGATGTGAACCGGCAGCGAAAATCCCGTCAAATACGGCACTGCTCTGATCGTGAGCGGCGCCGGCGACACTTGAGCTATCGCGGTTGAAACATTTGCGACTAAAGCCAGCACGACGGCCAGCAACAATGTATTCCTTCTCATAATTTACCTTCTGCGAATCTACAATCTTATCAACATTGGATTGCCGAACAAAAACCACAAATGAATGATCTCAAGGAGATCGAGATCGGAGGGTTGAAACAGGTTTAATCTTTCTAAAGTGTAGCGTTTTGAAGTGACTTTGCGCAAGGCATTTAAAGTCGATACTTTACTCGCTTTGCACGCAATTGATCGTCCTCGTTTTCGAGGTTTTGGAGTCGCAATGTTATGTCTGCGGTCATTGATAGTGTGGCTCTTTCACCATTGACGAAATGAGCGTGTCCTGCGGCCGCGATCATCGCTGCGTTGTCAGTGGCTAGATGTTTCGACGGAAAGTAGGTCGGTATCCCAACCTTGCGACCAAGTTCCTCGGCTCGCTCACGAAGAGCAAGATTACACGCTACTCCGCCCGCGACGATCAGCGTTCTGGGTTCGAGCTCACCTGCAAGCCGCTCCATCCTGCCGACCAGAGCTTTTACGACAGCAGCTTGAAAGCTGGCTGCGATGTCGCAGATCTCCTGAGAAGGCTCGCCGGCGTTCGGCATTGGCTCAATTTCATTCTCTCTCAAATATCTGGCGACCGCCGTCTTTAGTCCACTAAAACTGAGGTCAGGCCGTCCATCAGAGATCTTTGCCTGCGGAAAATTGATCTTTTTTGCGTCGCCTTGCTGCGCGATCTTCTCGATGATCGGCCCGCCCGGATAACCAAGGCCGAGCATCTTCGCGACCTTGTCAAAAGCCTCACCGGCCGCATCGTCACGAGTTCTTGAAACGACGCGGTACTTCCCTTCTTCCGGAATGTGAAAAATGTTCGTGTGGCCGCCTGAGACGATCAAAGCCAATGCTGGAAACTCGACCGCAGGATTCTCGAAATTGACTGAATAAACGTGCCCTTCGATATGATTGACGCCAACCAGCGGCTTGCTGAGAACGTAAGCGAGAGATTTCGCGTAGCAAACCCCGACAAGCAGTGAGCCGACAAGTCCTGGCCCTTGCGTCACCGCGATGGCATCGATCTCGTTGATCGAGATCCGCGCATCAGCCACTGCCTTTTTCACGATCGGATCGATCTGACGAAGGTGTTCACTAGATGCGATCTCGGGCACAACGCCGCCCCAATTGCGATGAATGTCGATCTGCGACGAAATTACAGACGATAAGATCTCGCGGCCATCACGCACAACGGCCGCCGCAGTCTCATCACACGAACTTTCGATTCCGAGTATCAGCACCTACCTAGATTAACAGAATTTACGGAGCTTCGAATCGACAAATGGCCGTCCAGACGTCGCGGCTCGGCGTGACGCCCGACGGGAAATGCTCAACAAAATCGTCGCGCAGCTTTGCCGCAAACTCATCGAGATACCTATTGAGTGAAACTTGATCCGGCGCTTCGTACACCGTTTTGCGTCGGTGGCCATCGCGAAAATACGTCGCGGCGTTAAAACAACCGGTCGCGACGACCTCGCCAATATGTTTGTCGAGCATGTAGGCGTCGAGACGGCCGGCGTGTTCGGGAACTACATCTAGCGTGACTTCGTAAGTAACCATCGTGAAAACATTATGATATCGGGACGGTCGCACGTAAAATACAGCTAACGTGGAAACTCACTCGGTCACAGCATTATTGGTCGAACTCTCGAACGGCAAACGCGACGCCGTCGATCATCTACTGCCGCTAATTTACGACGAACTGAAACGTCTCGCCGCCAGCTACCTTCGCCGCGAACGCAGCGACCACACGCTCCAGCCGACCGCTCTCGTCAACGAAGCATACCTCAAGATGATCGACATCACGCGCGTCTCGTGGCAGAACAAAGCCCATTTTATCGGCGTCGCGGCAAATCAGATGCGGCGAATTCTCGTCGATCACGCCCGCCAGCATAATGCACTGAAACGCGGCGGCGAATTTCACATTCTCACTCTCAACGATGAGATCGACAAAGCTGACGAGCAATCAACCGAGCTCATCGAACTCGACGAAGCCCTAACTGAACTCGAGAAAATGGACCCTACCAAAGCAAAACTCGTCGAACTTCGCTACTTCGGCGGCCTCACATTCGACGAAGCCGCCGAGGTCATGGGCGTCTCGACCATCACGGTAAAGCGACATTGGAAAATGACAAAAGCCTGGCTTTACGGCCGCCTAGCAAAATAACAAGGAGTAATACATATGAACTGTCCCGCATGTGGAAACGTGAATCTAGTAATGTCCGAGCGACAAGGCATCGAGATCGACTATTGCCCGACCTGTCGCGGCGTGTGGTTAGACCGAGGCGAACTCGACAAGATCATCGAACGCTCAGTCCCCGAGACATCTCCGGCACGTCCCGAGCCGCCACGCCGCGAAGAATATCGCACCGACGATCGCTATCGCGACTCATACAAAAGAGACGACGACTATTACAAGCACAAGAAAAAGAAGAGCTTTATGTCCGATCTTTTTGATTTTTAGTCCACCTGATACTTTTCTCATTGCAGTTTCGCCTATGTAGATGAAGGGCAATTTGCCCCGAATTTATACTTAGGAGAAACTGCAATGATCAATCATATTTCACTTCCTGCCGGAAACCCGGAAAAGGTCGCAAACATTCTAGCCGAACTATTCGGCGGCGTCGCCATGCCGTTTCCGCCAAGCCCGGGCGGCTACGTCGCATTCGCCGATGACGATCGCGGAACGCTCGTCGAGGTCGTTCCGTCTGATGTCCATCTCATTCCCGGCGAAGGCTTGCCGGACGAAGAAACTTTCACTCGCGAGACCATTACGGACGAGAACGAGGCTGTATTTGTCCCAGGCAATGAGCCTTCGCTGTTCGGCTCGGTTCATCTGAATATCAATTCGCCGCTCGACGAAGAATCGATCAAGGCGATCGCAAAACGCGAAGGCTGGCGATGTCTAAAGGCAAACCGCGGACGCGGGTTGTTCCAATTGATCGAACTCTGGATCGAGAACCGTTTCCTGGTCGAGGTAAATACGCCTGAAATGACGAAGGAGTATCAGGAGACAGTGACAGCTGCGAACTGGGCCGCATTCCTGGAAATGCCTCTGCCGCCAAAGTACGCCGACAACTACGCCGGCTTGGTTGGATAAATCCGCAACATCATACAGCACGCACTTCACACATCCTGTCGAGACCATTCCTATCACAGCCGGAGCCGAGACCATTCTCGCTCCGGCTCTTCGATTCTCAGTTCTAAATTTTCAGTTCTCAGTATCACCTGATACTTTTCTCACATTCTCTTCGCCTTACAAATGACGGCGGTTCGTGCTGCCGATAATTTTTCGGTTCATTAGGAGAGAATTCATGAAAAACGCACTATTAGCAGCGATCATATCGATACTTACGATCTCAGGCACAGCTTTGGCTGACGCCAAGATCAAGACCAAGCAGACCGTCGGCGGACAGTCGATGGAGAACACGACCTATATCAAGGGCAAACGCCAACGTACGGAAATGCCGGGCGGACAACTCGTTTCGATCACACAATGCGACCTCGGCCGCGACCTACAGCTCGCACCGACGACAAAGACCTACACGATCTCTTACTACGACGACGGAAGCGGCACGAATACCGGAACGCCGACCTCGGCAAACGGCGTCGTACGAGCCGGTGGCACGATGTATATCACCACCACGATCCGCGACACCGGCGAACGTAAGCAGATGTTCGGTTACACGGCTCGGCACATAATTCAGACGATCGAGACGACATCATCACCTGATTCGTGCAATCCGACGAAATCGAAAATGGAGATGGACATGTGGGTGATCGACGCCGAATTCGGCCTGGCTTGCACACAAAACCGCACATACACGCAAAACTACGACGCCAAAAACGGCGGTTGCCGCGATAAGGTCGTCCCGAAGACGATAGGCACCGGCAAGACCGGCTATCCGCTTTATCAAAAAATGACGATGTTCGACGAAAACGGCAAAGAATCGATGTCGATGATCCAAGAGGTCGTCGAACTATCGAAAGCCACGCTCGACGCTTCCCTGTTCGAAATTCCTGCAGACTATCGCGAAGTAAAAGATGCGTCGCAGCTATATGCCTCGGCATACAGCAGTCAATCGACGTCGAATTCGTCTTACTCGGCCCCGACGGCGACCAATTCGTCGATCACTAACGCCGCTCTAATGAACATCGAAACGCCAAAAACCGTCGGTGCAAAACAGCCCGGAACCGTCCGCATCGGCCTAAATGTCAAAACAGGGGCTGTCGGCGAGAGCATCTCGGCTGCTGATCTGGCCGCCGCGGTTCAGAACACGCTCGGCACTTACTTGAAAGGCACAAAGATCGAGATCGTCCCGCTCGAAGCCAAGCTCGCATCAGCTCAGCTCGACGAGGCAAAACAGAAAGACTGCAATCAGATCCTAACGATCACCGCCTCGCACAAAAAAGGCGGCGGCGGTTTCGGCGGCTTTGGCAAGGTGCTTGGCTCCGTCGTCTCGCAAACCGGCATCGGCTACACAGGCTCAACCGTCGGCAACGTCGCCGTCAGTTCAGCCATGTCAGCCACGTCGCTCGCCGGCAACGTAAAAGCAAAAGACGAGATCACCCTCGACCTAGCCATGAACGCAATCGGCGGCGGCTCGACCTTGGCAAAACAATTCAAAGCCAAAGCCAAGTCCAACGGCGACGACATCATCTCCGCCGTGATCGAACAGGCCGCTCAGGCGATCCTCGACGCAGCCAAATAAGCTCCATCACTGAGCAAGAAAATGAGGCCGACGGAATCTTCCGCCGGCCTTTCTCATACTTCCCGCACGCAATGCAAATTGCGGTTTCGCAACCTTCACCCGACATCTCTTTAGTGTTGAACTCCCAAAACATAATCCTCCATTTGAGAATTCAAGATTCTAAGGTGCTTGGGCCCGTTCCCACTTTCCCTCTCCAAATCCCAGCCGGAGCCAACTAGATCGACGGCTTTATAGCGGTCTCCTTTGGCAATACTCTCGGTACAGTCATCAAATGACCCACAATTAATATGCCGGACAAATTCGACTATATCTCCGACATCACAAAAAAGAGGTTTCATTTTGTAGTCGCTCAATGCACTATCCTCCCATCATTCGATACATTGATAAACTTTCCACTTTAGGATGCCCATCATTATTGTTTTCTACTATTACGTGAAAGTTGCTGGAAGACGAGGTTCAGACCTGCGTCCATTTGATTCTTGATTGCTAATGGTTCTAGTCCGACCTTTTCTGAATATCTTACACCACAATTCCGCAATTGCGTCGGAATATTCTAGAAGACGCAAGGCAATCTCGTATTCGTTGGAATGCCGAACGAACCGCCCGGAGGGCATACGGAAATTAGCCTGGGGCGTTAGCCCTAGGTAACGGCAGCTCAACAATTCGCTCTCTGCAGGGGAGCCGCAGCGACCGCGTCATCTGCGGCGACGGTAGGATATTTGCTTGCCAAAACCCGAGGCTTCGCCGTCGGGCTAATTTCCGTATCGCCTCCGGCGATCAGCTCGTACGACAGGCAGCCTTGCCTGTCGGTCTGCGGTCACAAGAAAGACAGGCTAGGCAGCCTGTTCTACTATTGGGCACAAAGAATTTCATTGCAACATAGTTGCATCTATGATATACTGATTAGTGGCCGCAATTCCGCGGCTGCTCGATCTTTGACATCTAACGACACTCGCACACAGTTAGTACTTCACGGAAACCACGGTTTCTAACGGTGCGGACAGCCGGAACGCGGGCTTCCAGCTCGCCCGTCAAATCTCGTGAAACATGCCGCGGACAGTAAGAACGCCGCGAACGGCAAGAACGCTCGGGACAGTGCGGACAGCCGGAACGCGGGCTTCCAGCCCGCACGTCACGTCTCGTGAAACATGCCGCGGACAGCAGGAACGCCGCGAACGGCGAGAACGCTCGGGACAGTGCGGACAGCAAGAACGGCTCGGACAGCAAGAAAGTTCATCTAACGACTGATGCCCATCTTTTCGGCCCGGATCCATTTGTGGATGCTAATTGGCGACATGTGTTATTCTTGTCGGTAATCCAATAAATAGATCGAGGTACCTTAGCGATGAGCAGTGTCTTTCTTTCGTTCCTACTTCTATTCGGTGTAACGGTCTCGTTTGCAAATGACTTTTGTCGAGTGACCGGCGGTAGTGTGTATAACGTCGCGTCACCTACCGACGGAGGCATTCGGCTCGACGTTCCGCAGAGATTTCAGTCTCGTTTCGACGAATGGCGAACCGAGCTTATCTCTACGGAATACGGCCGAGGTCAATGGGAGCGTTTCGCAGAGAACAAGAACTTCGTACTCAAGATCGAGGTTACAGGCCGCCGAAACAAGGGGGCGGGAACAGGCTCTCTCGAATGGAATGATAACGGCGAACTCGTCGGCGCGACGATCACGCTGGGTAGCGATATCGATAGCGGCTATCCGAATTCGCTGTACTATCCGGTGCTGGAATCTCTCTCAGTTCTTGAGTCAGAAACTCCTGACGCGGCACGGCTATTGGCCGTTACTAAATTCTCGCACGAACTCGGCCATGTTGATCAGATCTTGCGTGAAAGTAGCGAACTGCTTCAATTGCAAGACAAACTGGTACCGCAATACAGCAACATTTTCCTAAAGAACGGCTGGAATACGAAAGACAAAAAGCTGGTGGAAATGACAGAGAGAATGGGCGGGACACCGACGGAAATATGGGAACGACGCGAATATAAAAGTGAGCTGATCGCGCTGAATTTCCTTTCTGAAAGGATCGCGGGCGAAAGCTACCTATGCGATGTATTGCGTCGAGTTAGGCGCAACGTTGACGACAATGCGCGTCAATATCGCGTCGTTTTTGACGGAGTCTCGATGCCTGCTAATTGTCGTCAGTAAAGCTATTTATTCCGAGGCGTAGGCGGCTTAGGGCTTACAAAACTGAGAATGTCGTTCAATGCGTAGTTGATAACGACCTCGTTCGTCAGCATATTTAGGTGGTCAAAGCCTCGGTCGGTTCTTACGATACTAAGCGTGTTTGTGTCAGGTAGTTCGCTCGCCCGAACCTCGCCCGCTTTGCCGAATTCGAACCGACGGACTCGTGAGACAGAGTTGCAAACGAAATTCTTCGATTTTGAGGTCGGCGAGCCATTTCTACAAAATAGGCCGCTAACTCGTGGGACCAGACCATCGGCATCGCCGAACTTGTTACCAAGTGCATTGACCATTCCGACATTCGCAAGGGACAATTTGCTATGGTCATCGCCGCCATTTCCGCCAAGCTTAAGCTGCAAGATAAGCGAGGCGATCTCGAAGGTATTGAGTGTGGAATCGACGGCCCCCGCGTAAGCGATCAGCTTATTTGTAAATGGAGCGAACGCCGCATTCCGCTTTGCCTGTGCCGAATTGATGTCCTTTGAGTTTGCCGGCAGCTTGCCGTCGTAATTATCCCAACGAAGGTCAGACCGATTCGCCGCGGATGGCAACGGCCCTGAACGCCAATAGATTCGATGCATCGCATCATAAGCGGCTGAGAGCGATCGCGGAACGAACTTCTTCATCGTTGAAGCATCGTTCGCTCCGGGCGTGCCGTGATGTGGCGTGGCGAGCGTTACTAGGCCGATGATCGTTTCGCCGCCGCGCTTCCCTTTCCATTTGCCAGACAAATGGGAGGTCTCGGCGGCATACGAGGTCGCGACGAGACCGCCAAGGCTGTGGGCGAGAATGACGTGTGGACGATCAGCTATCTGTTTGTCGACCGCATCACGAAGTTGTTCGGCGATCTTTGCAACCGGCTCGCGGTCGCTGCAGTATTGGAAATTGAAGATCGTGAATTTCGCTGAAGCCTCAGCATTCTGCTGAAACACCGCGAGGAACTTGTTCCAATAGCCAACATCCTGATCGACCGATTGTTGACTATCCACACCTTGATGGCCGTGAATTAGGATGAGTGGAACCTTCTTGCCGTCGTCAATTCCCTGTTTGATGAGCGCGGAAAGCTGGCTAGACGCATCACCGCAAACAGCAAACGCATTTGCTGATGCGAAAAGCAGAAAAACGATGAGCAACAAAAGCCGAGCTTTCATAGATCTACCGAAGGCTCGCATTTAGTTTCGCTAAAGCTTCGGATCCCGGGCACAAAATGTCTTTTGAGAGAGCATTCAGCGGCGTCTCGCTCGTGTTTATCATCGAATGTAGATCCCTAGAATCTTCGTTGATGTAGAGCAAACCGGTCAAGATCTCGCCTTTTTGCTTTGCTCGCTGCATGGCGTTTATGGTCGAGAATCGATCTTGAGGATCCCAATCCTTTTGCAGCTTGTGCAAACGGATCTCCGAACCGTCGTGCATCGAGATGTCAGAGACATCGCCGGCTTCGTATGTCGTCGTGATCTCTTTCTCATATGGCACGAAATCCATCGTGCCCGTGACCTCGACGTGCTCGCGGACGTAATCGTATGATTTGGTCGAGCCGGGGTTGTTGTTGAACGTGACACACGGCGAGATGACGTTGAGAAACGCAAAGCCCTGATGCGACATCGCGGCTTTCATTAGCGGAATAAGCTGTTGTTTGTCGCCTGAGAAGCTCTGACCGACGAATGTTGCCCCAAGCTCGATGGCAAGGCTCGCGAGGTCAATAGCTTCGAACAGGTTGACACTTCCCGCTTTGCTCTTTGAGCCAGCGTCGGCGGTCGCGCTGTCTTGGCCCTTCGTTAGGCCGTAGCAGCCGTTGTTCATCACGAGATAGACCATGTTCAGGTTTCGCCGGACGACATGCACGAATTGCCCCATCCCGATCGAAGCCGTGTCGCCGTCGCCTGAGACGCCGAAATAGATCAGGTCGCGGTTCGCGAGATTCGCTCCGGTCGCAACCGACGGCATTCGCCCATGGACGCTGTTGAAGCCGTGCGAATTGCTCAGGAAATAAGCAGGAGATTTCGACGAACAACCAATGCCTGAGAGCTTCGCGACCTTGTGCGGCTCAATGTTCAACTGCCAACACGCCTCAACGATCGCCGCGTTGATCGAATCATGCCCGCACCCCGCACAAAGCGTCGACAACGAGCCCTCGTAATAATCAACCGTGTACCCAAGGTCATTCTTCGGCAATGCCGGATGTCTAAATGTAGATCGTACGTATGTCATTTCGTGATTGATCCTTTGATCTGCCTATAAATATTATCCGCCGTGATCGGCATGCCGTCGTAATTTAGGACGGAGATGAGTTTCGATGCATCAACGCCTAACTCGATCATCATTAGGCTGCGGAATTGGGCGTCGCGGTTTTGTTCGATGACGAAGATGCGTTCGTGCGAATCGACGAAATCGCGGAATGATTCGCCGAACGGAAAGCCACGTGCCCGCATTGCGTCGAGATGTATGCCATCGGCGGCGAGGAACTCGAGGGCTTCTTCGGCGGCATAGCTCGAAGTTCCGAAATATATGACACCCAACGGAGTGCCGACACTCTTGTCGGCTTCTTCTACGGCTGACTTAGAGCCGACAGGAGTGTCGGCACTCCAGCGGATCTCCGGTTCCGGCACCAGCGTCGCTGCGGTTTCCCACTTTTTCGCCAAACGATCGACATTCCTCTGATAGGCGGCTCCGTCTTCGGTGTAGACGCCGTATTCGTCGCGGGAAGAGCCTCGCGTTACGAACGCTCCTCGCGTTGGGTTCGTACCGGCGATCGTCCGATACGGGATGCCGTCGTCGTCAATGTCCAAATAACGGCCCCATTTACTGTTGAACTGTTCAAGAAAGTCCCCGGCGTGCTCCGCTTCTTGATCGGGCTGGGCCTCGGCGTTATTGCCGTTGCCATTGGTCGCGGAGACGACGTGATATATCTTATCCAACTGCTCCGAAGTCAGCACTTTCCCTCGATCATAGACACGGGAGTCATCCCAAGTGAGCGGCTCGGAAATGTGGTCGTTCATGCCGAGGTCTAAGTCAGTCATGATGATGACTGGGGTTTGAAGTCGCTCAGTTAGGTCGAATGCATCGACGGTCATCTCAAAACATTCTTTCGGAGAAGCCGGAAACAGCAGCGGATGCTTCGTATCTCCGTGCGAAGCGTACGCCGCTAGCAAGATATCTGACTGCTGCGTCCTCGTCGGCATTCCGGTCGAAGGGCCGGTTCGCTGAACATCGATAAGAACCGTCGGAACTTCGGCGAAGTAGCCTAAACCAAGGAACTCGTTCATCAAACTCACGCCCGGGCCGCTTGTCGCGGTAAAAGATCTCGCACCATTCCAACAAGCGCCCATGACCATGCCGATCGCAGCGAGTTCATCCTCGGCCTGTACGATCGCGTAGTTGTTCTTGCCCGTATCTGCGTCGACGCGATACTTAGCGGCGTACTTCGCAAACGCATCTACTACGCTCGTCGAAGGCGTGATCGGATACCAAGCCGCAACGGTCGCTCCGGCATAGACTGCGCCGAGCCCGCATGCGGAATTGCCGCCGAACAATATCTTATCTCCAAGCAGATCACGGCGTTCGACGCGGATGTCCAAAGGACAATCGAAGTTCTCTTTGCAGTAATCGACGCCGATGTTCAATGCTTTGATGTTCGGTTCGATGAGTTTCTCTTTCCCCTTGAACTGCTCGGCGAGTTGTCCCTCAAGCACCGCAAACTCAATGTCCAACAACGCCGACAATGCACCAATATATATTATGTTCTTGAACAACTGCCGCTGCCGTGCGTCCGTGAACTCCGCATTGCACAGTGCCATCAATGGAATGCCGATATG
Organism: Blastocatellia bacterium; assembly: GCA_016789145.1. Lineage (GTDB taxonomy): Bacteria > Acidobacteriota > Blastocatellia > Pyrinomonadales > Pyrinomonadaceae > OLB17. Next base: position 1,326 of record JAEUQI010000020.1, on the reverse strand, counting down.
CGTGATGTCCGTGCGGTCATAACCCGGCGGCAAAGGCTTTGACGAGTCATAAAGAAAGTATCCGCCCGCGTGCACGTCCGCATAATCCTTCTTCATTGACTGCGGATTGACCGCGATCATCAGATCGACGCCCTCGCGTCTGCCCAAATATCCTTTCTCCGAGACTCGCACCTCGTACCAAGTCGGCAAACCCTGAATATTCGAAGGGAAAATGTTCTTCGGCGTCACCGGCACACCCATCCGAAACACCGCCTTAGTAAATAAAGCGTTAGCCGAAGCCGACCCGGTGCCGTTGACGTTTGCAAATCTAACTACGAAATCATTTATCTTCGTTTCTTGCATTAACTTTCTTATACCGATCTTCTAGTTGTTCCGTAATCTCAATTTAGGAGCTTACTCAAATTCCCCACAAACGAACTTATAGCCGGTGACTCTTGCAAAGTACTTTCCCTTCGTATCTTCTTCGCCTGCCGTCGTAACACGTAGGTTATTTCCATAAGCATCCTTAAACAAGAAGTTACATGGTGCTAAGCCTGTGCCAGAGCAAGTCTCAACTTCCCAGTATCCCTTCTTCCAGAAGATATTGCCGTTACCATATGGAATATGAGGATTGCTACTTCCTCCACTATGGAAAACTGTTGGAAAAGGTTGCCAGCCTGCTTTGAGAAGTCTGGGCCGTGCCTTGTGATAAGTTAGGTTCAAAACATACGGAAGCCTTGCATGCTTCTGAGGAGCACACGGAGTTTGTCCGAATAAAGTAAACGGAACAACTCCAAGTATAAGGGTTGTGCTGAATAATCGCCTTATTGTTCGCATTCTAATCCTCAATTAGCAATCAAACCGCCGACCTAAGAATCTTCTCCATCTTCTTTCCCTTCGCAAGTTCGTCCACAAGCTTATCGAGCCAGCGGATCTTTTGCATTAACGGGTCTTCGATGTCTTCGACGCGGATGCCGCAGACAACGCCCGTGATCAATGCGACATTCGGGTTGAGCCGCGGGGCAAAATCAGAACCGCGAGCGATAGCGACCGGGTTCTTCCTCGCCTAGTCCACCAAAACCCAGTCGCTATCGCTCCCGGTTCTGACATAACCCGTCAACCACTCGATAACCTCATGCAACTCCCCAACCGAACGCCCCTTCTTCTCCACCTTCGCCACATAATGCAGATAAACCTCGGCAAAACTCATCGCGAATACACTTTCGCTTGTCACTACACAGATACTCCGTTTCGCGTGATCTGTACGACGTTGTACTTTACCTCGCCGGCTTTGGTTACGTTGTACCAGAACTTTTGCATGTCCCAGGCGGCGGTGGGGCAGCGTTC
>JAEUQI010000209.1 GCA_016789145.1 Blastocatellia bacterium | reverse complement strand
GTCCGTCATTGCTGACGGACGAATCGGTGGCGGGAGCGCCCTCCCCCGCCACGGTGATCTTGTTTCAATCCACGTCCGTCATTGCTGACGGACGAATCAGAAGTACAACGCGTGCTCAGCCGGCCACGAGATGTTTCAATCCACGTCCGTCATTGCTGACGGACGAATCCAGCGCGAGACGGAGTAAGCCTTGCGAGCAGATCAGTTTCAATCCACGTCCGTCATTGCTGACGGACGAATCTCTCAGAGGACTACTGGAGGAGGACGGGGCGCAGGACGTTTCAATCCACGTCCGTCATTGCTGACGGACGAATCTCTTTCCAGTCTTGATGTCCCCGTCTGCCCAGTAATGTTTCAATCCACGTCCGTCATTGCTGACGGACGAATCCACTGGGACAGCCCCGAGGAAGCCGTGGAAGAAGGGTTTCAATCCACGTCCGTCATTGCTGACGGACGAATCCTCTGAATGCTTCGAAGTATTCCCGCCTCAGCGGGATGTTTCAATCCACGTCCGTCATTGCTGACGGACGAATCCAACCGGCCTTGCAGCGCGCCTCGCCCGCATCGTTGTTTCAATCCACGTCCGTCATTGCTGACGGACGAATCTTGGGGCGCTGGGTAATTATGTGCAAGTAGATATGTTTCAATCCACGTCCGTCATTGCTGACGGACGAATCCGTGGTCTTTCGTCCCGCTGATCGAACAGCAAACAGTTTCAATCCACGTCCGTCATTGCTGACGGACGAATCATGGAAGGACAAAGCAAAGCCCCCCGACAAACAGCAGTTTCAATCCACGTCCGTCATTGCTGACGGACGAATCCAGAATTGACCCGTATAAGTTCCGACTGTCTGACCAGTTTCAATCCACGTCCGTCATTGCTGACGGACGAATCGCTTCACCTGCAACTGTCTGATCCGCCATCGCAAAACGCTCGCTTTG
>JAEUQI010000208.1 GCA_016789145.1 Blastocatellia bacterium | reverse complement strand
AGATCTCCCTTTACCTCGACGTGAACACGGTCGAGGAGCGGTTGAACACCCTCGAAATGCTTAGAATGCTCACCGAGGTGATCGATGAATTTAAGAGAGCCGTAGAGACCGAGGTCGAAGTACTCAATGCTCAACAACCGATGCCGAAACACGCTCGGGCCGCATCAGCGGTTCACTGATCTCTCACAGCGCAACCGGCCGCTTCACCTCGGAGGCGGCCGGCAACGGACTGACTTTCAATCGCAAATCGAAAATTTCATAACGGTCTTACCCAAACAAACGCGGGCAGCCGAAATGCAAGGGTGCGGGAATGAATTTCCTGTCTTGGTCCGCAACGGACCTATTTTGTCCTGCACCCAAAGACGCATTTTTAGCGCCGCGTTTGCCTACCGTTTCATCACGGCCGCCGGTGGCCAAGTTGGTTCAAGGCACTCGCCTTTTAAGCGAGGGAGCGTGAGTTCAAATCTCACCCGGCGGACCAAATTTTTGGCGGCGTAGCTCAGCGGTAGAGCAAGGGTCTCATAAACCCTGGGTCGGAAGTTCGAATCTTCCCGCCGCAACCAATCTCACATTCGGCGAATGCTGAAAGGACTACATCATTTACACATGACGTGTCGCCGGTTCGAATCCGGCCGTTCGGAGCCATCCGAACGTAGCTCAGCCCGGTAGAGCACGTACAAGTCTTTTCACTATTTGTCGCCGCTAATTTTTTGACGGGTAACTCAGACGGTCAGCGTGCCGGCCCGTTAAGCCGGAAGCCGCGGGTTCAAACCCCGCTCTGTCAGCCAATCTTTACAGCGAATGCAGATGGAACTACATGACTCATAATCAGCGTGTTGCGGGTTCGAATCCCGTCGTCTCGCCACTCGAGATGTAGCTCAACGGATAGAGCAGCTAATGTTTCATCGAATCTTGTCGCTGTTTCCAATTTCGGGTGAATGCC
>JAEUQI010000207.1 GCA_016789145.1 Blastocatellia bacterium | reverse complement strand
GCAAATTTCGTTACAAATGAAATAATGAAAAGGAGTGCAATGTCGAGCAATGCTCCGGCGGCGACAATTACGGCAAGATCGATGAGGAAATACACCAGCCAAACAAACAACGCTGCTTTGACGCTATTGTTCTTAGGAAACTTGCTGCCGATCCAACGCCCGGCTAGAAACATCAGCGGTATCCCCGCGATGATGCTCGAATACGGAGCGCTCGTTTGGGCATACGCCTGATAATATGCCTCGTCCTGTCCCGGATTGATGAACAAACTGTAAACGGCCACCCACAGGACGCTGATCAAAACGTTCACGATCATCACGCCAAGAGCGAATGGAATAGCTAGCCACCAGCGGTTTTTTTCCATATTTTTAGAGGATCGAGCCAAAAGGCGGAAACACGAGCGGTAGCGAGTGTGCCCCGTCGGTTCAGAAGTCAAATACAGGACAAACGTAAGCGCGACCTCGACCATCGACGATATGTCCCTCGACGGCCATTTGTTTGTTAGATTTTAAGTAGATCTCGGTGCGAAATTCTCGAATTGCAACGATATCCGAACCCATGTCTGCTACAAATTTCGGGAGGTTCCTTTTGTAATACTCGATGCTTCGTAGTATGCGTTGAGTCAATTGCGGAATTTGCGGATGTTCTAGGACCCTCCACACGCAGATCTTTTCACCTTCGGCTTTTCTAACAATCTGTTTCAAATCATCTATGACGAAGCCGTCGTCTACGTAGTTGGTGTAGCTAACGAACGAATGGCTGTAGTTATGAGCGATCGATTTTAATGCTTTGTATTTCACAACTTTTTCTGGGCACACTCGCTACCGCTCGTGTTTCCGCCTATGTGATTGAAACCGCTCCGTTTCCATCATCAATTTTTCCGATTTCATAATACACACCGAGCTGTTCTTTCAGAATCTCTTTCCTTTCTTCGGCGCAGACAACGATCATCCCGATCCCCAT
>JAEUQI010000206.1 GCA_016789145.1 Blastocatellia bacterium | reverse complement strand
ATCCTGCACGGCAATCGGCGGAACATCCTTGATACGTGTGTTTCAATCCACGTCCGTCATTGCTGACGGACGAATCCCCGCAAAGGCTACCCCGACCAAAACCGTTAAAAGGTTTCAATCCACGTCCGTCATTGCTGACGGACGAATCTTTTGACCATGTCATAGCTGCAAACTCACCCGTAAAGTTTCAATCCACGTCCGTCATTGCTGACGGACGAATCCCCAGAATGGCGGGCAATGTATTGAGGCTTACGTTGGTTTCAATCCACGTCCGTCATTGCTGACGGACGAATCCGCAGGGTGATCATGCGGCCTCCGCCAGTTGAGGGTTTCAATCCACGTCCGTCATTGCTGACGGACGAATCCCCGGCCTCATCCGCACCAAGGAAGAACTCGTGCCCGTTTCAATCCACGTCCGTCATTGCTGACGGACGAATCATGACGGTCGTTGTTGTCGTTGTGATCGTTGTGCAGGTTTCAATCCACGTCCGTCATTGCTGACGGACGAATCGCCGGACTTCTCGGACCGTCCGTTATTTGTCATGGGTTTCAATCCACGTCCGTCATTGCTGACGGACGAATCCACACCAGCAATAACGACCAAGCCGAGAAAATCGGCGTTTCAATCCACGTCCGTCATTGCTGACGGACGAATCGTTGGCGTAGAGCACATCGGCCGCCGCGTTGGCGTGTTTCAATCCACGTCCGTCATTGCTGACGGACGAATCCAAAGGCGGCGGTATGGCTTCCGCCCCGATGCGTGTTTCAATCCACGTCCGTCATTGCTGACGGACGAATCAACTGGTGCTCCAGGGCAATCTGGGCAATGCGCTGGTTTCAATCCACGTCCGTCATTGCTGACGGACGAATCCTACGATCCGGCCGGCGTCCGGCGCCGTTTTCACGTTTCAATCCACGTCCGTCATTGCTGACGGACGAATCCCGAAGAGGAGATACGTCTGCTTCG
>JAEUQI010000205.1 GCA_016789145.1 Blastocatellia bacterium | reverse complement strand
TGGCTTTAGTCGGTCAAATTCCCACGCGACGAGCCACATCGCCGCCAGGCACATAAACAACGTAATAACCCAAGTTCCGGCGAAACCAACGCTCGCCGTCAGCACCGCAATATTTGCAATGATCGGCAGGAACATCAACGCTCCGATATGCGAAGTTCGCGGAATGAGCAGCAAAATTGCCGCAGTCAACTGTCCCCAACCGAGAAACTCGTAATAAAAGCCGGTCTGTAACAACGCATTGAAATAGTGCCCGACCGGATGCGAATCGGGCAGCGAAGTGAACGGTTTGCCCATGATCTTCGGAATGCTCGGCGGAATAAATCCGAGAGCCAGCAGCACTCGCGTAAATGCCGTAAACGCCTGCAGCCACCAACGCCGCGTCACCGCGACATGAAGATCATCGAGTGTGTGTTCGAGTTTCATAGCTTTGTCGGTTCTGTCAGAACCACCTGCGGTAGCGGGTGGTTTAACCTAATCAACGAGCAGGCTACGTCGGAAAGTTCCATCTAATTTGAGTCGCGCACACATTTCTCTTAAACTCAGTAATTTAATTCAACCACCCGCTACCGCAGGTGGTTCTGACAAGACGACAAAATTTTATGAAACTCGATATCATCCCCGTAAAATGGTCCGACGAAGGTGTTCTTATGCTCGATCAGCGATTGCTGCCGACCGAGGAAGTGTGGCTGACGCTGAAAACTTACGACGAAGTCGCCGCAGGCATCAAGGACATGGTCGTTCGCGGAGCTCCGGCGATCGGCGTTTCGGCGGCTTATGGAATGGCCATCGCGGCGAAGAATTTCGTCGGCACGACCGTCGCTGACCTCGAAGATGAACTCGAATTCGCCGGCGACGTGCTGGCAAAGACTCGCCCGACCGCTGTCAACCTTTTCTGGGCGATCGAACGCATGAAACGCACTTTCCAACAGGCCAAAGCTGAAGGGAAGTCGGTCAGCGAGATCAAAGAGATCCTCAAAACCGACGCCAT
>JAEUQI010000204.1 GCA_016789145.1 Blastocatellia bacterium | reverse complement strand
ATCAAATGTGAGTTCAGCGGTGTGTTCACCGCAAATGGCAACACAAAGCGGATCTTTCCCAAGTTCGCCGGCATCGTTCTAGCGACCGGTCAGGTTGCAGCAGCCGGAGCTACCGACTGGACCGTTGACTTCTACATTATGCGTGTGTCGAACACCGTCGTCAGGTTTGGGGTCGAGTTCACCGCAAAGGGCGAACCCGTAGAGATCGAATCAGGAGAGATCACCGGTCTCAATCTCACGTCGACCAATTACGACATTGACTTGGATGGACGCACTGTCACAACTGCAGGAGAACTAACAGCACAGACCGGCTTCGGTATTTTCTACCCCGCAGCCGCTTAGATTTCGAAAGGAGAAAAAAAACACTATGGACAACAATCAGTTAACACAACAAGAACAGATCGTCGCGATGGTCTTAGATCAATACTCGGCGAAGAAGGCAAAGGGCATCATCAGCGTAGAATTTGAGAACGGTGCTGCGACCGTTGTGCATCAACAAATCAACGCTCTCAACGAGAAGGTCGATCCGATCAAGGTCAGTTTTTCGTCAAGCGATCTTAAACGATCCCGTTTGCATCGCCGTCAACAGCGAGACCAGATCGAGCTGCAGATCATCAATCTGGAAGAACAACTCGCCAGGTTCGATTTGGCAACCGAAGAGATCTACGCAGCACTGGAGGCCGATGTGCTCGAAGCTGAGCAAAAGCACCAACCGAGCGATCCAAAGAAAACGGAACGCCCGAAGCTTGAGGCTTGATCAACTGACCAGGTCAACCAAACCAAACGAGGTCTGTGAGCATCACCACTCACAGACCTCATGCGTGAATCCAAATCACCAAGATCAGACGCCACTATCCATTTGACACAGTCAACTCGAAATTCCACCCATTAGCGCGTTACAATAACACCAATTAGCGCATTTGCCCGCAGTTTTGGGCTTAAAATGGCACTTTGGGTCTCGTAACACTATTGTTATCAGTGGTTTAAGCGTTCCACGAACCTCTGG
>JAEUQI010000203.1 GCA_016789145.1 Blastocatellia bacterium | reverse complement strand
CTTTGGGGTTTCCGGTTTAGAAGCCTTGCAACCTGCAGATCGCGATGCGTTTCTGTTCGGTGTTAGGATTCTAGGCTCCCAGCTCGACGATCGCTTGAAACGTGAGGCTCCATTAGTCATGCGCTTGCAAAAGTTGGATTACAACCCCACAGATTTTCAGGTCGAGGGTCTCACGTGTGCGGTAATTGGCTTACTGGCGAATAAATTTGGCATTCCGACCCCTAATATCGAAGTTGGGTTTGATAAGCCGAACAATCGATACACTTTTGTTTTTCCTGAGTTGGATTAGAGTCGGGTGCTGCGATTACTTTCATAAGTTGCCACTAGCTTCAGCTAGTGGACAGCGATTCACAATGACCTCTAGCGGGCTTCAGCCCGCACCGATGGTTTGGGCTAAAGCCCGGGAGTTCTTATAATGCCTGATCCACTAGCTAAAGCTAGTGGCAACTCATAAACCAGCAAGACGGGTCGGGTTCGTCCTATGTTAAACTCTGTCTTTGCGGTTATGAAGAAAGTTGGGTTTGTAAGTCTTGGGTGTCCGAAGAATCTTGTTGATAGCGAGGTTATGATGGGGACTCTTGCGCGCGAGGGGTATGAGATCACGGCGGACGCTAGCGAGGCGGACACGGTGGTGGTGAATACTTGCGGATTCATCGAATCGGCCAAGCAAGAGTCGATCGACGCCATTTTGGAGGCTACGCGTTGGAAATCTGAGGGTGCGGCGAACCGCGTGATCGTCGCCGGTTGTCTGGTCGAGCGTTATCGCGACGATCTGATGAAAGAGCTGCCCGAGGTCGATGCGTTCATCGGGACTTCGCAGGTCGGCGACATTTTGAAGGCCGCGGACGATGAGTTTGACTCGTCTTTATTAACGATAACTCCTATTGGCAACAAATCGGCGACTTATTTGTACGACGAATACACTCCGCGAATGCGTGCCACACAATCGCACACCGCATTCGTCAAGATCGCCGAAGGCTGCGACCGTCCATGCGCGTTCTGCTCGCTCC
>JAEUQI010000202.1 GCA_016789145.1 Blastocatellia bacterium | reverse complement strand
CTGCGGCCGGAGAATTGACCGTGTTTTGCGGGGCGATGGTCGGGGCGAGTCTTGGATTTCTCTGGTATAACGCGCCGCCCGCCGAAGTATTTATGGGCGATGTGGGAAGTTTGGCCATCGGCGGGGCTTTAGGAACGGTTGCGATCCTGACAAAACAAGAGTTTCTGCTGCCTTTTATCGGCGGCGTGTTCATTCTCGAAGCCTTGTCCGTGATGATCCAAGTTTCGTTCTTCAAATTCACGAAACGCACGTCCGGCGTCGGCAAGCGAATATTCAAACAAGCGCCGCTGCACCACCATTTCCAAATGTCCGGCTGGAAAGAGCCGAAGATCGTGTTTCGATTCGTAATTATCGCGGTTTTGTTTGCGTTGTTGAGTTTATCGACGCTGAAATTGCGATAGTTTGCACAGTCGCGAGCCGGTCAGAACCACCTGCGGTAGCGGGTGGTTGAAGTTGAGTGATAATCGAGCTTACCCGATAACGGGGATTCCAACCGATGGAATTGGGCGTTGTTATTGATAAACCACCTGCTACCGCAGGTGGTTCTGACAAGATGTTGATCGAAGGCCGAAAAGCATTAGTTTTGGGAGCAGGGAAGTCTGGGATTTCCGCTGCACGCTTTTTGGCTGTTCGCGGGGCGACTGTGGCTTTGCATGACAAACGCGAAGTCGAGTCTTGGTCTGAAGCGGCGAGATCTTTGAAGACTGAATGTGGTGTTGGGCTTATTGGCGGCGAATTGCCTTCGTGGTTGCTCGATCAGATCGATCTGGTCGTAATTTCGCCCGGCGTGCCCACGAATACTATTCCCGCGAGATACGTCGATCGGAAGGACGGCGAAGTTATCGGCGAGGTCGAGCTTGCTTCGCGGTTCCTAAAAGGAAAGATCATCGGAATTACAGGTTCCAACGGTAAGACGACAACGACAACGCTTGTCGGCGAGATTCTGAAAGATGGCGGAAAAGTTACACAGGTCGGCGGAAACATCGGAACGCCATTGCTGGAACTGACCGAAACCTCGACCGA
>JAEUQI010000201.1 GCA_016789145.1 Blastocatellia bacterium | reverse complement strand
GCGAAACGCGACGTCGTGCTGGTCGCAAAACAACGCGCGGTCACTCTGCGAGCCGCCAAACGATACGCCGATTCGCTTAAGAGTTTTGAACGAGCGATCGAGATCTCGCAGCAATTGAGAAAAGAGGATCCCACAAACACGCTGATCCTATACGACATCGGCGGCACATATTACGATATGAGCCAGACGCATTTTGACGCCGGCGACCACGCAAAGACCCTCGAAACGCTGAAACTGGCACAAGACTATTGCGGCGAAGTTCTGGCAAAGCTGCCTGCTCACACTCAGTCGAACAAGGTCATCGCCCGTGCCCATAATCTGGCAGGCAAAACGCACTTAAAGCTAGCCGCCAAAGACGCCGCCCTCGCCAGCTTCAAGGCAAGCCAGGCGATCTACATCAAACTTAAAGAAGAGAACAAATTCGCCGGCAACGACGCCAAGACCAACGCCGAGAACGAAGCAGAGATCGCAAAGCTGCAATAATGTCAGAACCGGGAGCGATAGCGACTGGGTTCTTCCGTACGCTAGAATAGTCCAATGTGGAACGACACCGACACGCCACTTGCTGTTTTCTTCACATTTCGCTGCTACGGAACGTGGCTGCACGGCGATGAACGCGGCAGCGTTGATCGGAACCACAACAAATACGCAACACCTAGGATCGAAGGAAATTCCAACTGGCGTAAGTACAACGAAAAGTTGTTACTCCATCCGCCGGTTTCGCTAAGTGCCGCCAGCCGCCAGGCGGTCGAGAAAGCTATTCGACAACTCTGTGAGATCCGCGGATGGAGAATTCTCGCGATCAATGTAAGAACCAATCATGTCCACGTCGTAATCGCGATCGGAGAAAAGAAACCAAAGGATGTTTTGATTGCGGTCAAGGCAAATGCGACGCGACAACTTCGCGAAGATGGATTGTGGATCGAGGAACATTCGCCTTGGGCTGACAAAGGCAGCAAACGAAACCTCTGGAACGAGAAAAGTATCTGGGAAGCATGCAACTATGTGAATAACGAGCAGGGTGACAAGCTGCCGGACTTTGACTGGTA
>JAEUQI010000200.1 GCA_016789145.1 Blastocatellia bacterium | reverse complement strand
CTGCAGGTTCGCGCAAAGCGAGCGTTTTTTGATGGCGGATCAGACAGTTGCAGGTGAAGCGATTCGTCCGTCAGCAATGACGGACGTGGATTGAAACTGAAGGTGGAGTGCCAGGTGGTTAACCCGGCGCGGGATTCGTCCGTCAGCAATGACGGACGTGGATTGAAACCGACAAGTGGGCGGGGCTGCCGAGTTTGGCGCCTTGATTCGTCCGTCAGCAATGACGGACGTGGATTGAAACTGAAGCAGACCTGCAGGCCACCTGCCGGGCGTACGGATTCGTCCGTCAGCAATGACGGACGTGGATTGAAACCGGTGCTGGGCCTGGCGATCAATGTCACCGGACCGGGATTCGTCCGTCAGCAATGACGGACGTGGATTGAAACCGACTGCAACGACCATGCGGCCGGCGCCGAAATCGATTCGTCCGTCAGCAATGACGGACGTGGATTGAAACGACATTCTCACGGCACCCGGCGCATATTTGACGGGTGATTCGTCCGTCAGCAATGACGGACGTGGATTGAAACCTGATGGTCGTCACGCCTCCGCATGCGGTTGAATGGATTCGTCCGTCAGCAATGACGGACGTGGATTGAAACCGCGCGACCCTGGGCGAGCGTTTGCGTTTCTGAGGGGATTCGTCCGTCAGCAATGACGGACGTGGATTGAAACTACCGCAGGGCGTATGAGCTTGGCGAGGATGGATAGATTCGTCCGTCAGCAATGACGGACGTGGATTGAAACGAGATGGTTACGAACGGTAAGGGCGCAGGAAAGCGATTCGTCCGTCAGCACTGACGGACGTGGATTGACACAACGCGAATTTTACCGGGCAGTCGTGTGACCCGCCGATTCGTCCGTCAGCAATGACGGACGTGGATTGAAACGCTTTTGCGGGGGATCGATACACACAACCGCTTGAAGGATTCGTCCGTCAGCAATGACGGACGTGGATTGAAACTCATGAGGCGCGCGCTATGAGTCCGGATGCCAATGATTCGTCCGTCAGCAATGACGGACGTGGATTGAAACGCCATCAAGCTGATGCGGCGCGGTCTGTAATGCTGTGATT
>JAEUQI010000001.1 GCA_016789145.1 Blastocatellia bacterium | reverse complement strand
TCCCGATTTCCGCGAAATCACGAAGTTTTTTTCAAAAAAACCACAGTGCGGGGCGGCCTTGTTCGAGGTGACTCGACTTGGCACGCCCCTTAACACTTGCGTTTGTGCGATCTGATCTATGCCTCGATCTTTGCCTGTTCTAGCTTCGGAGCGAGCAGGTGTATCAGCAGCAAAGCGACCAAATACGCCGATGCTGCGATGATGAAGATCGGGACGTAGCTGTTTGATTTCGCCAGAATGTAGCCGACGAGCGGTGCGATGACCATTCCGCCGATGGCGCCGAACATGCCGCCGATGCCGACGACCGAGCCGACGGCTTGTTTCGGGAACGTGTCCGATGTGAGCGTGAACAGATTCGCCGACCAGCCTTGGTGAGCCGCCGCCGCGATGCCGATCAGGATCACACCGAGCCACAAGCTCGATGTTACTGATGCCAACACGATCGGCACCACAGCTAACGCACAGACGAGCATCGCCGTCTTACGCGATCTGTTGATCGTCCAGCCGCGTTTGATGAGCCACGATGAGATCCAGCCGCCGCCGACGCTGCCGACGTCAGCGATGATGTAGATCACAGCGATCGGCAGGCCGAACGATTTGAGATCAAGGCCGTGTTGACGTTGCAGAAAATCAGGCACCCAGAAAAGATAGATCCACCAGATCGGATCGGTCAGGAATTTGCCGACGGCGAACGCCCATGTTTGGCGATATTTGATGAGTTTTGCCCAAGGTATCTTGGTCGTCGGTTCTGCCGGATCGCTTTGGATATAGGCGAGTTCTTCTTTTGAAAGCCGCGGATGCTGGTCGGGCCGCTTATACATCACTAGCCAAAACGCAAGCCAGATAAAACCGAGAACGCCCGTAACTATGAACGCCTCGTACCAGCCCCAAATTGCGACGAGGATCGGCACGACCAACGGCGTGACGAGAGCTCCGACGTTAGTGCCGGCATTGAAAATACCTGTAGAAAGAGCACGTTCTTTCTTTGGGAACCATTCAGCCGTCGTCTTGATAGCCGCCGGGAAATTGCCCGATTCTCCGAGCCCGAGAACGAACCTGGCAACAATGAAGCCGGCGACCGAAACTGACAATACGATCGACCACGGAGCAAATCCGAGTGGCGTGATTATCGCGTTAACTGCTGAAAGCAGGCCGTTTATGATCGGCGTTAGAATGGGCAAGGCAACTTCGCCGACGCCGACCGCCCACGCGTGCATCAGGGCTCCGATGCTCCAAAGTACGATCGCGACCGAGAAGCCGATCTTCGTGCCGAATTTGTCCATGAACCGCCCGGCAAAGATGAAACCGATCGCATAGGCGGTCGAAAACGCGAAGATGATCCAGCCGTAATCGATATCCGTCCAGCCGAATTCGGCAGTCAATGTCGGCTTGAGAATGGCGATGACCTGGCGATCGACGTAGTTAATGGCCGACGCGAAAAACAGTAACGCACAGATCGTCCAGCGATAGCGGCCAACGCGTTTCACAACGTCGCCGACGCCAGCGATAACGGCACCCGCGGCAGAACCGCCTGATTCCTCGGGAGCCGCGAGAAATTCTCCGTCGTCCTGTTCTTTCTGGCTTTCAATAATGTCGGCTTGGTCGTTGTTCATCGTTTGTTGCTCCTCATTAGATCGTCAAAATTCCATGCGAAAAATAGCTGCGGCCTTCGATCACGGTCTCAATTGTCGGGAAATCGGGGCTCGCCGTGAGAACCTCGATATCGCCGTCATTTCGAACTATCGTGTCCTCGACCTTGGTTCCTGTTATCGAAGGATTCCATGCGAATGCCTGGTCCGGAAAAATCTGCTCAAGGCTTGCGGGATGAGCGACCCAATCGCGTGTTCGATAGCCGGTCGCGCCGCCTTGGTGATGTTTGTTGATCTCGTCGGCAACGCCCATTTTCTGGTAAGCATCGGTCGCAACTGCATAAAGCTCGGAGCCGAGAGTTTCCGGATTGACGGCAATGCGTGTCGCGTGTTGAAGCGAAGCGTGGACGAACGCGGCGGCCTCGGTCTTGCGTTTCAATTCGTCGGTCGGCTCGCCGATCGAGATCATTCGGCTGAGGCTCGCGATCAGTCCGCGGCGTTTGGCGCAGGTTACGAGTAGCAGCGTTTTCTCCCAGCGGTTATCGGTCGGAACAGGATGCCGATATTTCGCGATGCGGTCATCGGCGGCAACAAGCGTGACCACCGAACTGATATTCTTCGTGCCAAGTTCGGACCGCAACGTGTTTGCGATCTCGTTCTCAGATTGACCTAGGCGAATTTCTTTGGCCGTGTTCGACATTGCTTCGGCAGCGTCGCGTCCGAGGTCGCGATAGCGTTCTTTTTCCTCTTTGGTCAGCTGAAATCGTTGATTAGCAAATATTGATTCCAACGCAGGTGCCGATGTGAACGGAATGTCGGCAATAACCTGGCCCTGAGCGAGGTCGCCCGCCAAAAGCCGCACGAGTTCAGGCTGGGCTTTTTCCTCTTGCCATTGAAATTCGACAGGTTCGAAAAGTTTCGCATCGACCTGTTCGTCGAGCATCCGCTGTATCTCGATGTTGCTCGCGATCAGATAGCGTTTACCTTTGTTCGTGACGAGGATCGTCGCCGCTCCATTTTCGCGGCTCGTGTCGATCGCGGTGTTCGCTCCGCCGGTGATCCAGGCGAAGTTATGCTGAGCGTTCAGCATTGCGCCGGCGTAATACGGGCCGATGCTGCGGACGAGTCGTTCGGTTTTGATCTCGATCTCGGTGGACATTTATTGATTTACGCCGCTTGCGAGGAAACCTCCGTCGACGACCAGTATCTCGCCTGTCACAAAACTGGCGGCTTCGGATGCTAGGAAGACCGCCGCTCCCGCGAGTTCTTCGACTTGGCCAAAGCGGCCCATCGGCGTTCGCGTCAGAAATTCTTGGCCTCGAGGTGATTCGTCGAGTAGCTTCTGGTTCAGTGCTGTCCGGAAAACGCCCGGAGCGATGGCGTTGACGTTCACACCTTTTTTGGCCCATTCGACGGCGAGCGATTTGGTCAGGCTCGCGACGGCGGCTTTGCTCGCTGAATAGGCGGCGACTTCGTATAGAGCGACAAACGTCGAAAGCGACGCGATATTGACGATGCGGCCGTAGCCGTTGGCGACCATATGTTCGCCAAAGACCTGACACGCCCGCAGCGTGCCGGTCAGGTTCGTTTCCATGATGCCGTTCCATTCGTCTTCGTCGAGTTCGAGCGTCGGCGTACGTTTGGTGCGGCCTGCGGAATTGACGAGAATATCGACCTTGCCAAATTCGGCGACGCATTGAGCGAGAAGGGTCTCGAGCGACGCTTTATCGCCAACGTCTGACGTTACGCGAAGCGTACGCTTGCCAAAGCCCTCGATCTCAGCGGCGGCGGCATCGACCTGGTCTTGGCGTCGCGAGGTGCAAACGACATCGGCTCCCGCCTGTGCCATACCGTGAGCGATGGCGCGGCCGATGCCGCTGGTACCGCCGATCACAACAGCTGTTCTTCCGGTCAATTCGAGTTTAGAAAAGCTCATAATAGGTTATAAAGGTAATACCACTTTTTACGTGTGTCGCGAAAACCTTACCAATTGGTCAAATTCAGTAATTCATCGAAATAGCGTCACAGCCAATAAAATACTATGCAAATGGCAGGGAATACACGTTTGTCGAAACTTTTCTCAAGATGATACTTGATTTTAATTGGTTTAACCAATTACAATTGTAGTCAAAAGAGAACAAAGTGCAAATACAAGCTAAAAGAATAACGGAAAAACGCGAAACGGGCGACAACATATGGCTGTCGCACGGCTCGCAGGTTGACGCGATCTCACCACGAGCGTTGAATACGACCGTTCTCGAAAATGAAACCGCGGTCGGTCTCGCGTTATACGACGAACTCTGTGCGTATGCCGCTAAAAAGGAGGGCGACATTGTTATCATCCTGCTCGGCGGCCGCGGAGCACAGGCGATGTACAGGCATATCGCAAAGCTCGCCGAGACTGACGAGATCGATGAATTGCTCGGCCGGTTGCATGTATTTACGCAAGATGCGCTGGCGCCGATGGCGATGGCGAATAGTCTGAGCTTTGTTCGCGATTTCGAACGATTGCTCGGCCCTTCGTTCTTTGCAAAGATCAAGAGCTTTACGCCGATGAACACCGAGACCGACGACATCGAGGGCGAATTGACGAAATATCTCGATCGTCTCGAATCGCTCGGCGGCATCGATCTGTTCTTTCTCGGCCTCGGGCCGGAGGCGGAAGCCGCTTCGCATCTTTGCTACATCAAGCCCGGCAGCGGCGCGGCTCTCGAAGACATCGCGGGCATCAACGCCATTTCGCCGAGCATTCTCGAACACCATATTTCGAAGTTCAAGGCCGGCGGCAGCCCGGTTTCTGCTACTGACGAAGCCGAATGCCGAAACGCGAAATACATTTTGACGCTTGGCCCGGCGGCCATACTCGGAGCAAAGCGGATCGTGCAATCGATCGTTGATGCGGCGGAGGTTCCGGCAAAGAAAGCCAGCTTTAAGCGATTGAACGAAACCGTCTTTGCAGCAGATGCAGATGCGATCAGAGCGCAAGTCAATGAGAATCCGGGCTTGCTCGTGCGTTTGCATGCCGATGTCCGAACCTATATTACACCGGAGCTGATCGCCGAATAACGATGCCTGATACCGCACAAGAAAAGATACCGGCAATCAGCGAATACGCGATCATTGTCAATCCTGAGGACAACGTCGCGGTCGTCAAATCGGAGACCATCGCGAATTCGATGCTTATGCTGCCTGACGGAACGGCGATGACCGTCAAGGCCGCGATAACGCCCGGCCATCGGTTTGCGACGGCGGATATTCCGGCGGGCGAATTCGTTCGCCAATACGGCCAGCCGATCGGCACTTCGCTCGGGATCGCCACGGGCGAATGGATAACGCATGAAAATATGACGGACGATGTTCCGGTCGTGCGTGACCTCGCGGACGATCTGCACACGCCTGCTCCTGATTATTTTGCTGCGGATGAGATCGCGACGTTTGACGGTTTCTTGCGGCCCGACGGACGGACGGGAACTCGCAATTTCGTGCTCATCGTGCCGACATCGATGTGCGCCAGCCACGAGGCTACGCAGATCGCGATGATGTCGGAGTTCATGTACTACAGCCGTGAGAAATTCCCGAATGTTGACGGCGTGGTCGCGATACCGCATAACAAAGGCTGCGGCTGCCAGGACGGTTCGACGCTCGACGTTATGATGCGGACGCTGTCGAACTATGCCGATCATCCGAACGTCGGCGGCGTGATCCTGATCGACCTTGGCTGTGAGAAAACGAATCTGTCGTTTGTCGAAAAGTATCTGACAAAACGCGAAACACCGATCCAGAAACCGGTCTATAAGATCGGCATTCAAGACGTCGGAGGCACGCAGGCTGCGATCGAGCTTGGACTGAAGTATGTCCAAGAATTGCTGCCAGAGGTAAACAAATGCGAGCGGACTACGCGGCCCATTAGTGAGCTTGTTCTTGGCGTAAAATGCGGCTCGAGCGACGGTTTTTCGGGCATTTCGGCAAATCCGAGCCTCGGCTATACGTCGGACCTATTGGTCAGAAGCGGCGGCACGGTGCTGCTTACCGAAGTTCCGGAATTCTGCGGTGCCGAGCACATACTCGCCAATCGAGCGAAAGATTCTGTCGTCGGCAAGAAGGTTTACGCGATGGTCGATTGGTATAAGGAATATGCGTCGAAGTTCGGCGGTGTTCTGGGCCAAAATCCAAGCACCGGCAACAAAGCCGGCGGCCTGCTGAACATCACCATCAAATCGCTCGGTGCTATCGTAAAGGCAGGCACAACTCGCATCGAAGACACCATCGAATACGCCGAAACGCCCAAGTCACGCGGCATCAATCTGATGCAGGGCCCGGGCTATGACCAGGAATCGACGCCCGGACTTGTCGCGTCAGGAGCTACCGTAGTAGTTTTTACGACCGGCAACGGGACGACCATCGGCAATGCGATCGCACCGGTTTTGAAACTCGCTTCGAACAACCGCGTTTTCGAAAAAATGTCGCAAGATATCGATATCTCGGCCGGAAATGTCATCGAAGGAACCGAATCGATCGCCGAGGTCGGCACGCGGCTTTTTGAGCACGTTCGCAAAACAGCGAGCGGCGAGATCCAGGCAAAAGCCGAGATCTTGAAGCATCGCGAATTTCAGTTCTGGGCGGAACAAACGGTATCTTTGTAGTATGCAGACCCAAGTAAAACTCGAAAACATTGATCCAAAAACTTGTGTCGTAAAGGGCACACACCTCAAGAAAGGCCGTACGATCTCGGTCAAGCCGGGCGAGACGGCTTCGCGCAATCTCTTTTACGGGCGGATCATACTTGAGGCAGGCGATGCTCCGATCGCATTTGAAACGGCGGGGCACGAGACCGGTTTTGTTTGTTTGAATGGTAGCGGAAGCATCACGACTGCGGGTCAGACGTTTGCGATGAACCGATACGACGCTTTGTATGTGCCGCGAGATTCGCAAGTGACGGTCGCGAGCGACGGCGCTTTCGATCTGGCTGAACTTTCGGCGCCGATCGAGAATCAGTATCCGCTGCAGTTCGTTAAGTTCGAAGACATCCGCAAAGACCCGGCTTTGCATTTCACTGCAGGAGCGCCGCCGACGCAGCGAGATCTGAATATTCTGATCGGAAAGAACGTCGAGGCAGGCCGCATCATGGCCGGTGTCACATTCTCAGCCGAAGGGAACTGGACCTCGTGGCCGCCGCATGAGCATCAGAATATGCTCGAAGAGGCTTATTTATACATTGATATGCCGGCGCCGTCGTGGGGTGTGCAGTTCGTGTATACGAACGCCGCTGAGCCTGAGATCGCACAGGTCGTTCGCGAGGGCGATGTCGTTCTTATGCCGCAGGGCTATCACCCGAACGTGTCCGCTCCGGGCGGCTCGATCAATTTTCTGTGGATGATGGCGGCGAATACTGAGGGCGACGATCGCCAATTTGGCGTGGTAAATGTTCAGCCCGAGTACGCTGCAGGTGGTTCCGGACTGGAGGCTTCGCGGAAATAGGCATCTATCGCCTGACGATCTCGACCGAGCAATCGGCGTGTTTCGCGACACCTGCGGAGACGCTGCCGACGACAAAGCGTGCGAATGAATTTGGCACGTTATGCGGCCCGACGAAGATGCAATTCGCACCAAATTGTTTGGCAGCCGCCGCCAACGCTGTCTGAGGGCGTCCGCTTAGAACTTCGACGTTCACGGTGACCCCGTTGGCCCTAAGCTTACGGATCGACGTGCCTGCCAGTGTTTCTGCCCATTGAGAAACGAATTTTGTCTCGACGACCGAATTGTTTATCTGCGGTGCAAATCGCCCGACCATATCCAGCAAGAATGAATCGGCTACGACGACGAGCTTGATACTTGTCTCCGTAGGCCACTGTCGACTAGCGACATCTTCGATCGCGGCGACCGACGCGGCCGAACCGTCGAACCCGACGATCATCGTGTTTGTAAGCGATGGCGTCTTACGAGCGACGCGGACTGAGCACGGAGCTTCGTTTACGACAACGCTTGTAGTTTGTCCCAAGAAAATATGTTGTCGGTCCGGATTCAGTGCCGGTTCGCCGACGACGATGAGATCGGTCTTGAGTTCCTCAGCAGCGATCACGATCTCGCGGCCCGCAGAGCCTTCGGCGATGCGGGTTTCGATTTTCCAGGATGGGAATTCGCTCGTCACGCTCGAAACTGCGGCTTGAGCAATATTCGAGGCGGACGCCATCGCATTTGCGTCATCGAAGCCCTCGGCGACGGTCATTACGACGGCATCACAGTCCTCGCCGAGGCCGGCATTCTTCAGATCCTCAATTATCGCACTCGAGTTTTCAGTTCCATCAAAACAGATCAATAGTCGCATCGGTAACCTCACTTGCCGCGGTGCTGACCTATCGCCGCGGATCTATGCACTGAGGTTTGGCAAACGTTGTGCCATAGATATGTAAGGTGTTTTGGGCGTAATTTGAGAAAAAAGTGTGAAGATTTCCGCACGAAATCTGCAAAAGTACCCACCAATTGTGAACCGGCGATCGAGAATCGGCGTTGAATTACTGAATAAATCGGCTGTTTTGGGAAAAGGTCGCGGAATGCTTATTGCATCTTTGATCAGGAAAGGGGCAGGATCGTATTTCGAACATCCTGATCAGAATATGAACGCGATCGCATTATCAAAACCGGAAACTATCAGCGGAAGCTCAATCAAACATATCAATGCCGGCGAACATCTAATCGACAAATTCGTCGGGCTGCAGAACGGCCCGACCGTGATCGTAGTCGGTGGTGTTCACGGCAACGAGCCCGCCGGCGTTATGGCCGCGAGGAACGTGGCGAGTGCGCTCAGATCGCAAGGCGTCGCATTAGATGGCCGTGTTTATTTTTTGGCAGGCAACACCAGAGCTCTTGCCGTTGGTAAGCGTTACATTGACACCGACCTTAATCGAAGCTGGACCGGAAGACGAGTGGCCGATGCTGAGAGCGGCGATGGAGCGTTCTACAGCGAAGACCTTGAACTCGGCGAACTCGAACAGCTGATCGATGAGATCTTGGTGACAGCCGAGGACGAAGTCTATGTCATCGACCTTCATTCGACATCCGCAGCGGGCATGCCATTCGCGACGGTCGGCGATACGCTTCGAAACCGTGAATTCGCCCGAGCGATGCCGATCGCGATCTTGCTCGGGATCGAGGAGCAGCTCGAGGGCACGATGCTCGAATACCTAAATAATATCGGCTGCATCACGCTTGGATTTGAGGGCGGCAAGCACACGAGCGACCACACCGTCGCCAATCACGAGGCTGTGATCTGGCATGCGTTGGTCGGTGCAAACATCGTCAAGCAAGAGCAGGTGCCGAATTTTACCAAACATCATCTGCAGCTCGAAAAGGCTTCCGGCGGAACGAAGTTCTTCGAAGTGCGTTATCGCCACGCGATCACGCCCGAAGACGATTTCGAAATGGACACCGGCTTCTATAATTTCGATCACGTCCGGAAAGGTGAATCGGTGGCAATCGACCGTAATGGTCCGATCAAGGTCAAAGAGGACGGCCTGATGCTGATGCCGCTTTATCAAAAGCTGGGCGATGACGGATTTTTTGTCGGGCGTCGAGTGGCGACATTCTGGCTATTTCTGTCAGCCGTGCTTAGAACTTTGCGAATTCCGCAGATCGTCCACTGGCTGCCGGGCGTTCGCCGCGATGAACTCCATAACGAAACGCTGATCGTCGATACGACGGTCGCGAAGCTGATGCCGCTGCAGGTGTTTCACTTGCTCGGATTTAGAAAACTGCGTTGGACGGACAACGAA
This sequence comes from Blastocatellia bacterium, assembly GCA_016789145.1. Classification (GTDB taxonomy): domain Bacteria; phylum Acidobacteriota; class Blastocatellia; order Pyrinomonadales; family Pyrinomonadaceae; genus OLB17. The sequence continues at coordinate 82,516 of JAEUQI010000001.1, read as the reverse complement.
CTCGTCGTTACCCGAAGGCGTCACGATACAACGAGTCCGTTCGTGAAATAGGAAAACCAATGGGCGACAAAATAGTCTCAACCGAATACGACGAAGAGCAGATGCGCGAGTTTACGCTCGGCGTGCTGAACGATCTTCAGGCGATGGAGAAGATGCTCGACGCCGAGATGTTCGAGGAGGACGTTTGTCGCATCGGTGCCGAGCAAGAGGTTTTTCTTGTCGATCAGGCGATGCATCCGGCACCGATCGCAATGGACGTCATCGAGCGAGCTCGCGACGGACGGCTCACGACCGAGATCGGCCTGTTCAATCTTGAGGCTAATCTAACAGCTCGCGAATTTAGCGGCAATGCTCTTGGCGAAATGGAGGCAGAGCTTAACGAGATCATCGGCAAGATCCGAGATGTGACAGCCGAACTGAACTCGGGCGTTGTACTCGCGGGAATTTTGCCGACCATTCAAGCTTCGGACCTAACTAGCGAGAATCTGACGCCGCTGCCGAGATATCACGAGATCGACCGCGTCGTTACAAAACTGCACGGCGAGAATCGAACGATCCAGATCAAAGGCCTGGATGAATTGCATTTGACGCTGCAGAATACGTTCATCGAATTCTGCAACACAAGCTTTCAGGTGCATTTACAGACAGGTGTTAAGGACTTCGTCCGTTACTATAATTGGTCGCAGGCGATTGCTGCGCCGGTTTTAGCGTCAGCGGTCAACTCGCCGCTGCTGCTCAATCACAAGTTGTGGCACGAAACCCGACTTGCTCTTTTCCAGCACGCTACCGACACTCGTTCGCATACTCACAAAGAGCGTAATCAGCCGCCACGAGTCAACTTTGGCGAACGTTGGGTCGATGAATCGATCATCGAGATGCTGCACGAAGATGCCGTACGATTTCGCGTGCTGCTGACCCAAGCAATCGATGAAAATTCGCTTGATGTTCTAGCTAATGGCGGCGTTCCCAAACTAAACGCCTGGCGAATGCACAATGGCACGATCTGGCGTTGGAATCGGCCGTGCTATGGAATTGTCGACGGCAAGCCGGGATTGCGTATCGAAGCGCGTTATTTACCGTCGGGCCCTTCGGTCGTTGACGAGATGGCGAACGCGGCGTTCTTTCTCGGCCTGATGATGGAGTTGCCGAACGATTTTGGCGACATCACAAAGAAAATGTCGTTCGACGACGCTAAGAATAGCTTTTACAACGTTGCTCGATACGGCCTTGGCGGCCAGATCCGCGGGCTTGATGGCAAAAGCCGACGCGTCGGTACATTGATCCTCGAGGAATTATTGCCAAGAGCTAGAAAAGGATTAGACCGAGCCGGAATTGACGAAGCGGACAGCTCACGCCTACTTGACGTGATCGAACAACGCGTCGCCGCAAATACGACCGGTGCGAAATGGATGCTGACATCATTAGCGGCGATGGATCCGCGTGCAAAGCTAAATGTCCGTATGCGCACCCTTACGTCAGCGATGAAAGCGAATCAAGAATCAGGTATGCCATTGCACGAATGGCCGCTCGCGGCGATACCGGAGCGATCGGAGTGGGTGGACAACTATAAGACGGTCGAGCAATTCATGGCGGTCGATCTGTTCACGGTTCGTGGCGAAGACATACTCGATCTCGCGGCAAATCTTATGCATTGGCGGCATGTTCGACACGTCCCGGTCGAGGACGACGCCGGCCATCTGCTTGGGATCGTTTCTCACCGAGATCTGATCAAACTGCTTGCATCGGGCAAGATCGACCGTTCCGAACCGATCATCGTTCGCGACGTGATGGCGACAGATCTCATAACTGTTCAGCCGGACACGCCGACGTTAGAGGCATTGACGCTGATGCGCGAGCACAACATCGGCTGTCTGCCTGTGGTCAAAGACGGCTGCCTGGTCGGCTTGGTCACCGCACACGATTTTCTGACGGTATCGACAAAATTGTTCGAGGAGCGGCTTGGTGAATTATCAGGCGCGGAAAAACTCGCAGTCGATCACTGAAATGACTCGATAAATCACATCATCAGTCTCGACGTGTAGATGAAAGTGTAGTATTCACAACAGTTACAAGCACCGTGGTTAGGTATATGCCTTGCAATTGTCTATTGCGAGGCTTTCTTATGCTTGAACAAAACACGTACTCGATCGGCCATGTAGGCAATGCATCGTATCTGGGCCACAAGTGCAATGGATGCAGCGGCGAAGAGCATGAGCGATGCTGCGGGCTGCCTGCAGAGCCAATGAGGCATCTCGATCCGATCGCCGTTCGACGCTCGGTTGACGCGGGATCTCCGATATTTTTCGAGGGTCAAGACAGTCTTGGCGTGTTCATTCTCTGTAGTGGACGAGCCAAGCTTTCGGCGTCATCGCCCGAAGGCCGCGTCATCGTGGTCGGCATTGCCGAGCCGGGACAAATGCTAGGTTTGAGTGCAACGCTGGATGAAAGCACATACGAAGCGACCGCAATAGCTATCGAGCGTTGCGAGATCAAATTCGTTTCGGTCGAAGCTCTCCGCAAGCTCATGAGATCCAGCACCGAGGCGAGCATCAGCATTGCCAAACAGCTCAGCAACAGCTATCGGTCGGCTTTCAACCAAGTGTGCTCGCTTGGAATGTCCGAAACGGTTGCCGACAGACTCGGCCGTCTTTTCCTGGAATGGAGCGGAAACGGAAGCGGCGCGGGTGGCACGGTCCACATTGCAAATCCATTTACTCACGAAGAGATCGCGGAAATGGTCGGTGCATCGCGCGAGACCGTAACGCGAGCGCTTCGCCGTATGCGTGAGAGTCAGTTGGTTACGCTCAAAGGCTCACGGCTTGTGATCCATGACCGCGACCGTTTGCGGAGAGCAGTCGGCTACCAGTGCGTTGCGGCGTGATAGCTGCAATTTAATCGACTATTGTGACACTGCTCACATAACCGACTAAACAAAACCGTTAGCCTGAGACCAAGCGCAGTTGTTTGCGCAGATAAAGTTACAAAAGAGGGGGCATAAAATTATGATCACAGCACGAAAGATCAAGAATCTTCTGCTGGTAGCCTTCACGCTTGGTTTTGCAGTTTGGGCCATAGCTGGAATGTACTCTACGGCCGAGGGCGGCAATGTCGTTCTCGAGTCAAACATCGCCGAGGGCGCTAATCCCGATGATTATGTCGGTAGCGAAACCTGTAAGGCTTGCCACGAAGATCAATTCAAGAATTTCTCCGGTACCAAACACGCAAAACTGCATGATGTAGCCAGCTGGCGAGATAAAGCCAAAGGTTGCGAATCTTGTCACGGTCCGGGCAAAGAACACGTCGAGAACGGAGGTGATAAGACAAAGATCATCTCGTTCGTTGGCAAGAACGCAAAAGAGATCTCGGAAACCTGTTTGGCTTGCCACTCAGGCAAAGAGAGTCACAATAACTTCCGTCGCGGCGAGCATTGGCGCAACAACATCGGATGTACCGATTGCCACACATCGCACAGTCCGCCAACCGGAGATCTAAGTCCGGGATCAGCGACGCAAATCGGAACATTCAACAAAACAAATCCACCGCCGGCAATGCTCAAGTCTAATGAGCAGCAGCTCTGTATTTCATGCCACAACGAAGTGAAGTCTCACTTTGCAAAGCCGTTCCGTCACAAAGTGATGGAAGGCAGTATGAACTGCAGCGATTGTCATAACGCGCATGGCGGATTTGATTCGAAACAGACCAAGCTCGGTGTCGCTGCGGACGCTGCTTGTGCCAAATGCCACGCTGACAAGATGGGCCCGTTCGTGTTTGAACACGCTCCGCTGAAGACCGAAGGATGTGCGGCTTGCCATGCTCCGCATGGTTCTGCGAATCCGAGACTGCTGAAGCGTCATCAGGTGCGTCAGCTATGTCTCGAATGCCATAGCGGCATCACCGAACAGCTGTCCGATGGCCCAACCGGCGGCCCGCACGATCAGAAGACGCTGCTGCAGCGAAATTGTACGGCGTGCCATACGATGATACACGGTTCGAATTCAAGCAACGTGTTCTTTAGATGATGAATAGAGGAGGCTATATGACTGTCAAAATATCATGGATCAATCAAGGGGCTGTCATGAGAAATAGGATCCTATTCATCATGCTATGCATTTGTGGAACATTAATTGGGCTGACAAGTGTTCAGGCCCAAACCACAACCGCGACACCCGCCGGAGACTCGAACACGGTTGGTGGATATACGGTCAGCTCGTCGATCGAGCTGGGCGTCCGCGGCCTGTCATTCGAAGGTAGTGACGAAAAGTTTCGCTCAGATCTCAACTTTCGTCCCGGATTTCGTTTGTGGAACTCAAGTTTGAGATTTGAAACAAAGGACGGCAAAGGGAAACCATTTGACTCGCTTTCAATAACTACCTCAGGTTGGGGAGCGGATCCGTCCGGATATTTCAAACTCGGTATTGATAAAACAGGAGGATATCGATTTGACGCGAATATTCGCCGCGTCAATTTAATAAACCGTGTGAGCAATCTCACTCTTGGATATCATCCGTCAAATACCAATCGGAATCTCGGCGATCTCGATCTAACGATCTTGCCGGAGAATGAAAAACTGCGAATACGGCTCGGAATGTCGTTTGACCAAGCCGGCGGTGATCGAGGCTTTTCTACTCGAACCCGCGACGTGTTCCCGATCGTCGAGGACATTAACTCGCGAGCCTTAGATTTCCGCGGCGGCATCGATACGAGATTGGCCGGATTTAAGATGACATTTACCGGCGGGCTTCGTAATTTCCGTGATCGCGGTATCTTTCGCATCACGTCAAGACAAGCAGGTGTTGCCGGTAGCTGCTTCTTTCAGATCTGCATCTCGCCGACCGACATTAACTTTATTAATCGGCTTGAGCGTCGAAATCCGACCGACGGCAATACCGGATTTGGCATATTCACCATTCAGAGGACATTTGCCAAGAAGCTCGATTTTACCGGACGCTTCATTCATTCACAGACTCGAAGTGAGTTCAATATCTTTGAGGATATGAACTACGACGGGCAGATCAGGCTTCCGACCGGCGTTACCTCGCCCGCGCTATTTGTTGATTCGGATATCTATGAGATCGTCGGAGCATCCAAGCGGCCGCAGTCACGCGGAGACATCGGTCTTACGTACGCGGCGACAGACAAGATCCGGATCTCGAATACGTTGACGTTTGACCAATTCACGAGTTTTGGCGATTCAGACGTTTATCAGAGGACGACGTCACGACTTCAGTCAAATGGGACGATATACACCGGCGGCGTCGTGCAACCCTCGGGTTTTATGGATACGCGGTCGATCTACTGGCGACAGCATGATCTGAAGAGATTCACGAACACGATCGAAGGCGATTTTCAGGTTACAAAACAGTTCGCATTCTCGATCGGCTATCGATATTCTCATCGGAAAGTGAATCTCGGTATCCGAAATCAAACGACCGACGATCTGCTAAATCGGCCGGTGGGCCCGGCAACATTCAGCACGGACCAAGAAGAGAATTCTGCAAATATTTTCCTAATGGGAGCGAAGATCAAACCGACCAAGAGTTGGACGATCTACGCTGATGGGGAAGTCGGCCAAGCTGACAATGCGTTCGTTAGGCTCGCCAATCATGATTATGCAAATCTCAGATTGAGAAGTAACTGGAGCTACAAAAAGTTCACATTCAACGTCTCGGGCATTCTCAGAAACAATGAGAATCCGTCACGAACGGCGAATTATACAAGCTCGACAGGTGCTATCACGCTGCCGGCGTTCGACATTATTGCTGCTGTGAAAACGAGAGTGTTTTCAGCATTTGTTGATTATGTTCCCGATCCGCGTTGGTCCATGAGCGCAGGCTACACTTACAACTATCTGTCCAGCAAGACCGATATTGTCGTGCCGCTATCGCTAAATGCCGCTCAGCCGCCGAATCCGGTCGGAAACCTCGGTTTCCTGCGAGGATACAGCGAATTCTACATGAAGGACAACTACTTCTACGTAGACCTGACAGGTCAGCCGATCAATAGGGTCTCGTTCTATGCCAGCTATCGATATGACAACGATAAGGGGCAGGGAAGCCGCGTGACGACACAGATGGAGCGGTTCCTAAGTTCATATCCGTTCAAAACGCACAACCCGGAAGTAAGGCTGGCGATCAAACTTACGAAGAACATCGATTGGAATCTTGGTTATCAGTACAACCGTTATGATGAGAAATTGCAGATCGGCTATTTCCCGTATAACGAACTGAATAACACCAACATAATTCCAACAGGTGCGAGGTACCCGACCAACCAGAACTATCGGGCTCATCTACCCTATACGTCGATCCGAATTTACTTCGGGAGATCAGCAGATGACCGATAATTAGAATGTTGTGGCCAAAACTGCCACTTAATAAGTTGCCTCATTCCGCCGCAAGCCCCCTGCGACGGAATGGGGCACTTCTCTTGGCTATTTCAAGGTAATGGGTCGACGTATGATCTGACCGTTGATGGTTAGGCGATGGGGAACGCGTGTGTTAACGAAAAGGATCCTGTTGGTTTCCATTGAATAGTAAGGGCTAGGGTGAATGGACACCCGCACTGCCGGGGTCTTTTTCCTTTACTTGATCAGAATTGCATCCTATCATGCGACCAGAGTCAGCGAGATTCAGATCGTCAGGCCTGTAGCGGAGGCGTTGATCAACTGTGATTGAAGTCACAGTCCCGATCTACCACGGAGTATATTATGTGTAGTTGATCGGAAGTTAATATATGTCGAAGGTAACGCATCTCAAGACCGGAGTCATTGTTTGTTTTCTGATCATCGCCGCGTCGTTTTATCTCTACGCAACCTTCAGCTCACAGGCGCAAAAGTCGCCGGATCCCTATCTTACCGCGAATCAGCAGGCCGCACAGTTTCCTTCAAACATTGGGCTAGATTGCGCCGGCTGCCACGGGCCGGGGAAGACGACGCCATTTCTCGCGGGACAAGAATTTCACAAAGACGCTCATGCCGCTTCGGATATGAGCGTCCATGCGAAGATCGGTCCTAACGGCACACCGGTTGCCTCTTGCAAAGCGTGTCATACCGTAAATGGCGACATGACGACCGCACTACCTGCTGAAAACCCGCAGTCAACCGTCAATCGCGCCAACATGACGCAGACGTGCGGTGCCTGTCACAAGGAAGCAGTCGGCACCTTCCACCTGAGTATTCACGGTAGCAGAAGCGAGAGTGGCAACGCGAAAGCCGCGACTTGTGCCGATTGTCACGGCTCGCACAGCATTGAGCCAGTTAAATCGACCGCTTCCACAATGAGCCGAGCAAACGCGGAGATGATGTGCGCTAAGTGTCACTCGCAGAACGTCGCCGATTACGACATTAGTAGCCACGGACAGGCGGCAAAGGGCGGCGATCTTAAGGCCCCAACGTGCCTATCGTGTCACACTGCGGTATCGCACCTGACCGCGCCGCTTTCGAAGCGCGATTTTAACCTCCAGATGGTTAATAATTGTGGAGCCTGCCACACTAAGCAGGCGCCGAGCTATCGTGACACGTTTCACGGTCAGGCTACCGCACTAGACTTTAAGCCTGCGGCGACTTGTGCCGATTGTCACACGCCGCATAAGAATCTGCCTGCCAGCGATGTGAGGTCATCGGTTCACAAAGATAACCTGGTGCAGACATGCTCAAGCTGCCACACGAACGTGAACGCCAACTTCGTAATGTACAGCCCTCACCCGGAGCCCGATAATGCCGACAAATCGGCACTGGTCTATTACGTAAGCCATTTTATGGAATGGCTGCTGCTCGGTACCTTTACCTTTTTTGGCATACACACTCTGCTTTGGATCCAGCGGTCGATCGTGGCCTACGTTAGCGAGAAACACGAAAGATCGCCTGACGATGACGTTTATGTCGTGCGATTCGCCAAGGTTCATCGGTTCACGCATTTGCTGATCGTCGTCAGCTTTATACTCCTTGCGGCCACCGGTTTGCCTTTGATGTTCTATTACACCAGCTGGGGACAGGCTCTCGAACAACTGGGCGGCGGGCTTGAGGTCACGCGCGTCGTTCACCGCGTTTGCGCGGTGATCACGCTCATTTACGCTTTGATACATATCGTTTACGTTTTCAAGAAAGCGGTAATCGAGCGTAAGTATTCGATACTTTACGGGCCCGATTCGATGGTGCCCCGCCTCAGCGACCTCAATGACCTGTGGAATATGGTCCGCTGGTTCTTTTATCTAGGCCCGCGGCCGAAGCTTGATAGATGGACATACTGGGAGAAATTCGACTACTTTGCCGTGTTTTGGGGCGTACCGGTCATCGGCATCTCGGGTCTAATGCTGTGGTTCCCGACCTTCGTTACTGAGTTCTTGCCAGGCGTCGCCCTTAACCTTGCTGTTATCGTGCACGGTGAAGAGGCTCTGCTCGCAACGGCGTTTATTTTTGCATTCCATTTCTTCCACAATCACCTGCGTCCGGAAAATTTTCCAATGGACACTGTGATATTCACCGGAAAGATGACCTTGTCTCGATTTAAGGAAGAACGGTCCGTCGAGTATCAGCGGCTCGTGAGCGAGGGGAATCTTGATTCTGTATTGACCAGCCCGCCGAGCCGATTTGCCAGAGTGGCGTCAAAGGTATTCGGCTTTGCCGCCTATATCTCGGGACTGTTGATGGTCGGAGCGATCTTTATAACGTTGATATTGAGGCATTGATACGCGCGGCCTCAGTAAGTTAACAGCGAAAGGGCCTCGGGATTGCTCCGAGGCCCTGCTAGTTATTCAAAATTATAAGGCCGCTCGGCATAATGCCGCAGCGGCCTCTGATCAAATAGCCCCGATAGGCTCGTTATCTTCAGCTACTAACTGGCAGGCTTGATACTTCTCATATAAACGACGAGTGCCTTTGCGGTTTCCTCGGTGATTCCCTTCTCTTCATATCCCGGCATGTATGGCGGCTTCTCGCCCTTTTGTCCCTTTAGGATCGCCTGCACGTGATGTTCGTCGGATTTGGCGATATCAAAATGTTTGCTCGCTGTAGGTGTATGGCACATCGCACACTTTGCTTTGTAGATCGCGGCTGCATCTTCCGGTGCCGCGGTCGCCTGAACATTGGGCGTTCCGCCCAGTCCAAAGACCAAGGCCGTCGGTACGGCAAAGGCTGCTAATGCGAATAATTTTGGTTTAAGGCTGTTCATCTTAGATCTCCTGTGCCGGCAGATCCGGCTTTCTGTTCAACTAAGTCGCAATCGCGATGCCATTGAAACAGTTTCGCGGGATCTGCTGTAAGGTCAGTAAACACAATACTTACGAGCCATTTGGTGTTGTCCCTCTGAGAATGCTTCGCCACGGTGTGCGTAGTATTCCACGCGTAAGCGCTCAAAATTTGAACGTGGTGCCCTCGTGACATCGTTTACAGTTCTTAAAGTCATTCGCTCCAAATGCCTTCTTGCCGTTATGGCAGCTAGCACAACTCATCGCCCGCGGCGACGCGAAGTGCATTGCCGGCTGCGGAGACGAGACTTGACGGCCACGAGCCGCTCCGGCTTTTACCGTATGACATGCACTACAGGATTGTTTCCCGCGAGCATGCTCCCGATGGCTGAAGTTCATTCCGAAAGCCTTTGCCCATTCAGACGTTCGCGGCGGCCGGCCCGGAGCGTGGCACGTATCGCACGATCCTATATTCTTGCCGGCGATCGTCGTTTGTACGCCGTGACAGCTAAAGCAATTCGAGTGTGCGGCCGAGCCCTTGGGTATCGATAGGGCGGCTCCCCTGCGAGTGGGCTTATGGCAGGTGGCGCAGTTCGTTTGCCGCAAATGTCGCCCGTGGTCAAATCGCGCGTTGAAGCTACGAAGCGGCGGAAAGGCCTTGGTTCCGGTATCTGTGTGACAGATCGTGCAGATCGGCCCGCTGGTCTGAGCGAACTGATCGGCATGGCAACCTGCGCAGGGCGAATGACCGGAACGTTTAATACGCGGAGAATTGTCCGTGCGCTGGTGGCAGAGCAAGCAAGGCGTTTGCTGATGGGCGGGGTCGGAATGGCGAAACTGCGTTGCGGCGGCCTCTGGCGGTAGCCCAGATGTTTCGTTGCTCGAATCATCTACCGCAATGTCGCTTTCGCTGAATGCAAATGCCGGCGGCTCACTATTTACGCTCGCGTACACTAGCCCCGAGGCGGCGGCCGCGACGAGTGTCAATTTCAGCAGCGTTTGTCTTCGGATATATCTCATTTACCTGCCGCCTTGATCGCTTCGAGGTGTGATGTCGGTATCGGTTTGCTGCCGAATGAAAGGTGGCATTTAACGCACTCGAATTTCGCATTTTTGGAGCGCATATCGGCTTCGTAGTTAAGGGCTCCGCCGTCGTCGAGTTTGGCCGTAACGTGGCAAGACGCGCACGACGAGATAGATACTCGCATCGTCGCAGGTTCGTTCGTCTTCATCGTCTCGACGCTGTGACAGGTCGAACACGAAAGATCGACGTGGGCAAAATGTTCGTGCCGAAACACGCCGGAGGATTCACGCAAACGCCAAGCTTCGGCCATCGGCCTTTCGAGCTTGCCGGTACGTGTAAGAATCTTCTCATCGATATCGACTGGCAATTTTGCTCCGGGAGCCTTATGACAACCGGCACAGTTTTGCGGCTCGGGTGCGAGGCCGGTGTCGGCAGAATGACATGTAAAACAAGTCGTATGTCCAAGTGGTGAACTCTTGAACGTGCCTTTTTTCAGCCAAAACCCATCACCAATGTTTGCCGGCGGTTTTGTGAGGAATTCATCATCCGAATTGCCCTGTGGCGACATCGTTTGGTGGCAGACCTTGCAGCTTTCTTCAGCCATTCGGCGAGGCTCGCGTGAAAACGTGAAGTGGGCGTTCCGGAACAGAGAACTGCTCGAATTCTGTGACACGATATCTATATGTTTATCGTGTGGAAATGAGACTGCCCAATCAGAGCTCGCTTTCTCGGCTTTTTTTGACTTGTCGAACGCCTCCCGCGGATTTTGAAACGGGTGCCTTGGTCCGCCCTTTGGCGACGACGCGATGTGGCAGATCGTACAGATATTTGGCCGAGTACCCTTAAAGAACTGCTGTTTGTGACAGCTCACGCACGAGGCATGTTCCGGATATTCAGTAATGTCGGGAAACGCTTGATCGGCCGGCCTGACCGTCTTCCAATTGGACGACGGGAATTTGTGGCATGTCGAGCATTCCTGGCCGTGTGCCTTTACCGAGTGAGGAAATTCGGTATATGTCGCACGCCTTCTTGCTTGGGGAACGACGGGCGCAACGAACGTAGTAACAACGAGCGTCGTTAAGGCTATCCAAAATAACTGGACATTCAACCGTTTGTACATTTCGCGCAACTTTCCATCTAAGAGGTTATGCCATCTTACGATCTTTGGGTGTGACGAGAGTCACACAGCAAAGCGCGGAATATTTCGCGGTTTGCGAGGTCGGTCAAATTCAACGACTAACTGAATCAGCCGTAAACCATTGCAAAAATGGCACTTAGTGATCCGGCTAAATGTTCGGGCGTAGGAACAGCTATTGCGATAGATGATGGTAGCACCTAGCGGTAATATTATGGCTACCATCGAACAAACAGCTGAACGACCATCTATCGCACCCGTGCGATCGGGTCGAAAATATAGATTCGTCGAGGAATTTATCGATCTTATCTCGAGCGTGCGCTTCGGAGTAACACTGCTGATCATACTTGCAGCGGCATGCATGATCGGAATGTTGATCATGCAGCAGAATGTCAGCGGCTTCGATCGATATTTTGCCGAACTGACGCCGTCGCAGCGGTTGGTTTACGGCTCGCTCGGATTTTTCGATATCTACCACTCGTGGTACTTCAACGCATTGCTCGCCGTTCTTTCGCTGAACATCGTACTTGCGTCGATCGACAGATTCCCGAAGACCTGGGCGTCTGTTATGAAGTCGAGAGCGGCTGTTCCGGTTCGCTGGCTCAGGGAACAAGCGTCGAATGCAGAATTTGACGTTGACTGCTCGGTAGATGAGCTTGCGATCAGGGTCGAAAATTCGATGAAGGCGACCGGTTGGAAGCGGATCGAAAGAGCCGAACGACAGGGCACATTATATATCAAAGGCCAAAGCGGCCGTTGGAATCGGTTCTCGGCATATCCGGTGCACGTCGCCCTATTGACAATATTCATCGGCGGTTTTATGACCGCACAAATGGGCTCGACGGGGCAGGTTCCGCTGACGCCCGGCAAGACTACTGACATTATGTCAGATACCGTCGCGACGCTTGATCGAGTAAACGAGGTCACGATGCGATTGCCGTTCACGCTCAAGGCAACCGATATCCAGCAAAAGCTGATCAAGCGCGATGGTTCGCTGTCGGCGATGAACACGATCGATTGGATCACGCGTTTTACGATCACGGACGAGACGGGCACGCATGAGGCTTTTGTGCAGATGAACAGGCCGTTCGACTATCGCGGCTACAGATTCTTTCAATCAAGCTTTACACCTATCGGCCGAGCACGCACGATCACCGTTGCGGCGCGGCCGGCAGCCGGAGGCGAGCCAGAGCTCGTCACCATTCCGCGTAATGGCTCTGCGAAGCTTTCGGACGGCACAACCGTTGGCTTCGCAGAGTTTCGCGGAAATTTCCGCATCGGACGCGAAGATCCGAATGAGGACACTTCTGAATATCCGAATCCGGGAGCTGTTCTTTCGGTGACGCCGCCTCAAGGCACTGCCATCACAGCCTATGCATTCGGGCCGCAGATGGCTGATATTCCCGCAGCGAAGAATCCTATCGCGGGTTACACATATCAACTAACCGATTTCGAAAAGGCAGCCGATCAGCACATTCTCTCGGTCCAACGCGATCCGGGAGCAACGGTTGTCTATGTTGGCTTTGCATTGCTTTGCCTGTTCTTATTGACGACTTTTCTGTTCTCTTATCAGCAGGTTTGGGTCGCGATCACGGCGAGCGATAAGACGGTCTTGGTAACGGCAGCTGGCGTCGCAAACAGAAATGCAGCGACATTCAATGAAAAATTCTTGCGATTCGTCGCAAACCTCAAGGAGCAAAAAATATGAGTCAGGAAGTACTACGGCCGCCGGTCATCGTCTCCGGCGAGAGAACAGTGTCGCTTGACGCCGTCAGTTCATTTGGAACCTATCTGCCTACGATCATTGCGATCGTTGCGTCGATCGCGTTGGTTTTCGCCCGCATCGAGTTTGGCGGCGGACGGTTTATAAGCGACGGTGCATTGATGATGCTGGCGCTGGCATCGTATCTGATCGCGGCGGTTTTTTATCTGACAAATCTCTACGCTCCGTTCCGTTTTGCAGAAAAACTCGGGCTTTGGGCGGCGACGCTTGGCGTTTTCTTCAATCTGTCCAGTTGGCTCGTCCGCTGGGTCGCAGCTCATGATCGAGAACTTGCGATATTTCAGCAGCAAGGACGAGATCTCGCGGAAATGCCATGGCTGTTTCGGTATGTTCCGTTTGCGAATCTCTATGACCTGAGTTTGGCATTCGCGTTCGGTGCCGGAATAACAACATTACTTGTAATTCGTCGGCCGAACTTTCGTGTTGTCGCGACTCTTGCCTTGCCGCTTGCTGCGATCATCCTGGTCCTTGCACGATTTATCGGCAGCGAGATCATCGATCTGCCGCCGGTACTTGATTCGTATTGGCGGCCCATACACGTCGGCATTGCGAGCCTGAGTTATGGCATATCGCTGGTCTGCTTCGCCGTCGCAGTTCTATATCTATTAAAGGACGGCCTGCAAGTCGAAAAAATGGCGATCTGGACGAGCATTTTTGCTCTTGCAGTTTTCGTCAGCGTTGGACGAGCAGGCATATTCTTGCCGGCTACCTTTGGCACGTATGCGGCCTCAACGTTTGCCGGAACCTCTCGTATGTCGCTTCCGCTCCGCGCCGATATTCCATATGTCGGCTGGTTGATCTTGGGTGCGACTGTGCTGCTAATAGTCTCGATCGCCGCGTTTGCGAAATACTCATATTCAAATAGCGACGGAAACGATGGTCTGAAGACTTGGGGGCGGCGGGCACTTTACGGTGCATTGGCATTCCAGGCCGCAGCCATCGGAATGCTGGTCTATCAGCTCAAAACACTGACGAATGTGGTTACTCTCATCAACCAACAACAGTTCGCAAAATTCGGTTCGTGGATGCTTCAGCAGCAAGATATGCCGCATGCACAGATCGCCGCGATGTCGCAGCAGCAGCTTTTTGACATCGGCAGCCGTTGGGTTTCGGAGAACGGCCAAATTCTAAATCTGAGCCTCAATGCAAATCCGGTCGAGTTGGCAGCGCTTATCACAGCGTTTACAGGAACACTGTTCGTGATCATCTTTGGCATCGACACCGCGAAATTGCAACGCATCTTGCCATCGGCTGAAACGCTCGATGGGCTGATGTATAAGCTTGCGGGAATAACCTTCGCAGGTCTCGCATTGCTGCTTATCACCGGAGCCGTCTGGGCAAACGAATCATGGGGACGCTATTGGGGTTGGGACGCGAAAGAGGTCGGTGCTCTTGTCGCGTGGCTCACATACGCCGGTTTCTTACATTCGCGTATCGCTCACGGCTGGCAGGGACGTAGGTCCGCATACTTTGCCGTGGCCGCATTTCTATTCGTTATTTTCACTTACTTGGGTGTGAGTTACCTGCTGCCGGGACTTCACTCTTACGCATAAATCGATATGAATAAAGAGAATTTACTATTTGGAATTGTAGGTCTGCTGGCCGGGCTTATCGTCGGATTTATGCTGACGAACAACATTAACCAGAGCGGTATGGTGCCCGCGACCTCGGCGGCTTCGTCGATGCAGGCTAATTCGAATATGCCTGCCGGGCATCCGCAGATCAGCAGCACGACCCAGCCAAAAGAAATGACGCCCGAAGGCCAGGCGACCATCGACGCTGCGAAGCAAACGCCAAACGACTTCGAAGCTCAACTTAAGGCAGCTGAGGTCTATTACGTTCTTGACCGCTACGATGAGGCAATAGCTTTCCTGAAGATCGCGAACAAGCTCCAGCCGGACGATCGCGAGGTGCTGGTCAACCTCGGCAATGCCAATTTTGACGGTGAAAAATGGGATGAAGCAGAGAAGTGGTACAACGCCGCCTTGGCGAAAAAGAGCGACGACGTGAACGTTCGGACCGATCTTGGCCTGATCTTTGTTTTTCGGGACCCGCCAAACTATGACCGAGCGATCGCCGAATTTAACAAATCGCTTGCCCTCGATCCGAATCACATTCAGACACTCCAGAATCTAACCGTGGCATATGCGAAGAAGGGAAATAGTGCGAAAGCGAAAGAGACGCTTACTAAGCTGGAGACCGTCGATCCGAAGAATGCCGCACTGAATCGACTTCGCGATGACATAAGCAAGATGGGTAGCGGTTCGTAGGGTTCGGCGGCAATGAGTTATGATAATCTCCATTCGATATCGAAAGTGAACTGATGACGGCTTCTACAGGAAAAGTACTGATCGTCGACGATGACCGTTTTGTCAGAATGGCGCTCGTTGAGGCGCTGAAGACGTGGGATTACGAGGTCGCCGAGGCAGACACCGTCGTGCACGGCCGAGAAGTATTCGAGACATTCGAGCCGGAGATCATACTGCTTGATATTGACCTGCCGGATGGCTCAGGACTCGATCTGCTAAAGCATTTCAAAGATCGCAATCCTGACGTCGTCGTCGTGATGATAACCGGAAACGTCGGAGTTGAGAATTCTGTCGCGGCTCTGCGCGGCGGGGCACACGATTTTATCGGAAAGCCGGTCCGCGCTGAGGAGTTGCGTGTAACGCTTCGAAATGCCGTCGAGACAAAGAACCTGCGTCGTGAGGTAAGGCACGCACGAAATGCCATCGCACGCGGACTAAGTTTTGACGATATAATCGGCAACTCGACCGCGATGACGAGTGCAAAGGAGCTTGCCCGCCGCGTGGCAGAATCTGAGGTCTCCTCTATTTTGTTGAACGGCGAAACAGGCACCGGCAAAGACCTCTTCGCTCGTGCTATCCACTTTGCATCTGATCGAAAGACAAAGCCCTATTTCGCGATAAACTGTGCGGCTCTTCCGGCGACCTTGATCGAATCTGAATTGTTCGGCTATGAAAAGGGTGCTTTCACTGACGCCAAACAGAAAAAAGAAGGCCTATTTGAACAGGCACAAGGCGGCACGATCTTCTTGGACGAGATCGGCGAAATGGAACTTTCGCTTCAGGCGAAGCTGCTCCGTGTTCTCGAAGAGGGAGCATTTCGGCGGGTCGGTGGCCTGAAGGACATCAAACTCGACGCGCGGATCATAGCTGCGTCGAACCGTAATCTGCGCCAGGAGAGCGAGGCCGGGAATTTTCGCCTCGACCTCTATTTTCGTCTTTCTGTGATTCAGATAGACATTCCGCCGCTTCGTGATCGTGGGGGCGATGTGATCGACCTTTCGGAGTTTTACATCAATAACTCGAACCAACGCCGCCGTGGCAAGCCGCTGAAGGGCCTGTCGGCCGAAGTCGAAAGGCTGTTCCGATCGTATTCGTGGAGTGGCAATGTACGTGAGCTTCGCAACGTGATCGAACGTGCTTCGATACTCGAGGACGGCGAACTCATTACGATGACACATCTGCCGGCTGATATGATCGGCGGCGCCTATGCCGTTGCGGGCGGCGGCACCGGCATCGTTCTTCCGCCGGAAGGCGTATCGCTCGAGGCTGTCGAATTCGAACTCGCTAAGCAAGCCTATGAGCGAACCGGCGGCAATCTGACGCACGCAGCAAAATTGCTCGATATCTCTCGAGACCAACTTCGTTATAAACTTAGAAAAGCAGGCTACGATGGATTTAACGAGGAATAGCACGCCGATATTTTGAACCAAGACACCGATCAAACATCAGCCTCAGAACGAGACGCGATCAAAGAGATCTCGGACCTCAAGCGCGCGCTCGACGAATCGGCCATCGTTGCGATGACCGACCAAACCGGCCGCATCACCTACGTCAACGACAAATTCTGCGACATTGCAAAATACAGCCGCGAGGAACTGATCGGGCAAGATCATCGAATTATCAATTCAGGATTTCATCCGCCGGAGTTTATTCGCAGCATATGGACGACCATTGCGAACGGCAAAATATGGCGTGGCGAGCTTCGCAACAAGGCAAAGGACGGCTCGATCTATTGGGTAGATACGACGATCGTTCCGTTCCTTGACGACGAGCGAAAGCCGTTTCAGTACGTTGCCATTCGTTACGAAGTGACCGAGCGAAAGCTGGCAGAAGAGCGCATCCGCCAACAGGCATCTTTATTAGATAAGACACAAGACGCCATTCTCGTGTGCGACCTCAATTTCCAGATACTTTATTGGAACAAGAGTGCCGAGCGGATCTATGGTTTTACCGCTGAAGAAACGTTTGGCCGGCTTGTCAGCGATATGCTCTGCGGCGGCGATGGCCAGTATCTGCGTCAGGCAAAGGATTCGCTCGCGGCTCACGATGAGTGGAATAGCGAGACTCGGCATCTGCGACGCGATGGCGAATCGATCTCGATCGAGAGCCGCTGGACGCTTGTTCGTGACGACAAGGGCGAGCCCGATTACTATCTGATTGCACTGACTGATATCACCGAGCAGAAACGCACGGAGGAACATCTCCTGCGGGCACAGCGAATGGAATCGATCGGAACCCTGGCCGGCGGCATCGCACACGATCTGAACAACATACTATCGCCGGTAATGATGGCCGTCGATATGCTGATGATGAACGGCCCCGACGATGACGCGAAACGCTGGCTTTCGATGATCAAAGAAAACGCCGAACGCGGAGCTGACCTGATCAAGCAAGTGCTAACATTTGCCCGCGGAATGGACGGTGAACGTGTACAAGTTCGCTTGAAGCATATTATTAAGGATCTGGTTGGGGTGCTGAGCGAGACGGTTTCGCGTTCCATTTCGGTCAAATATGATGTTGATCCTGAGCTATGGACGATCTCTGCCGATCCGACGCAGATCCACCAAGTCCTAATGAATGTCTGCCTCAACGCCCGTGACGCGATGCCGTCCGGCGGCACGCTGTCGATCAAGGCTGAGAACATCGTCGTCGATGAGAATTACGCCCGTATGAACATCGACGCAAATCAGGGCGGCCACGTTCGGATCACCATTACCGATACAGGCTCGGGAATGACGAAGGAAGTTCTCGAACGCATCTTCGATCCTTTCTTCACTACAAAAGAATTTGGCAAGGGCACCGGCCTCGGACTCGCGACGACGATGACCATCGTCAAAAGCCACGGCGGATTTATCAACGTCTATAGCGAACCGCGAAAAGGCACGCGTTTTGACATCTATTTTCCATCGGTCGAAACGCCGTCGGAACGCGATGCCGCACCGAGCGAAACCGAGATGCCTACCGGAAACGGAGAGCTTATTCTCGTCGTTGATGACGAAGAAAGTATCCGCATGGCTGCGAAAGCAACGCTCGAACGCTTTGGTTATCAAGTTGAGACCGCGATCGACGGCACTGATGCATTGGCGGTCTATACACAAAGCGACGCTCGCATTGACCTCGTGATGACCGACCTCGCGATGCCCTACATGGACGGAACTTCGTTGATCAGGGCATTGAAAAAGATAGACCCGAATATCAAGATCGCGGCTATGAGCGGTCTATTAAGCGAAGGCCAAACCGTTGAGCTGAAAGAACTTGGCGTCGAGGCGTTTCTCTCGAAACCATACACGGCAAAGAGTTTGCTAAATCTGATCCACGGCCTTCTGACGCCTCAGTAGATAGCCGAGCGTCGGCGCCGCGATCAAGTACGACATCCCAAACGCCATCAGTCCGCCCTGTCGCGGATCATAGTCGGCAATGATGCGTTCGGTCGTAATGCCCGCGAGCGATGCGATCAGGAACACCTCAAAACAAAACGTCAGCACAGCCCAAGCAACACCGACCAGAATTCGCCCCACGTGCGTCAACGCCGAGAACATCGGTGCCGACAAATACGCGATCGCGAGTATCAGTACCAAGGCAATGCAAAACGAGATCCGTCGGGCCGAAACATCGCCGAGCCGCGGCGTTATGAAAACTTCGCGTGCAATGCCGTTCAACGTTTCAGCCAAGATGATGACGAGCCAGACGAAAACCGTTCGCACGACGATGCGATTCATTTTCTGACGACCATCACATTGCAACTCGCGTGATGAACGACGCCGTCCGAAACGCTGCCGAGCAGCCTACCCCAAAATCCGCGTCCGTGCGAACCGACGACGATCAGGTCAGCTCCCCACTCGGCAGCCTTTTCGACGATCATCTTATCGGCGAATCCGCGAAGCACCGCCGTCGAGACGCTGACCGGTGCCTTTTCCTCGATACGCTTTTTCGCATCACCCACGATGGTGTTGCACTGTTCCTCGAGCGTATCCTCGAGCCGCTGATAGTATTCGGCAGAGATGGCAAATGGTTCTGCCATCACCGGCACATCGCCCTCGAACGCGGAAACGACCAGAAACTCGTTGTTCTCATGTCCGAACATTCGACAGCTTTCATCTATCGCCTCGTTGCTGTAACTCGAACCGTCTGTCGCGATCAATATCTTCATTTCATACCTCCCGAACACGAAGATCGTGTCCATCTCTACTACAATGAGTCGCAAACGGCGTGCCTGCTCCTGCCCTTTAATTTACCGCAACTTGAGCGAAACTCTTGCGTAAATTTTCACGCGCTTAACCGTGAAGTGTGAACTAGCACGCATTCTCAGTTTTCGCAAAGTGCCGTATTTACGAGCATTTACGATGGCACGAGCCTTGCGAATACTAGGCCGAGGGCATGTTGCCCATATCTATCAAATTAACCGGAGGCTTCATAATGTCACCAAAATTCTACGGCATACTTTGGGCGATCTTCGCTACTGCAGTTCTTTTTGTTCTCGCGATCGGGGCGATGACCACTTTCGCTATCGTCGCTTTTGGGTTCGTAATGTTCGGGCTCGTATTTATCGGTATGATCGGCGTGCTGCCGACATGGGCAGCTCACGAACATGAGCACGCGATCGAGATGTCGCACCAGCCTAATGCCGTCAAGCAGCCTAAGGGAGAAAAGGCCGTTGTCGGATTTGCTCGGCCGCATCACGTTTAGCCGCGACGGACATCTGATTGGCAAAGCCGCGTCAGTTCAATTATCATTGCTGAGAATATGAACCGACGCGACTTGATCAAAGGCGCCGCTGCCTTGCCGCTAATTGCCACTACGATGTCCGCACGAACCGTTGCTGCTCCGAAGCTGATTAAACCGAAACGCCTCGCCCCGGGCGACACTGTCGGCATCATTGCACCGGCCAGTGCCGCTACGCCTGAGGCGTTTGACCGCGCTGTTGCGTCGATGACGTCGATGGGCTTTAAGGTCAAGATCGGCAACTCGGCCCGCGGCCGTCTCGGCCATCTTTCAGCCACGGACAAGGAACGGCTCGCCGATCTGCATTGGGCATTCAGCGACCCTGAGATCAAAGCCGTCTGGTGCATTCGCGGCGGCGGTGGTGCTCCTCGGTTGTTGGGCGACGTCGATTACGCTCTCATCAAGAAAAACCCGAAGATATTCGTTGGATTCTCTGACATAACGGCTCTCCACATCGCGATCAGCCAGGCGACCGGCCTCGTCACATTTCACGGCCCTGTCGCTTCGTCGGAATACAGCGAATACACGCGCTCCAACGTCCTGAACATGCTCGCATCGCCAAAGTCGCCGCTCTCGGTCGGTCGGTCTGAATTCAACAACGCAAAAGAATCCGCACTATTCCGCGGCGTCGAGATCACCAAAGGAAAGACGCGAGGCCGTCTCACCGGCGGCAATCTGTCGTTGCTAGCTGCACTTGCCGGTACGCCATATGCTCTAAAAGACATCAAGGGCAAGCTTCTCTTTATCGAAGAGATCGGCGAACCGCCGTATCGCGTCGATCGCCTGCTTACGCAACTCCGCCAAAGCCTCGACCTCAAATCGCTCGCCGGTATCGCCCTCGGCATCTTCGACGACAACAGCGTGGACAATGCGAAAGATGCGACACCTGTAATCAACGTCCTACGCGACCGCCTCGGCGATCTCGGTATTCCCGTCTACTACGGCCTATCATTCGGCCACATCCGCGACATGATCACACTCCCCTACGGCATCGAGGCCGAACTAGACACATCCGCCGCAACCCTAACATTCCTGGAAACCGCCGTGAGCTAGTGTCGGACGGACCGCACACGTCTCGCGTGCCATTCTTCAGCTTTGCCCTTGCGCCGAGCGGGGCAGCTCCGCTGTCTCGAAAACGTCCGTCATGATCACCTGCGGCTTCGCCGCGATCGCAGTGCGGTCAGGCTCGCCTGACCGCAACGGCTTCAACAAAATTACCCAAGGAGGCTATGCCTCCGACACAAGAATGGCCCGCCACCGCGAACCTTTTTAACCTTTTCACTATTCACTTCCTCACGGGATTAGAGTCCGGCCACAGTCGGGAGTCATTTCTTCCATCTCCCCGCCTCCTCCACTCCCCCACTTCCTCAAGGCGCGCCATAGATCACTGCCGAATTCGAAAAGTGCGAGGTGTTCGTCGCGGCGACGGCGCGGACCTTGTATTCGTAAAATTGGCCCGGCGTTACGGGCGAATCGATGTAGGTCTGTTTCTTGGTCACGCCAAGCACGGCCCATTCGCCATCGTCACCGGCACGCCGCCACATCTCGTAAACGACAGTGCCGACCTTGTTATTCCCGCTGAACATCAGCCGCGTCACACCATTCGAAGTGCCCGCAGCCGCCAGATCGGTCGGAGCCTCAGCCAAAATGGTCGCCGGTGGTTTTGGATAGTTAAATCCGCAGGCCTCATACGAACGCCGCGGGCAATCCGCCGCCACCAGATTATTGCGTACCCTTGCCAAGAGGTTCTTGATATCGTCACGCAACGTTTGTTTATCCGCAAACGCCGTCTTTTTCGCCGCCTCCTTGACCACGCTGTCCTCGATCGATGTCTCAAACTGTGTGTTCAACGGGTCCAACAGCCGTGCCAGATCGGTAGCGAGCGTCGGGTCAAGCCCCGTAACCAAGCCGCCATCAAGGCTCGTCTTCACATTCTTACTAAAATCCACCAGATCCGCATCTGTCAATCTTCTATAGTCCATTGTTTTTCATTTCTCCTATCGTGTTAGTTTTGTATAAGCACAACAAACGTCGTGACAAATATAACGATAGCAAGAGCAAATGTGTATGTCAAGCAAAAAAGTCTGTTGCACGAATAAAACATTTTTCGGATAGTCTTGTTTGAGATCTGAACTATCAAATGTGAGCTACAAAGTGATCTATGTTTGCCAGTAAGCGTCGTTTGTTAGCTAACAAACCTAGTTTGCTCGCAAACATACGTCTCTTGATCACGAACAAACGCCGTTTGCTAACAAACAATCGGTCTTTGTTCGCGAACTTGGATTGAATGTTGGCAAGCAGACAAGGATTGTCAGCAAACATATGTCGTTTGTTTGAGAACATTCGAAGAATGGCGCCGACTTTTCATCGACCATTCGAAAGCAAAGTGAGATGTGTTTAAATCAAATTAGTCGATCCAATTACTAATATTTTGGTTCTTTCGCTTGTCCTTACGGCATTACTCACAATTTTCCGCTGGCTGGCTGTCGGTGTATAATCTGTGAACCGATGGACACCGCACAAGTAAAATCCCGACAGCGTGTCTCCGACCACGGAGAGGTTTTTACGCCTTCGTGGATGGTTGAAGCGATGCTCGATCTTGTGAAGGATGAGACTAAGCGGATCGATTCGAAGTTTCTGGAGCCTGCTTGTGGCAGTGGCAACTTTCTAGTTGTAATCCTACAACGCAAACTCGCTGCGGTTGAGCTGAAATACGGAAAGTCTGAATTCGAGAAACAACAGTTCGCACTCTTTGGGCTGATGTGCATTTACGGTATCGAACTGCTGCCGGACAATATCGAAGAATGTCGCGCGAATCTTCTTGGGATATTCTCCGAGTATCTTGGACTCGACGAATCTGACGATCTATACAAAGCTGCGAGTTACGTTCTGTCGCAGAATCTAGTTCACGGCGACGCAATGAAAATGCTGACTGACAACGGACAGCCGTTGACCTTTGCTGAGTGGGGTTATTTGGGCAAAGGAAAATTTCAGCGGCGTGATTTTCTCCTTGAAAGTCTAACTCAATCGGCAACTTTCAGCTCTGAAGGCTCGCTTTGGGCTGATGTTGCAAAGCACGAAATATTTATTCCTGTGAAAACGTACCAGCCGATGACCGTAAGCGATCTTTCGAGGTATGGTTTGGAGGTTGCGGTATGAGCGATCGAGTCAGTTTTAGTTTGCGAGGACGAAATCCGGATGTGCTGACGTGCATTGCTAATCTGTCGAATGACGAGGTGTTCACGCCGCCGGAGTTGGCTAACCGGATGCTGGACACGCTTGAGGAGGCTTGGGCGGCTGACAATGGCGGGGCAAGTATTTGGGCAGACAGTAGCGTCCGCTTTCTCGACCCGTGTACGAAATCCGGCGTATTCTTGCGCGAGATTACCAGCCGCCTCGTCAAAGGCCTGACCGACGAGATCCCCGACCTCCAGCAGCGTGTCGATCACATCCTCACAAAACAGGTCTTCGGCATCGCCATCACCCAACTCACCAGTCTACTTGCCCGCCGAAGTGTCTATTGTTCGAAGCATGCCATAGGTGAGCACTCAATCGCAAAGATGTTTACAAGCGATGCGGGCAACATTTGGTTCGAGCGTTTGGAACATTCTTGGGTAGGCGACAGATGCACCCACTGTGGCGCGAATCAGAGCGACTACGACCGGGGCACAGACCTTGAGACACATGCGTACGCGTTTATCCACAACGACGACATTGGAGTTCGCGCGCGTCAGATTTTCGGAGGCGATATGCAATTCGACGTGATTATAGGGAACCCCCCTTATCAATTGAGTGATAGCGGATTTGGGACAAGTGCCGCTCCTATATACCAATTCTTCGTTGAGAAAGCCAAAGAGCTTGATCCTCGGTTCTTGAGTTTTGTAATACCCGCTCGGTGGTATTCCGGCGGTAAGGGACTCGATGACTTCAGGGCTGCCATGCTCTCCGACAATCGTTTGCGCTTGATCGAGGATTATCCGGATTCAAACGATGTTTTTCCGGGAACGCAAATTAAGGGCGGTGTTTGTTATTTCCTTTGGGATCGGGATAAGCATGGAAACGTCACGGTGAAAACCCATGACAAAGGTGAAGTAATTTCCGAGGCTACGCGCCCTCTTCTTGAAATCGGTGCGGATGTGTTTATTAGATACAATGAAGGCGTTTCAATACTCAAGAAAGTTATGGAAACTGAGACAACGACGCCAAATGATCTCTCCCTTCCACCTCGGAAACAGTTTGCAAGCCTTGTTAGTTCTCGTAAGCCCTTTGGTTTTGACACTACGTTTAAAGGAAAGACTACTAAATCCGCAGGAGACGTTTCAGTCTACCGAAATGGTGGAATAGGATACGTCGCTAGGGCGGAAGTTAAGGCAAGTGCTGATGCAATTGACAAGTGGAAGGTCTATATTCCGCCATTAGGAAGTGGAAGCGATGCATTTCCTCATCCAATCCTAGGAAGGGCATTTGTCGGTGAGCCCGGAAGCGTTTCGTCGGAGACATACTTGTATATCGGTCCATTCGCGAACGAACGAGAATGCAAGAATGTAGTTTCCTACATTGCCACTCGACTTTTTCGATTCCTGGTGTTGCTCCATAAGCCTAGTCAGCACGCAACCCGAGTCGTCTACACCTTCGTACCAAAGCAGGATTTTTCGAAATCGTGGACTGACGAAGAACTGTACGCAAAGTATGGAATTTCGTCGGATGAAATCTCCTTTATAGAAAAAATGATCCGGGTAAGTGGCGAAGCCGATGAGTAAAACCATTGAAGAAATTCTCTCGCCTAAGCCCGATGTTCGGCCTCGTCTCTACGCTTACTCGATCGCGGACGAGGCTCACAAGGGTTTGCTCAAGATTGGCCAGACCACGCGCGATGTTAAGCAGCGGATCGCGGAGCAGTTGAAGACCGCGGCGATCAAGAATTACAAGATCGAGCTGGACGAATCGGCGGAACGCGATGACGGGACGGTCATCACCGACCATGCGGTGCGGGCCGCGCTTGTCAGAAAAAAATTCGAGAACCCCGAGCTGGAATGGATGCGGTGCACGCTCGCCGATGTGAAGACGGTGCTCGCCGAGCTTCGCACCGGTCAGCAGTTTACGGGGACGCACCACGAAACGTTCCCGATGCGTCGCGAACAGGTTGAGGCGGTGAACAAGACGCACGCCTATTTTCACTCGATCTGGAAAGAGGACATGCACGCCGTGCCGCGTTTCCTGTGGAACGCGAAGATGCGTTTCGGCAAAACCTTCACGGCATATCAACTTGCCAAAAAGCTCGGCGCAAAGCGCGTGCTGGTCGTAACGTTCAAACCGGCGGTCGAGGACGCCTGGCGAACTGATCTCGAGTCCCATGTCGATTTCGACGGTTGGGAATACATGTCGCGAAGCTCGGGTAGCGACCCGACAAAGGTCAAAGGCTCGAAGCCTGTTGTTTACTTCGGTTCGTTCCAGGACCTGCTTGGCCGCGACCTGTTCGGCAACATCAAGCCCAACAATGAATGGCTTCACACTGTGAATTGGGACCTCGTTATATTTGACGAGTATCACTTCGGCGCATGGCGTGAGACTGCAAAAGAGCTATTCGAGGGCGAAGAAGAAGCGGTCGCCAAGAAAGAAGCGAAGCTCGAATACGGCGGCGATCTTGCTGGCGTGAACGAAGATCTCGGCGAGCTTTCGGAAAAAGAGGCCGAGTTTCTACCGATCACGACAAAAGCATATCTTTATCTTTCCGGCACGCCATTTCGAGCACTCTCAACAGGGGAGTTTATCGAAGAGCAGATATTCAATTGGACGTATACTGACGAGCAGCGAGCGAAAGCAGAGTTTGCCGAGCAGAATGCGGGGAAGCGAAATCCATACGGTGCCCTGCCCCAAATGACGCTTCTGACGTACCAAATGCCGGACGAGTTGCTGGCTATCGCGAGCGGCGGCGAATTTGATGAGTTTGATCTGAATGCCTTTTTCGAAGCCTCAGGGCGAGACGTCCTTGCGCAGTTCAAGCATAAGAGCGATGTGCAAAAGTGGCTCGATATCATCCGAGGCGGCTATATGCCGCGAGCCATCGATCATCTAAAGTCCAGTTCTCGTCCGCCCTTTCCATACGCCGATGTCGGACTGTTGCCTTATCTACAACACTCTTTCTGGTTTCTTCCAAACGTCGCTGCCTGCCACGCGATGGCCAACCTATTGGCAGAAAAGCAGAATACCTTTTGGCACGATTATGAGGTGATAGTCTCCGCCGGAGCGTCGGCGGGAATCGGTCTCGATGCGTTGCCGCCGGTTCGAAAAGCTATCGGCAGCGGATTCGAGACGAAGACGATCACTCTGTCGTGCGGAAAACTGACGACTGGTGTAACCGTCGCTCAATGGTCGTCGATATTGATGTTGCGAAACCTGAAATCGCCAGAGACTTACTTTCAGGCTGCCTTTCGTGTTCAGTCGCCTTGGTCGATAAAGAACCCGAACGGCGATGATCCCAACGAAGAGGATGTGCTAAAGCCAGTTTGTCTCGTGTTCGATTTCGCCCCAACGCGCGCTCTGCGACAACTCTCCGACTACGCCATTGGCCTGTCGCCCAACGAACCGAACCCGGAAAATGCGGTCAAAGACCTCGTGTCATTCCTGCCCGTTCTTGCCTACGATGGTGCAAACATGACGCAGATCGACGCAGGCGGAATCCTCGACATTGCAATGGCGGGAACGTCTGCGACGCTGCTTGCTAGGAAATGGGAAAGCGCTTTGCTAGTGAATGTCGATAACGATACGCTTCGTCGAATATTTGACGATCCTGAAGCAATGGCCGCAGTTGAAAAGATCGAAGGCTGGCGAGCGTTAGGCGACAACATTATCGAAACGATCATCAATAAGAGCGAGAAAGTTAAGGAACTTAAGAACAAGGCCAAGGACGGAAGTCTAACGCCCAAAGAAAAGAAGGAACTTACTGCGGAGGAAAAGGAATATAAATCGAAGCGAAAAATGGTTCAGGAAAAGCTGATAAAATTCGCAACTCGTATTCCGGCTTTCATGTATTTGACCGACTATCGGGAAAACACATTGCAGGACGTGATCACGAGAATCGAGCCTGACCTTTTCACTACCGTGACAGCTTTGACAGTGGCAGATTTTCAACTTCTCGTGCGATTGCGAGTATTCAACACAGAACAGATGAACCAAGCCGTATTTGCATTTCGTCGATACGAGGATGCGTCTCTTAATTACACCGGCATCGAGAGCCACGAGGGTCTGACACATTACGGGCTTTACGACACCGTCGTTGCGAGGGATTAGTACGGGCTTCATCCATGACAAACGCCGTCGAGAATTTTGGTTCTCGACGGCGTTTTGATTTTGGCAATGAGACTGATGCGACCTTTGCAGATAAGAAAAGCGGCTCTTGCGAGCCGCTTTGTTATTCGGAATGTATATATATAATGCAGTCTAATGTGGAGCCGCCCATCGGAGTAGAACCGACGACCTTTCGATCACGAATCGAATGCTCTACCAACTGAGCTAGGGCGGCCATTCTATTTTTCCCGCCAATGAAATTTCATAAGATTGCTCTTACATTCGAAAAGCAGGTCGAACTAACCGAACGTCAATGTTTCTAGGGTGATCGCTGCTGGGAACAGAACGTTGTTCCCTAGATGAATGTGGCGGTGGAGGTCGCGTTTATTAATCCGCGTGGGGTGCGGATCTTCGTGGGGTTGAGTTATTTCTCGGTCGCTGTAATTGACTCTACAGCAAGCGAAAAACTGGCGGCGTCGATCGCGGGGTATTTGTATAGATATGGTTCGATCTCTTTGAATAGTGCCAAGAGTTTCTCTCGATCGACCATTCCGTTTTCAAGCATTGAACGAACATCGCGTTCATCTTGTAGGTGGCCACGTTCGATCTTTGACAGGGCTTGGCTGTATGGGTCGTAGTTGAAGAACGTCACCTTGCCTTCGCGGGCGATGAACTGGCAACGATCTTCCCAACCATTGAGCAGTGGAATAAAATCCGGCGGTGAAGCCAATTCGATATTTATCTGCAACTGTTCTTTGATCTCGGGAAGCGCACGGAACAGTTCGTCCGTTTCGGGTTCGAATTTGAGATCAACGTCAATTGTCGAATCTCGCCAACCTATAAGTACTGCGCTTGTGCCGCCCGTAAAGTAAACCCGAACTTCCTCGCGAGAATTGCGGGCGAGGAGCCGCATGAACTCCATGATCTTTGCTTTGGTTGCTAGTTCGCGCATTCCGAGGCTCGTTCGAAGCTTACTAAACGGCGGATGAGGGCATTGTATTTGGAATGAGCAGCGTTGGCGTGGGATCGCTGAAGCAATTGATAGAGGCGATGTTCGGGCGATGCGACAACGCTGTTTGGCACGTCGAAGCCAAGTCGTCTCAAGCGAGGTGCGCCGATCAAAACGAGTAGCGAATCGACCGTCTCAACTCCGGTTCGTAGATCGTTGATGCCTCGTTCGACAATGTCTTCGCCTGGTTTCATCGATAGTATTGTATCCGAAGTTTATCGAATTTGGAATGACTTTCACGTTGCTGCGTAGTCGTTCACAGTAATGAGGCTGAAATAGCGTAAGGCGATGCCAACCTTTGCAGATAAGAAAAGCGGCTCTTGCGAGCCGCTTTGTTATTCGGAATGTATTATATGTAATGCAGTCTAATGTGGAGCCGCCCATCGGAGTCGAACCGACGACCTTTCGATTACGAATCGAAAAACGCCAATTTTCTCAACTTCTCTCAAGGCCTCAAATAGCTGTAACATGCAATAGAATAATGGGTTAGGGGATTGACGAGTCATCTTGAAATTGCTAGAATTATCCCGAAATATCGCCCAAGGTGTGAGTAAAGGTGTGAGTAAAAATCCATGGTAAATACGGCTAATGAAAAGAGTTCTCGCGATTGGGGTATTATACAAAAGAAAGAAAAAGACGGAAATACGTACTTTTATGCTCGAATTATTCGCATTGACGGCAATGGAAAGAAGAAGCAATACGTCGCAAAAGCCGACAATAAGAGCCACGCTCGGCGTCTGCGGGACGAATTACAGGATAAGTATAGCAGGCGTGGCGAGAAGGCAATCGAGGGCGATAAAGTCACGTTTCGCAAGCTGGCTGAGGCCTACAAAAAGCACAAGCTTAAACCGGCTGAGTATCATGGTAACAACGGTGCCGAACGGAAGGTCGCTGGCCTGCGATCAGTGAAACCGGTTCTCCACTACCTAGGAGTGTTGAAACAACATTTTGGTGCCTACCTGTTACGCAATATTTCTCACACTGATATCGAGGAGTTCAAAGCCTTGCGCCTGAAAACCAAATCGAAGCGCGGTGAGCGGAGTATAGCAGACGTCAACCGGACGCTCGCTCTGATGCGAACGATGATGCGGTTCGCGGTACAGAACGGATGGATCCACCAATCACCATTTGAACTCGGAACTCCTCTGATCTCAACCTCAGATGAGGTTAAGCGAGAACGTACGATGTCGTTCGATGAAGAATCTCGATTTCTCGCTGCGTGCGAAGGGGAACGCGAGATCACCTACGAACGTAGCGGAAAGCAAATCAAAGCCAAATTGAAGGGCGGAAGGGAATTGCTGCGGGCTTTGGTTGTCGTAGCCTTAGATACCGCGATGCGAAAAGGAGAACTCTTCAAACTTCGCTGGAAGGACGTAGATTTTGAGCAACGCTTGATCACGGTGACCGCCTTCAATAGCAAAACTTCAAAGTCTCGAGTCGTTGGAATGACGCAGCGGGTCACGGACGAGCTCGTGCGCCTATGGGATATATCGCTTAAGGATCCAGACAGCTCCGTCTTCGGATTGACTGATATTAAGAAATCGTTTTCAACGGTATCTGCCGATGCGGGAATCGCCGGACTGCAGTTTCACGACCTTCGCCACACGGCGATCACCAGGATGGTCAACGCTGGTCTGCCGCCGATGGAGATCATGAAGGTGTCGGGGCATTCTCAATGGACTACCTTTGCTCGCTACGTCAACCCAAGCAGTCAGACCGTCCGAAATATAGCGGATGCAATGACGGACTACATCGGCAAAGGCCGTGTTGTATTGGAGAGCGAACTTATCAACTAAATGGCGGATTTTCTTCGCGTTAATGAAAAATAGGATTCCAAGCGCATCGGTTTGTCGCGAGGTGCAGCGAAGTTCGATGAGACTGCGTTATGTGAGAAGGCGAAGATACAATTGGAGTGCAAATACGTCGGATCTGTCGATCAAGACATTAACTACCGATGTAAACTTTCCCGTCTCAATACGCAGGCTCTGACTGCCACCTCTCATCGGCACAAAATCGATTTTGACAGCAGATCGAAAAACCAAAATCGTGTCTAGCAAATTACTCTGACGCAAACATAAGAACGAGTTCAAAGGAAGTTGAGCGCCGATCTGCACCGGTGTCACTGACTGACATGACGTGATGTCATGTGTGATGGTCCTTTCAAGATCTCACCACGCTCCCAGCTAAGCTCTTTCTTCTCAATAGGTTAACCCTGCGTGTTCTCCTGGCACACAGGTTGCAATTAAGAATGCCGAACAGCAAAGTTCGAATCTACTTTTTCCTGAAGGAGGGTTATATGTTTGAGAAGGAATTGAAGGAAGCCCAACAAAACATCGACGCGACGGGCGACGATGTTGCAGGCAGGAGGCGTGCACTTGAAGCAGCGATAATCCTCGCCGGCGATCTTTATTATCGCATCAGTGAGTATATCTTGAGCCGCATCGAGAAGTTTCGACGGCGCAAGTCTGAGTTCGGCCGCCCGGTCCGAGCAGACGAGAAACCAAACGAGCTTAATGACCAAACGCGTAAAGGTCGTCGGTATCGCGGTGGCGGCCAAGTCTCGATCGCGATCGAGGTTGTCCTCGCGGCGGTTACGGCAGCGGCGCTCGTTTTTGAAAAGTGGGAATCGGTTTTTACGAGCACTGCGGTCGGTCTCGGCGTCGGAATCCTAACCTGGGCGTTCGCCTTTGTGGTCGAGCGTGGCCTCCATGTGCTGGCCGATAAGATTGGCGATCCTCCGCGGACATTGCAGATCTTGACGCGTTACGTTGCGTTGCCGTCATTTTTGACAATGCTCTTTGCGGGTACACTGTTCGTGGCTGCGAGGTTATTGCCCGGCAGCAGCTTGCTTGCTATCAGCCCCTTGCTGAGCGCTGCGCCGTTCATCGCCGCCGCTTCATTTATTATATTCGGATCGAGCCTAAAGGTGATCGGCGATATTTTGATGTGGTCGGTTGACGACTCTCGAGAATATCAGGCCCTGCTTTCCGAGCGTGTGCTGATCTTGAATGCGTATCACGCCTGGACTGATGAGCTTCGCAGGCTCGACGGCCCGAACAACAACGGCGTTGCAGGCACGTTACCACCTGCAACTCCGGCATTACCGGTGCCGCCGCCTCCCATCCCGGCGGCGGTTTTCGGTACTATTACCCCATCCGAACTTATGTCGCTACCTTCAGCTGCGAGAATGCCTGTTCAGACAACAACCATTACGACTGTAGCCGATACGGCGGCGGACCCAAACGGATCGCCCGGACTACCTGCGAATGGCCGTGGAGCCGGCCCGACCGGAACTCTGGCAGCGATCCTGATCGCCATTGCGGCATTGGGCTTGTCGGGCTGTGTCGAACCGTCGCAGGTTACAGCGGTGCCGGTCGAGCAAAGTGCAACCGTACAGCTTTTAGCCGATGCTTCCGGCGTCAAGAATGAACCGGCGTATCGAGCGGGCGGCGAAAACTTGAAGCGGGATCTACCTGACATTGTCCTTGAACACAAGGCCGCCGTCGTGAATGTCGGTTGGTTCGGTCCTAACGGTTGGGCTCCCGAACCAAAGAAGCGGATCGAAATGCCTAAGATCATGGATGCTGAGGTAAAGAAAACCGACATGGGCGAGGCCGGGATCATACCCTCAGTCGAGGCCGCGCGAAAAGAGCAAGACGAGAAGGCGAAGGTCGCTGCGTCAGCGACAATGCAAGACCGAAACCGCATCGCCGTTGCCCAGGCTCTAAATGATGTGACCGTCGAGACGCTGATCCCATCGCCATCGATCAACTCAGCCTGTACCGATCTCGACGGTGTGTTTGGGCAGATCGACGAAGCACCAGCCGATCACCTTATGATCTGGATAATCCTGACCGACGGCCGCCAGAACTGCCGTGGTCGGGGCCAACTTCAGCCATTGTTAAATCCTAAGAAAAACAAGGCTGTGGTAGTGATGATCATACCGGGCGACCCTGCTGCGGGACGTGAGGATTTCACGATCCGCAAGAAGATGGTCCTCGATGCCTGTCCTTGGGCGGTTGTTATTTCGCCGGATAATCCCGCCATTGCATCCGCCGTTTCCAAGGCGGTCGCCGCCGCGGCGGCGACAAACTAACGATTCGGTACGTTGGTGTGCCGCCAACCAAAAGAAACGGGATGTCGGCCTAAGACTATAGAAGCTAAAGTACAGAAATCAGACCTTGTTAAGGCTCAAATCATACGTTAGTCGAGGCGGTCGGCAGAGAACAAGATGATAAGGCCAAAGCTGAAGCGGCACGTATCATGCAGGACAGAAACCGCACGCCTGTCCTACAAATGACCATCGACAGGCTGATCCGGCCCGGGTCGGTCAATTCGGTCGGTATCTATCTGGACGGTCTTTTCGGCCAGATTTATGAGGCCGCGGCCGATCAGCTCGTAAAATGGGTGATCTTGACGGACGGGCGGCATCCGTGGGCGTCGTAGTTGGCCGCGACACCTAAAACATTGCTGCCGTTGTTGCCAACGCGGCGGGGGCGGGTGGACCAGACTGGAATAAGCGGTGACCCACATGATCGGTGCACTTGCGGAGGCTTAGGTCAGTTGGTTTCCGATGTCCAGTGAGATACCGTTCCGTGATGGTCTAGTTTCATTCGTTGCTGCCGGGGCTACCGGTCTCGTATTAGAGCCACTCTCCCACTGGCGATTTTCCAACCAATTTCTTTCCCTATCATCGATTTTCTAAGCACGGTTTGGGTCGAGGAAAGATTTGTGCTGCCCGGTTCGAACCCAATTGATCGAAGCTCTTCGTCGGTCACTTCCTCGCCGCCCGCCTCACATAATTTCAACATTAGTTTGTACTTCTTATCCTTGGAGTTGTCCCTAATGACCTCGAGCCGTAAGCATTCCTCGAAAATAGCTTTTCCGTCGAATTCTCTATTAACTAGAGGTGTAAAATCACCTTTCATATTATCTGGAAGCAAATCGATACTGAGTTCTTGAGTATTTTTGTCCCTAATTATGCTGACCCGCTCTATTACGTTCTCAAGTTCTCGAACATTGCCGGGCCATTGGTAAGCCGATAGTGTCTCGACAGCAGCTTCCGAGAAGAAGCAGTTTCCAATACGAAATCGCTTCAGGAAGTGATCCACCAAGGCAGGCAAATCGCCTTTGCGGTCTCTAAGAGGTGGTATATACAAGGGAACTACATTTAATCGATAGTAGAGGTCTCCTCTAAAGCGTCCTTCGTTCACTAGCCCTTCAAGATTCTCGCTGCTCGCTGAAATGATACGCGTATCAAAGGGAACGGGGCTCGTCGCTCCGACAGGCATAACTTCCTTCTCTTGCAGTGCCCTCAACAATTTAGCTTGTAAAGCAGGCGACATGTTATTGATTTCATCGAGAAAAAGCGTTCCACCGTTACCCGCCTGTAGAAATCCGATCTTGTTCTCTGTCGCTCCAGTGAAAGATCCCTTTTTGTGTCCAAAAAGCTCACTCTCAAGTAATGTTTCGGCAAGAGCACCGCAATTCAGGCCGATGAAAGTTTTATCTTTCCGCGAACTATTATTGTGAATAGCTTTTGCCACCAACTCCTTCCCGACACCACTTTCTCCTTCAATAACTATCCGCCCATCGCTTTCTGCGACGCGATCAATCAGACGCTTCAGCGCAATCATAGGCTTGCTGTCGCCAACGATTTCAGGATACTTATTTTTGGATGATCCTATCACCTGTAGTGCAACCTCCGCTTCAATGAGAGCTTCCATTGTCTCTTCGTGTTGGAGAGAGGCCCTCTTCGTTCCAAGGGCGCGAAAAAGGAGGCTGATGAATTGGATCGGATCATTTTTCGGACATGCTGCGATTCGATTCCAATCAATCTCCCCCTCGAAAATCGAACGAAAGTATCTTTGGATCCTGTCTGTATCCCAGTGCTGTGTGAAAAGTGCAACGATCGGCAACCCCTCTCCAGAACCATGCAAATTCGCGAAGGCCAGAGGCAACAAAACTTCTTGACCACCAAAATCGTGGCCCCTCCAATTGTCGTCGAGCAAAACAAGATCGAAGTCCCGACCGAATGTCCCGGCCTCAATTTGGGCACGGACCGTTTCCAACGCCGCGTCAGACACCTTGTTACACCGAAAAATCAAAAATACCTTTTCTCCACTGATCAGATTTGGAACCAAAAACGGACTGCTGTCCTTACCGCCCAGTCCAGTAAGATCATCGATAACTACGGAAAGGTGTTCTCTCAAAGCCGATCTGATATCGCCCGACACTGCTCCGATGTTGTCGTCTAAGACTAGGATTCTGAGGGTGTTCGACTTGCGCTGTCCTAACATTGGCATTTTATTTATCCTCGGCTGCTTCCCTGAATGAACCAACTACAGCTTTAATTCCAAAATGGGAGGTGTCGCTAACAAACCAAATCGGGTCCGGAAAGTTGATTGCTCGCGAGGCCGCTCGTAGATTTGCGACGCCGAGCATGTCGGAACTTCCTCCATTCGCGCTATCGATCAGCCGTTTCAGCTCCTTTGGCGGAAGCACCGTAGAATTTATCACTTGCAGCCATATCCATCCCTTATCGTCAGAGACAAGTGAGAGACTCAACACCAGGTCAGAGCCAACGGTGCCGAGAACCGCGTTGGCGATTGCTTCATCTACGACAATCCTTGCCTGCTTCGGATGATATTTTACGGCCATCCTTTCGTTCAGTTTGGAATCGATCTTGGACGATTCCAGATTTGCAATCCATTGGACGGCAATATGCCGTATATCCGAATCACCTGAAACGTGCTCTTCAACGAGAGTGGCCAATCGAACGCTGCAACGGCCGCACAGAAAATCCACAAATTCGTTATGGCCAAGTACCTCCATCGCTCCAACCAAACCAGCGCCCTTCTTCGGGTCTACGGTCGCCATCGCGAATCTTCCGAACTCACGCAACCCGTCGAGTTTCGACAAGACACTTTTCTTCTTTGCACTTTTTGGCAGCGACTCAGCTGCGTTCATGACCTCACTGATCGGCGTCAGTAGCAAATGAGAGACGTATGCGACAGACCTATCTGCCTCAACTCTACTTACTGCCTCCCATGAGCGTATGCGATCCGCAAGTTTCGCGGTGACCTTCTTGAACAGAACAGAAATGTCCACACGACCCCATTCGACCTGCCGAGCCCCCCAGACTGACACGTCACTCTCCATTTCAATTCGCCAATAACCTCGCCCGGGTATTGGAGGCAAAGGAGCACAGTTGACATCTTCGGAAACGAAATCCGGGTGCGACCGATGAATGGTAACCCGCGGAAATGGAAACACTCTTGAGGCAGTATCCCACGCGAGGTTTATTGCCTTTTCAGCGGAGGAGGGGTCTAAACTCCAAGCGGTTACATTGTCAAAGGCCGAGGCCGCAAGGATTTCTGCGTATACCTCTTCTGCTCTCCATCTTAGATACGCCAAAGCCTTATGAGTAGCGTTTCGATAGAAAGCTAAATTGTCGTCCCATCTCTTCTGGTCATCCTTTCCATCTGCCGGCGTGAATATAAAGAGTACGAGCCATGGTATTCCATTAACATGCACCGGAACGTAATACAGTGAGGGGGATGGCTCTCCGGGATTACTTCGAGGGTATATTTTTTTCTCCATGGCGACCCTTCGTTGCTCCGCCGGATTCGAGGTGTCGACTCTATCCCAGACAAGGTCATTTGGCCGACGGCCAAAATCGATAATTCCTGAGCAAAATGTAACATCGGCAGCAGATCTCGAGTTGAGCCCGAGCGCCGTTTCGAGTGAATACAAACATTCTGCGGGCGTGGTCTCGCCGTCGGGACAGGCTTCTCGGTCACACACTGATCCGCAAGACTCGCCGAGTGCGGTGACTTGGCCCGAGGACAGCAGTAGGTTCGCAGTATACGGAAATGCCTCTAATCTTTTCGCTTTGTGTTGGACAGTTCTAATAACACAAAACACGTTACCGAGATCAGGTTTTGCGTGTGCTGGACGACCGGGGCTGATTTCCTTAAAAACCTCCTCGAGCACATCTCGGAATGGATCCAAGAATTTACGGGAGCGCTCTATATCGAAAGCACTCTCAATATTCTCTGGAAGGCTAGAACTTGGGTAGGAAGGCCTTTCGCTTTTCATAGTGGCGGTCAGAAGCTCACTGAACCGCGGGAACATTGCGAGATCTGGACCAGCAGCCTTATCACTCGAATGTAAGAGCCAGAAAATCTGTGATAAAAAATGCTCATCTGCGATCGGGAGTATTTCGGCCTGTAACGTGTGATTACACCAAGTCGCCGACTTATCTTCGAGATCCTTGAGACGATCGGTTGCAACTCTATGTACAAGGAGTTTGTACTGGTCTTGGTCGGGATCGGGGAAAAGTCGTATATAGCAACTTGCCAATCTTAGACTCTCTTGTTTTAGGCTTGGGTACCTACCCGTATAATACAGATCTCGAAACGATGAATAGACGCAAGTTTCGTTGCTCCAAAGACTAAAGGCTAAAGGGGAGTCGGGACCCGGTTGGAGAAGCAAGTGGAGGTAGTCTAGAAATGTAAATAGGAAGGTCTCCCCATTATGCGGACCGAAACAAGAACTCAATAATTCGTGCCGTATGCGTTGAATCCGGTCCGCATTTTGCCTGTTGGGCTTTCGTGATGCCTGGAATTCCGTGATTGCCATTATAGGTAATTCAATCCTCGCTGGTTTTTAGAAGTTGGCGAAGACGTGAGCTAGATTCTGATGAAACCGGCCCGTCGTAAACGACTCGTCCTTTGTTTAAGACAACTATTCGCTGATTAAGAGAGATCGCAAGATCTAGGTCATGCATTACTTGAATTACTGTTTTGCCAACGGAATTTAATCGACGTATCTGATCGATGCAAATCTGGCTCATTACTTGATCAAGGGACGCCATCACCTCATCGAGCAAAAGAATATCGGCAGAATGTACTGCCGCTACTGCCAGAGACAAAAGCTGCCGCTCCCCCCCTGACAGGGTATTCGCCAATTGGCCAAGCCTCTTGTCGAGTCCCAAAGGCTGGAGCACGTTCGAGTACTTTTCAATTAAGCCTCTAGATGAAAAAACACTAATCGGAGTTTGATCCGCCACATAGAGATTTTCCCTCACAGTCAGGGTTACCGCCGTGCCCGCCCCAGGATCCTGGAGAACACGAAAAAAGGTTCTGGCAATCGACTTTGCACTCATTTTCTCCAAGTCTTTGCCGTTGATCCGTATCTCGCCCGCATCGGGTTTAATGCGACCGCTGAGTGCCCGCAACAGGGTCGACTTCCCAGAGCCATTGTGCCCGAGTACAAGGACCCATTCTCCCTGTTTAACATTGAGATGTATGTCCGCTAATGCGTTGACCGTGACGCCCCATCGAGAATAAGTTACATCTAACCCGCGAACCTCAAGATTGGACGACATTAGGCTTCCTCCTCAAGTAAGTCGACCCGACCCGTTAATTTGAGAGCAACCACGACTAGAACGAACATTGCAGTAGCTAGTCGAAGATCCGTTGCAGCAAGGCCGGCACCGATCGCCAAGGCTAGTATTGTTTGATAGACAATACTTCCAAGAATAGCTGCGAAAACAACAAAGGTTGGTAAGCTCATCCGTCTTTCAGGCAGGAGCCTTTCTCCGATGGTCATCGCGGCCAAGGAAATGACGAGTACGCCCTGACCCATGGAGATGTCAGCGAAACCCTGGTGCATAACAAGCAGCACCCCTGATAAAGCAGACAAAGAGTTGGTGATGAACAAACCTAGAACAATATTACGGGAAACGGGAATCCCTAGACTTCTTGCGTAGCCCGGATTTGAGCCGGCAACCCTCATCTTCAACCCAGGCTGCGTACGCAACGCCAGAAACAGAAAGCCAATGATCCCCGCAGCCAGCAAAGTTAGAAAAACGATACTCCCCACATGAAAAGGTAAAGATCCGCCCTGATCGAGCGGAGCGAATAGATCCAGGAGTGTCGACGCCTGAGTTTGGCCAATATTAGACGATCCCATTAGCCGCAGGCCCACTGTGTATGCGATGGAAATGACAATTATCCCGCAAAGGAACTTGTTTATCCGAAATCTGCTGTTTATCCAGCCCGTCACCGCCCCAGCCAAACCGCCCGCGACCACTGCCAGGACGGTCGCGACAAAGAGTCCAAAGCCTGCACGATGAAGGACCGCATACGAGGCTCCGCCAATCAGAAGGGAAGCCTCGATCGTCAGGTCTGGAAAATCAAGCAGTCGGTATGACAACGTCAGTCCCAATACCGACCATGCAAGGATCAGCCCCATAACGATACCGATGTCTAATGCAGCGATCATTTTTAGTCCTTGATTTCGGTAAGAACTTTCGTGGCGTTCGCTACCACGTCATCCGGAATCTTCGTACTCATCATTTCTGCAGCCCGTTGGTTTAAGTAGATCTCCGAGCCCTGAGCTTTAAGAAACGGTAAGTTTTTCTCGCCGTTAAACATCTTGACGGCGAGTCGCCCCGTGTCGATACCGACTTGCGGGTACCCGGCCGAAACCGCCGCAAGAGCACCTTTTTCAACTGAACCGCTGTCACAGGCGAATAATGGGATCTTTTTTTCTGAGGCAACTTTGACCGCCGCAGCAATACCGACCGCAACTGTGTTGTCTGTCGAAATCAGCAGAGCGTCTACTTTGCCTGCCAGACTTTGTGCAACCGCATATACATCACCTGAGGTGTTAACCGATCCTTCCACGAGGGCAATACCCATCTCCGGTGCAAATTTTCGGAGCTCGGTCATCGCGAATTTGGATGACGCCTCGCCGGGATTGAATAGGACTCCCAGCCTCGTCACACCAGGCTTGATGCGCTTGATTAAGCGAAGCTGCTGGTCGTACGGGACCGCGTCGCTAGTGCCAGTGATATTGCCTTGACCTTCGCCCTCGAAGAGGCCCGCTCCTTCGGGGTCCGTGACCGCTCCGAAGACAACTGGGCATTTCGCTACTTTCTTTACGGCCTGGGCCATCGGAGTGGTGATCGCAATAATTAGTCGAGGGTTCTGCGAAGCGATCTCGTTCGCTATCGTCGGTACCGCCTGCATTTGTCCATTTGCGTTTCGCAAGACGAGCTGAATGTTTTTTCCATCCTCAAGCCCCTCATTTTTCAAGTCAGCAAGCAGATTCTCTTGTACCGTATCGAGAATCGGGTGCGATTGCAGCGTTACGACGGCGATGATCGGAAGTTGTGCCGGAATGTTTTTCTTGGAGTAAAGCAGATAACCACTTACGCTTAAAACAGCAACGATCGCAACCAATGCGAAATATTTATAATTTTTCATAGAGCCTCCTTAACTAAGTCTTGTTCAATTAGAGCGTGCGGCCGACACAAGATATTCGCCGTACTTGAATACGTTGATTCCTTCGACCTCGGCGATCTGTCGAAGCGAATCCAATACATTGAAAACGCGGGTGCTCTCAACTTCGAATCGACCCTCCTTCAATAGATCCCCTTTCATGATACCGATCGGTATCCCGCCCGTGCCATGTGCAAAA
Source organism: Blastocatellia bacterium (assembly GCA_016789145.1). GTDB lineage: Bacteria > Acidobacteriota > Blastocatellia > Pyrinomonadales > Pyrinomonadaceae > OLB17. The sequence continues at coordinate 42,574 of JAEUQI010000001.1, read as the reverse complement.
TGTTCGCCCAGCCAGAGAAGCACTGGCATCTCTTGGGATTCCCAGGCGGTAAATCCCTCGAATATATCACGGGAATACAGTCCAGCTTGGAGTCCTTCCTGAAAATGAACTGTTCCGGGATAGACAACATGCAACTGAGGGAAGACCGTAATCCGTCGACCTTCACGAAGAGCCAGTTCGCCTAGATCCTGTAAAACAGACAGTGTGCCATTGAACTGTCCCCTTGTTTCTCCAGGAATGCCTAGCTGAATGTTCACGTAACATTCTATTTTGCTTTGCAAAAGATCAGAAACAGCCTTGCGGAGTTTCGCCAAATAGATCGCTGGACGATTCGTTTTATTCAGCATTAGCAACTGAACTGGGTCTAGAGACTCGACGCCAATATATACCGCCTCACAACCTGCCGCTTCCATCTGTGTGATCGTGTCGGGGCGGACGAGCGACTCAACTCTTGTCTGGCAATCCCAGGTAAATGAGTTATTTAGCTTTGTGCGAAGACCATGCAGGGCGCTGCAAATTGATTCGGTCCTTGTTCGCGAGTGGGCAAAGAAGTTGTCCTCGATTGCAATCTTACTGTATCCCAGCGCAACGAGATCTTCGATATCGCGAAGCACCGCCGGAATACTCTTTGTACGAATTGCCTCATTACCAACTGCACAAAAAGAACACTTCAGGGGACAGCCTCGAGCGGATACATATGTTGCGTGATGGAACTTGCCTGGCGTACCGATAAGACCATACTCTCCATATGCAATCGGAATAGAGTCGAGCTCAGTCGTAGAAAGGAGGGCGGGAGGAGGATTCTTTCGAACTATCTTGCTTACCTTGTCTTTGTAGGCAATCCCCGGTAAATCTATTTTATCAGGGAACTGCGAAAGAATGTTCTCCATCGTAAGCTCACCCTCGCCTAACACGATGAGATCTACTTCGTTGTGCCTGTCAAGAATAATCTCGTAGTCCGAAGTAGCGTGATGTCCTCCCAGTATTACGACGGCGTCATCTCGGAATTCTTTAATACGACGAGCGAGAGCGAGGGCCTGCTGATAACTTGCTGTAGTCGTCGTAATTCCAACGAAGAGAACACTTTTTTGGAATTGGCGACAGACGGTTGCAAGGTCCTCTGCAGCCGAGGAAGGTGAGGCCTCACTATAGTCGATGATCTTGACAGTGACATTCGGCTGTCGGGGGGCCACATAGTTCGCAATCGATATTAATCCGGCAGAGAAGCCACTTAATAGCCCAACCTGCGGAGGCATAATCAATAGAAGTGTTTTTGCTTGCGTTTTCATAGCCCCGTATGTCACCAACATATTCTAAAAGCAAATCTGGTGCCAACTCTAACCGGTTGTCTTTACATGGGCCACGTGCCGGGAGATGGGTCGTATAATCGGCGAAATCACTAAATATCACGTGATGTCATTTACCTTGGAAGCCCGGTCACCCTTGGCCCAGTATTTTATCTCTACAATATGCTAGACGCAGGGACCGCAGCACTCAATTATTCAGTAATGGTTGAAATCGCAATTTTGTTGATAATCATTCTGCTGCTTTTCTTAAAGTTGCTTGGTCTACTTCGCGAGAGGTCCGTTAAAAGTTCAGATTTTCCGCAAACCCTTAGAATGCGTTTAGCTAGATCTCCTCGCGGAACATGTATTGACGCCGATGTATTAAACTCCTTCATCAATAGCAGGCCACGCAAGGCAAGAAAAGGCTTGGCGTTTGTTCCTTGCGGCTCTTCTGGTTAGGCGGTTCCCCGGGAATTATTTACATGTCGGGGTTCTTGAGAGAACTCTAGCAACAACCGACTTACTTGACAAAAAAGGGTCAATGGCAGGAAATGCAAGCCTGCGGCATTGCTATGCGCACCGACGAAGTAAAAGCATCGAGCCTTAGGGCACAGTGCGGTTGGTGAGCACCAGTCATTAACTAAGAGAGCATAGGCCTCGTCGACTAATCGAGGAGGCTTTCTATTTGTACCCTTTTTATTCCTTCTTTAGTTTGCATGGAAGTGGATAATTGGGACATTATGTAGAGAATTTCATTCATGTAAAGCTATTGATGATGATTTTGTGACGCAATCTTCCAGGTTTCCACATCTAATACGGGTAAAGAATGGCAGAACTCGACTTAAAGTCCGCAATTAACGCGATTTCCGATGTAATTGAAAATCGCCCACGATCGCTTCGTGAGTTTGATCAGATTTATATGAAGGCGGGTGACATGGTGATGCAAAGCGAATTTGTAGCCCGTTGGTCGGACGGAAAGCGCCTAAGCTTCATCGGCGACGGTGACGCCATCAGTGTTTGCGTGGCATATCTTAAAAAGCGTGGGATTATTAATTATGGTCCAAGCCAGATTACCGTGTTCGACTTTGACGAAAGGATAGTCTCAGCAGTTAAGCGTTTTGCTGACAGAGAAGCCCTTGAGAATCTCGGCTCTGAACTCTACAATTGCCTTGACGTATTCGCGGGTCCGAACGATTTTGACTGCTTTTACACAAATCCGCCTTGGGGAGCCAGCAATGATGGTGAGAGCGTAAAGGTTTTTATGCAGAGAGGTATGGAAGCTACCTCATATCGTGGAGAAGGAATGGTAGTTATCGCTGACGACCCGGACCTGACCTGGCCAAAAAGGGTTCTAGCGAAGGTGCAACAGTTCGGAATTGAAAACGGTTTTTTCGTCCAGAAGATGATGCCGTGGCTCCACTCCTATCATTTAGACGACGCTCCAGACCTTCGATCTTGTAACCTGATATTTAAGGCGGTGAGTGATGAGGTGAAGATTTTTGATAGCTCCGCTATCGACGCAAAAGACCGTCTTGAAAATTTCTACGGCAAGGAGAACGCGCCTAGGGTGAGATATGTGCGTGAAAAGAAAACGCTGGGCTACGGTAAAGCTCACGATGATGAATACTCATTAGAACTTTTGGAGTCATAATATATGGGAAACTTAATCGTACCAGGACAAGGCGTGCTTTTTATGAAGGTTGGAACACATGCGCGTGAATCCCTCGAAGACATAATTGAAAGGAAAACGCGGGAGATTGAAGAATCTAGTTTCGCTCTTTGGGGATATGGCGGTAGTACCTGCCATCCTCAAACCATGGTTCAGCCTTTCGCGAGAGATTACCATCGGCAGGGCGGGCGAATTTACTTGGTAATGGAACCTATGGAATCAAAGCATTTTGCGGAACCCGTAAGGGCGGATGAATTATCAGTTGATGGCATAAAGTGGGAACCAATTCCAAAGCCGATAAACGTGAAGGGGTCTCGCTATGCCTTAGTCATACAGAATCTACGAAAAGAGGAATTCGACTTACCATTAGACAGAACGGAAGTAGCTTTAGGCAATAGTATGGGAGCTCCCGGAGGCAAATATATTAATGGTAGGGTTGATAAGGCATGTCTGAGGATTTTAGATGAGCATCACGGTCCAGACAGAAGGGTACACATTGGACTTGTCGCGGACATCGTCGAACCATTTGCAGTCTATGTGCGTAACAAGATCGACTAGGGTGCAAGGATATTCGGTGCTTTTCTGCGGAGGTCATTGATATAGCTTGTTAATCCAAAAGTAATGTCTTTCACGGTTATTTCCTCACTAGAGCAGCTGAAACAAATCGTAAGAGTTTTATCTATCCCAGGTTCGGAGCAAATTGCGGTACGAAGGGTTGGTAGGTCTTTGGAAACGGCCTTTATAGCTAACTGCTCTAGGCATACGATCTTTCCGGATAGTGGCCTGAGTTTTTCTTCAACAGCCAAAAGGTGTTCCATCGCCTGAATTGCGCGTTTATCTCCAGTACAAAGCAAGTTAAGCGATCTTACGATGAGAACTGCACACAACTGGCTTTCTCCAACATCCAGACCCACGCCTGCTAGCTGAGCAGCGAGTTCTAAATCTGCCGCAAGTCCTTGTTCGTCGTCGGTGGGCTCGATAACGCTAGCGTTATTTATAAATTGATCTAAACGTTCCAGGGCTTCTTTTGGGGTTCCACACAGCGAGGCTCTTTCTACGGCTTTTCGCGCCACATATCTAGCTGCGCCTAACACTCCTATTTCGGGCGTTGAGGTAACCACCTGAATAAGTAACGCATCAATAGTGTTATAGCAGGCAGCCTTAAAAAGTATGTCATTGTCGACTAGGGACTCCATCTAATCAGCTCCTCCCAGAATGTTCTTGACATAATACGCCGTGTCCAAGGGCACATCAGAAAACGAAAGCTGCCGTATCGCGATCCGATTAATTTCCCTCCAAACCGGGCGGGGTGCGTCGTAGATGTATCGTAATGATCCGATTGCCGTCTGCCAATCGCCGGTAGAATGTCCGAAACATAATGCCAATGTTCCTGGCTCAATGGCTAAATCTCTCGATGCACCGAGGACAGCCTTCGCCAAACTTTGGGGTCCTCGGCCACTTCCGTCAGGCAAAACTATCGGTTTTGCGTACCCTGTTAGAAGCTCCAAAGCAAATTCGTCGGCCGCAACTTCTTCAGGATCGCTCTTCTCACCACGTTCTTTCTCGCTCATCTCGTAATCTACAAGCACTTCGTTATCATGAACGTGATTAAGATAGATATGCGCTAATTCATGAGCTAGGTAAAAGGCAATTTGAGCAGGATACTGGGAATCTTTCCCAAGCAAAATTGCATTTCCACGCCCAACTCTGACACTCATTGCCGCCATACGCTTCCGCAAAAGAGGGAATACCCTTAGGTGAACTGTGGGAATTCCAAGAGCCCAGACAATTGAAATCAAATCGGCCAAGCGAACAAATGGTTGCGTCTCTAAGACTTTTGTTCGGAGACTTAGAGCCGTGGATTTACCAATCTCTGCGCCGCCAATCGTTCCAAGAAGCAACATTCTCCCAAGGGCTGTCCCAAACGAAGTTAACGCCCATCTCTCGATATCACTTTCTTCTGAAATATTCTTAAAACGGGCGGAGTTCTTCCAGATGAAGTCAGGCTCGCCATCATCTCTTAATAACGAATGAGGTTCTAGTCCTAGTTTTCGGGCAATAGAGTATCGGAGCTCCGCACGCGCCGAAGACGAAGCATCGGCAGCTTCACTCCACCAGGTAGGCCAAGCAGCAGTGATGACCGTCTCGCTAAGGCCAAGCTTTTCCAAACGAACACGGAATTGGCTTGCGTTTTCTTCAAGCATAAGTTCACCTCTCTATACGCTTTTGGCAGGGAATAATCCATTGGAAGCACTGATTATTTTTGCAATCGCTATTGCGTGCTCTTCCGAGCCGTCCCAAACAGACTCGAATGCCCTTACTACTTTATCCTTTCCGTCAAGCAAAGTCTCCTGATCCAGTTCTTGTTGCATAAATCTGAATAGCATTCTCCGACCTTTGCCACTCCTAACGATGTTACCTGTGAGCGCTCTCGAAACCGTTGACTGGCTCACACCCGCCATTTCAGCTATCTCCTGCTGTGACAAATGCTTTTCTCGTATAAGCTTATGAAGCGATTTAGCCAGGAACTCTTCTTGCATCAGTATGCATAGTAGTGCATAATTTAGTTTATGGAAAGTACAGGCTTACTCGAATTGCCCGCCATATTTTGCTGGACACGGTTTGGTGGGGAGGCGGCCGAGCCAATTGAAGAAATCCTATTTCGAAAAGAGAAAGAACGTTTGGCAAATGGAGGCGTGTTTCTGTGGGGCATCGGAAACGCCATCGGCCCCTCAATTCTAGAACTGATGCTGCATACAGCCCGTCCGACAGTGATATTCAGCCCAATCAAAACAGCGGCGAAACTAAAAGACATAGACCCTCCATCAGTTGTAGTGTGGACGGAGGCAGAAGCATTGGACGGTAATGACTTTACAATACCTTCATGCTCGCGTGTGACTAGTCGCTACGATCCTGAGAGCCCTAAGAGGCATCATTTCGCGCTGGTGTGTTACAGCGCTTCACCCCTCCTTCCACTTCGACGGGATTTCAAAATCGGGTTTCAGCAGTTGAGTAATCTAAGAACCGGGCGTCCGGTGGCGGCCTCGCAGGTAACAGCAGTTGTCCAGCGCAAAGAGTCATACAAAGATTCAAGTTCGTTGTACGATGTAGCGATCCTTGCGGAACTGATCGAACCGTATTTTGTGAGACTTAAGAATGCGAAAGCAGTAAAGCAAGCTCGGTCCCCGACCAAAAACGCCTGACTCTACAATTTCTTAGCCCGACAGGCGATTTCATTTGCCAGATCACTTGGCCGTCTGTCGCTAACTAGAAAATACACTGGAATCCCTATGTTAATGCCATATGCTAGATCTACCGTTGCTTGCAGTTCGCAATGAAACGCTGCTTCGAACTCAGAGACTTGAGGCCTACCCTGACTAATCTTCTTGATTCTAATCACATTAACCGTTGGCTCGGAGTAGAGCGAGAAAATCATCGTTGGACTGAGTTTCCGTAACTGCGGTAATGAAAATGGCGTTACCCTGAACCCATATTGTTCTTTAGTGACGGCGTGAGAGTCTATGATAAGGTGAGATTTTTTACCGTTTTCTGCAACGAAGGCAAGTAATCGCTTATCAACATTTTCAATGTCCTTGTGTGTAATAACGCGCGCAGACATCTCTCGCGTTTGATCTTGAGAGTACTTGTCAGAAGAATTCTCGCTAAGATACTCCGCCAAAACCTTACTGTAGACGAATGTTTTCAATGGCTCAAGAATCGTTTCTAAACTTGCCACAAGAGTACTTTTTCCAGAAGCGGGAGGGCCGGTCAAGTAGATGACTTCGTATGGCGTTTCATTCATAATCTTATAATCATGCCTCACAGTATCCGGTTGACTCAAATGCTCGAAATCTGGCCCGTTCGATCGCTAAAGTTGCTGACTCTGCGGAGTTGGGGGGTACGGGGCTTAGGCCTTATCACAATCTCTGACCAGTGATTTAGGTCAGCGGTCTGCTGGCAAGCGGGTGACAAGTTCATTCCCCCGATCCGGTCGGAGAGCTCGGAGGAAGGCGGATTGAGCGGGCTTTAGTTATTGGTGGGCGATGTTGAGGTCGTGCCATTCGGCTCGGCCGACCTTTGGGAATTCCTGCAGTCATCCTGAGCGTGGCGGCCATTCCATTTGGAGGTGCTACTGCGTACCTTGCGGGCAACCAGCATCAAATCTTCTGTATCGAAGACAAACTACACAGCATTTGATGTATTTGGGCCGATGACGGAACGTCAGCAGATCACTGACGAAAATGTTTACTCGACTGCCTACGAGTACAATCTCTCAGGTGCTCTTGTGAAAGAGACATATCCATCGGGATGCGAAGTTAGTGATACTTTCCACGGTAATGGCGATTTAGCGTCAATGTGGTCAAAAAAGTCAGGTGGTATCTCTAAGGTTTATCTCAACGATATTGTCCGCGACACCACAGGATCGATCAGGAGTTTGAGGCTTGGCAACGGCCGATTTGAGAATGCAATATATAATTCGCGTCAGGAGATAACGCAGATTGGAATCGGCAGTTCGGCTACTGATTCGGGTTTGCTCAAGGTCAAATTCAGCTACACGACGCCAAGCACAACGAACCTCACCGGCTCGATTCGTGAGCAATAGGTCACAGTACCAATCGTCGGTAGCAATAGCGGCTTTACGGCTACAGGCTTAATACTACGACGCCACCGCCGAACACGTCGATTCAACCGCGACCGTCTCCGACACGATCAGCAAGGGCATGATCGAAACCCGCTCGGTTAGCCCATTCGGCCTAAGGATTTTTGCCAACGACTTCGGCAACCAAACCGCCTGGCTCGCCGCCAACTTCGTAGAAAGACCACCTGAAAAAAAACACCACCGACTCCCTAACCTCTTTCACACGCTCAACCACCCAAGGCAGCCCCTGAGCGGCCGTTTCTCATACTGCAAACATTTCTCTTGACACGTTAATCGAGATTAGTTTATGTTTTCGATATCGTCGCAAATCTTTTCCTAGTTACGGCAACCTACACGTAAGTCAATAAGGAGTTTCTCATGCTTCCGCATTTTACCTCGCGTCGCTCGGTTATTTCCGCAGTGCTTCTGATCTCGCTATTTTCAAATACAGTCTTTTGTGCCCCCGAGGCTCCAAGGCACGTAGCTCTCGCAGGTAGTAAGGTTTTGCAGGACGCTCGTTTTTCCATTCTGTCTAGCGGACTACTCGACTCCTTTCCGCAAAGGTTAGCAGGATTTTTCGTCGGGAAAAAATCCGGTCGAATATCAGTGCCAGTATCTCGCATCGAAATTTTCCCAGGTCCGCTGAATTTACTCCAAGGACAAGAAACTACTCTGTCGGCTGTCGCATACGCCGCAGACGATGAGCCGTTGAGCGGCATCAATTTCGAGTGGACTATCGAAGATGTTGGACGGTCAATACCAGCACGGCCAATGGTCGGTCGTACATTTCGAGCACAAACTACGGGAACCTTTGCCGTACGAGCGAGGGCGAACGGAGTTGAGGCACTAATTCCCGTTAGTGTTGAGCCATTTGAGATTTCGGTGCCGTTGAATGCTACAACGTACTCAGTATCTTCACGAAGCGGTACTGTAGTTCAAACTACTACCGCAACTTCGGTGTCCAAGGGTGACACAAAGAAAGTCGACATAAAAGAACCTAGTTCTCAATCGAATCTGCTTGAGGGTGAGGGATGGGATGATTCAAACTACACGTACGCAGATGATCCAGGCAACAGTACTGGCAGTCGTCCCGGATCGGCGGCGGATGGTGGTGCAGGCAGCGGGAATTTCCAATTCTCAGCTCCCGTTGTATCGTTGCCGGGTCGCGGAATCGATTTGGCCTTGAATCTGAATTATAACTCTCGCCTTTGGGCAAAAACCGACAACAAGATCACCTACGATATCGACCACGGATATCCGGCTCCCGGATGGAATCTTGGCTTCGGTCGATTGATGTTCATGGGATCGCTCGGCGGTTGTATGATGCTCGATGCGGACGGTACCCGTCGCGGCTATGCCGGATCACTTCCGCCATTGTCGAACGGTACAAGGTTCGTCGGATACACAACCGACGGAAGTATGATCGACTACGGATGCACGTTTTTCAACAACGGCTACGGTAACGGATGGGCAAGACTTCCGAACGGCACAACTATAACGTACGAGACAACGGCGAATGGGAACACTCATGCTGTCCCAACGCAAATCACTGACGCTCAGGGAAATTTCATAACGATCGCATATCGAAATCCATCATCCGAAGCGATTGCCAATATAACGGATACGCTTGGCCGCGTCATTACCTTCCACTACGATTCACTGAATCGTTTGACCTCTATACGAGCCCCTAGAATGGACACGGAAGATAATGGCGTTCGAACACGTACGGTTGTTCGTCTCCATTACAAAGCACTGTCTCTTAACCATTCATTTTCTGGATTGACGCCCATTACGTGGAATAGTACTCCTTGGGTGATCGACGCCATCTATTATCCCGGAACGGGTACTGGTTACTGGTTCGATGATACGGATTCTTACTCGACCTATGGAATGATAACTAAAGTCTCCGAACAGCGAGATATGACATGGTCAACTGGCCCACAATCTCAAGGGACTATGACCAAAGGCACAACAACAAAAGAGGCCAAGTATAACTATCCGCTCACAACTTCGAATGATGCTAACCGTACAAATGGCCTCTCACTGACAGATGCTCCTACCTACACTCGACTCAACGAGTATTGGGACGGTCGGGACGTAGACGAAGACGCGATAACGTACTACACATTTAACGACAATGATTCTCGTCATGACGGAACCAGCTTGAGTCCGGCTCGTTCGGTTACGGTGACTCAACCGACGGGAATTATCAGTAAACAGTACACGTACAGGACTCCGGGAGCTTGGACAGACGGTCTTACATTTGCTGATGACACAATCGTTATGAACGGGTCAACTCCTGTAACCGTTGCCTCATCACTTGTCAGTTGGAATTTGGGCAACTCTTCCGGAAACAGAAACTACGATAGCCCTCGACCTGGTTGGGCAAAGACTTTTGACGAGAATGGCGACGAAGTACGCACCGAATATACTTATGGAACAAATAAGTTTAATCAGATAACTCGTTCCTGCGATTACGACGATGCAAATGTTCTGCTCCGATGCTCAAACGCCGAGTATGAGAACGATGCTAGCTATATAGGAATTGTGGACACCTACGACCGGTGGCTTAGCGGAAACCACGTTTTCAATCTGGTCAAATCGACATCTATTGAAAACGCGTCAGGCGTTAAGGTTTCTCGTACTGACTACGAATACGACAACTACGCGGCTCAGCCTTTCACAAGCACGCCAGGCGTGATACAACACCTCCAAACCCACAATGTATTCACAACGGCAACGCAAAATGGTGCGTGCAGTAACTGGCAATGTGGTGAGGTCAATTGTGGCAACACCCAACCTCCAGATCCTGCGTGGTATTGTGTTGCGTGGTATCAGGTTAGCGTCTATGAACCAGCGACTGAGAAGCGTGGCAACGTTACAAAAGTGACAAGCTATTCGGATGCACAAAATGCGACTGGTTCGATATTTGAAACTCGAACCTACGACATTACAGGAAACGTCGTTAAATCTTCGAGTGCGTGCTGCGAAGAAACCAGCACATCTTACGATGATCCAAATACTACTGAGATAGACACTCAATATGCCTATCCAATGTCCCAAACTAGAGGAAGCGGCGATCCGAATTCGCCGCATCGGATGACGGCTAAGTCAACCTATCTGTACCAAACCGGTCTTGTAAAAACATCAACCGATGCAAACGGTCTCGTTACTACAAACTTCTACAACCCAGATACACTTCGCCCATCAAAGGTACTGTCGTCAACTGGAGCATACAACGAATTAAGTTATGACGACACTGCGATGACGACAACCGACGAAGTATTCCAGATCGTCAACTCGTTGCCAGTATCTGCCGGAAAAACGAAGAAGTATTTGAATGGCGTCGGGAAGGTTCGAAAGGAAGAATCCTACGTTCCGGGAGCCATCGACATCGCTGAAACAATGTACACGAAGTTTGGCGAAGAATGGAAAACATCGAGGCCGTATCGGACAGGTGACACGATCCAATGGTCGGAAAAGTTTTATGATTCTCAGAGACGATTGATCAAGGTCGTCGAACCAGATGGCAGCGAGACCAAGGCGTTTTACAACGAGACAACACTTCCGGACTCTGTAACGGCACAGCCGGGAAATCGAGTTCGCGTTCAGGACGCTTGGGGACGTGACCGTTGGGGAAGATACGATCAGCAGAACAGATTGATCCAAGTCGTGGAACCAAACCTTGATCCGGTTGCCAATCCAACCGGTTCCGTATTCACAGCCGGAAGTCTTTTGACGAAGTACAGCTACGACACTGTTGGGCGTTTGACACAAACCGAACAAGGCGTTCAGTTCAGAAAATTCAAGTTTGACGACCTCGGACGCCTCACACGCCAAAAGCTAGCCGAGCAAACGGCAACTCTTAACGACGCGGGAGCCTTCATCGGAGCCGGACAAACAGGTGCAAACTGGGCCGAAGCTGTTGTTTACGACAGTCGCTCGAACCTCACGCAAAAGACCGACGCGAGAGGCGTAAGGACGAATTTCTCGTACACCCTCAGCGGCGGCGGTCTTGACCCGTTAAATCGCATCCAATCGCGAAGCTACGACACATCTGGACCGCTCCAATCCGGCTTAACGATTCATAATACTTGGGGTGCTCTAGTTTCTTATGAATATGAGACGACCGGCGATAAGAGCCGAATCAAGAAGATCGAAACGCAGGGCATTCTTACCGAAGAGTATCTCTACGACAGTGAATCGCGAGTCAGCGAGTACAAACAGAAAGTGGCGTCGCGTGAAAACTATCCGATGACGACGAGCTATCTTTACGACACTCTCGATCGAGTAAAAGAAGTTCATTATCCGGCTCAATATGGCCTTGCAGGTAGCCCTAGAAAAATCGTTTCCCATACCTATGATTCCGCAAATCGCGCCGAATCAATAAGCTATAACTCTGTTTTGCAGGCGAGTGCTCCTATTTACGATGCTTCTGACCAAGTGACTGAGATAATGATAGGAGCGAACGCTACGAATCAGGTCAAAGAGGAATACACGTTCGACCAGCAAACAGGGTTATTGACTAATCAAAAAGCGACCAAAAACGGCACCACTCAGTTGATGAATCTCAGTTACGAGTACAATCGCAGTGGTTCGGTAGGAACTTTAAACGGCAAGACAGGTCACTTGACCAAGATCGTTGACAATCTCAACAACAACAAGAACCGTGAATATGTCTTCGACGTTGTCGGTAGATTGAAAGAATCGTGGGGCGGCCCGAACAAGACGCTTTCGGTGCAATCGTATGCGTATGATCGCTACGGGAACCGCACGAGCGTAGGCGTTAACGGCATTGCGGCCGATGGCAACACAATGCCGCGAGACGGTATCGCTGCCCTTTCGTATGACAACGCCTCTAACAGAATCACTACGTCGGGTTTTGAGTACGACAATGCTGGTAATCAAACACGAGCAATTGCCGAGGACGGAGTCACGTGGCTAAACTACGAATACGATGCTGGGAATCGAATTTCTGTTGTCAAACGAGAAAGCGACGGTGTTACGCTTCAATGGTTCCACTATGGCTCGACAAACGCGCGCGTAATGAATTGGGAAATCGGGATCGGCTACGTGAAACTTGCGGCCGGCGTAGGTGGAACAACACTTGCCGAATATACCGAATTCCAAAGTGCAATTCCGACTTGGACGAGGGGTTACACTTACCTTGGAGATTTCGAGCTCGCGACCGTTACCCCAAATGGGTCCGGCGGAGAATTGATTGAGTTTAACCATCCCGATAGGCTCGGAACTAGAGTAAAGAGTAGTCAGGTTTTAGGCACGTCGTCTGAACAAGCCCATCTTCCGTTCGGAACGGCACTTAATAATGAATCTTCGCTGACTAATAGCAACAAACGCTTTACAACTTACGACCGCTCGATATCAACGGGCCTTGATTACGCGGTCAACCGAACATATGACAGTAAACAAGGACGCTTCACACAAGTTGACCCAATTGGAATCAAGGCAAGTAATCTCGAAGTTCCTCAGACATTGAATCTTTACAACTACTGCGGGAACGATCCTATAAATCGTACAGACCCTGACGGACTCTTTTGGGGTGCCATTGGAAAGTTCTTCAGGAAAATAGCTAGTTTCATAACGAAGGTTTTAAGTAACATCGCGGTTCAAATAGCTGTTCTTGTAATTTTTGCAATTGTCACGTTTGGAGCGGGCACGATAGCCGCTTACTCGGTATACTTCGGAGCGAAAGTCGCGATTCCGCTTAGTTTTAAAATATTGTCGGGAGTTCTTTCTGTTGTGAGTTGGGCGGGAAAGATTGCCACAGGTTTGGAACTAACAGGCCTCTTACTTCAAGGAAAATTCAAGCAGCTTGGCAAAGTTATTGGGCTTGCGTTTGTTGGAGCTCTGGTTGGTATTATCGAGGACAGTGTCACAAATGGAGCCTACAGCGCATGGAGGAAGGGAGAGAGTGTTCTAAAGGGAGCATGGCAAGGGCTGAAAGACGGCTGGGAGCGTCTAAAGAGTGTGTTTACTCGGAAGCTGAAAGATTTGTTCGTCGCGGTATATGGGTTTTTTTGTGGCCCTGGATATGGTGTCGAACAGGCAAAGTTAAATGGTGCGGAGAATGGTGTCGATGGAAGAGATAATACCTGTAAGGCACATGACGAAGGGCTGGCCAACCAAAAGATACTGAAATCTCAAGGGAAAATTTTTCGTTCTTCAACCTTTTATGACTTGAAATTGATAAGAAGCAATTTCTTTGCGACAAGTCGTCCTCGATTTGCCGATATCTTTTTTGGCAGCGGACATAGAATTGGAGATGTATTCGGCTACACGGTTCCGTTTGCGTTCGGCATCCGAATTGCCGCCAATAGAGGAAATTAACAATGTGTACAAAGTCAAAATCTTTAACGCGAGCTTTCGTTCTAATGACAATGATATTCATTCTTGGATTCTGCGGGAGTTTACGTGTGAACGCTCAGAGAAAAGAAGCGCGCGATCTACGGGAGAATCTTAGATTGATTGAGACATTTGATTTCACTCAGAATGAACGGTATCAAATAACATTCACGAAAAAGAGTGATATCTTTCTAACCACGCGAAACCGTCTGACTAAACAGTGGAGCTTTCGGAAAGGAAATCTCATAAAGAATTTCGCACCGTGTGGAGACAACAAGAATGCGCCGATGGATCTATATAACGTCGGGACAGATCTTAATGATGACGGAAATATTCTTGCAATCGCTTGTGACGACTTTTCGGTTGAGATATGGAATCTAGATAGCATTGAGAGAACGATACGATTTCAGGTTCAAAAGTTGAAAGGTTCGCAGTCTCTTCATCCATACGTCAGTAATGATGGACAAAGAATACTGCTTAAATTTACGGGAACTGGAGAAGTTGCTGAGTTGTGGGATTCTCAAAATGGAAAGAAACTGGCCGATTTAACGTCTAAATCGGCTGTCTGCCCAACGTGCAATAGAACCGTTTATTATGCCAACGCCTTCAGCCCGAACGGCAAGATCGTCGCCGTTTCGTTTGGCGGTATGGTGTTTTTGTGGGATGCACAAACCGGACAGTTGTTACATCGATTAATTGATGAGAATGCGAAGTTGTACGGGGATGCTGTTTTGTCTCACAAGGGCATGGTTTCACAATTGATCTTTACCAAGGATAACAAGATTGTTATCACAGCCGCCGGGGACGGTACCGCGAAATCATGGGATGTGACAACTGGACGGTTGGTTAGAACATTCAGCAAACACAGGTACAACATAAACCATGTTGCCCTGAGCCCTGACGAACGGATTCTTGCAACCGCCAGTGCCCGAGATACTTTTCAATTGTGGAATCGCGAAACAGGTGAACTCATTTGGAATTCACCGACCATTGGACGAGAAGTAAATTATTTGTCATTTAGTCCCGACGGTAAACGAATTTTGAGCAGAACAGACAGTAAACTGACAATTTGGGATCTAGAAAGCAGAAAATCATTGGAAGAGATATCGGTACCCGACGAATTGTACCCGAATTTCAGCCCAGATTGGCGACTGTTCACGGGGTTTGACAAAAAAACCAAGAAAATCGGATTGTACGAATACCTTGGTAGATAGCCGCCATATCTCGATAAGGCTTGATCCGGACGTCTGCCTAAGAGAAGTGACCGACTTGCGAAACTGCGAATCTCACGACCGTATCCTAATTTAGATGGTCGTAGCATATTCATAAATCCATTTATAAGACGAGAACATCTAATTACAATGCTACGAGCATCAGATATGATGTAAAGGGCAGGCAGTTGAAAATTTCGACGCCGTATGGCACGCGCAGTTCGCCGAGCTATTGGTCTGATGTCGATCCTGACTATCTCGGACGTGCGACCCGCGTCATCTCCTGCTCGCGGCCAAATCGAGAATTTGATTTGCTCTTGCCAGGTCGGTAATCAACCGAAATATCTGACATGGATTGGCAGTCCGTTGAGAGAACAATTTGTAGTTTGCACCTATTAAGATTCGCCAAGTGATGGAGTTGAATTAAAGGGTATTGGTAGCCTATGGATGTCGTGAAAGCTCTGAGCATAATTGCTTTTCACACGAGGCAAGTTAATCCCAACATTGATGTAGCACACCCTTGATCGAACTCGCCATGCCTCACGATTTACGATCTTCGACTCAACTGGTTAGGTCCTCCCGTTTGCCATGGAGGCGTCTTTCTGATCGAGCGCTTCGCCATCCCCGCGTAACCTTTGCTTAGCTATTGTGCGCGCCAAGTATTATTGCTCGACAAGCTGATTGATAACTGAGCCCCGACTAATATTTAATTTCTTTGCGATTTGCGAATTATTCAGTCCATCGGTTTTAAGCTTTCGAATCTCGTCTTTTTTGAGCGAAGCAGTTCGCGGCCGGCCGTGAGGCTTTCCCTTAGCTCGAGAGTTCGCGATACCCGCTATCACACGCTCTCGTACCATATCCCTTTCAAATTCAGCAAAGGTGGAAAGCATACCGGCCATCGCACGGCCTGAAGGCGTCGAGAAATCTAAGGACTCGGTTATCGATACAAAGACGACACCTAACTCCCGAAGCTCATTTAATGAGGTCACGAGATCAACCAGGCTTCGCCCGAATCGGTCAAGTTTCCACACGAGGACCGCATCGATCTCGCGTCGGCGAGCTTTCTTGAGCAGCTCCTCACGTTTTGGCCGTACCTTGGCCCCCGATCCGACTTCTTCGACCTCAGTCGCAAGGGTCCATCCACGGTTTCTCACATACTCTCTCATCTGCTCAAGTTGCATCGGCAGTGTTTGCTGGTCAATTGTTGACACGCGCGCGTATATCCCAACTCTCATAAAGGCAGAATAGCAAAAGGAAGAACTAGTGTCAATAAACTACTGTTTTGTGACAGCACAAACTGTAGTCGCAAAATGTAATAAAAATCTGTGTTAAACAGTTTGAGAAATCAAGGGGTTTTTTGACACCAGTCCAAATACGGGCGCGAATCGATTGAGGAAAGCGTTGTCGAACCCGTTGGTTTCCCGTCGTTCAGAAAACCGTTAAACGTCGGCGGTTGGAAGAATATGTCGAAGTTGAATTCGATCGTCAAGAACATCTTCTCCGTAGGCAACACCATCGACCCCGCCGAAGGCTACCGCAAATTCCGCGGCCGCGACCCCCAAAACGCAGCCCTAATGCGTGCCAGAGGTTTTCCGGCAACGAAGTAACAGACTGGAACCGCGAGCATCCCTGCTTGCCCGTAACTACACAAAAAGGCCGCGAGCATCAAACTCGCGGCCTTCTCAATTTCAAGCATTAAAAACGGTCCCTAACCAAATCGCAGTGGCACACTACCAAGTTAGTCATACGCGATCTCCGACCAATCGCTCGGTGAACTTCCCGTGTCATACGGCCTAGAAACCTTCCACTGCCTGCCCATTACATCATATTTGATGCTAGTCGCATTGTGATTAGATGTTCCCGCTTGATAGGTAGATTTATTTACCCGCCTATGGCCGTTAAAATGAAAATGCGTTCATTCGAATCCCAGAATAGCAAGACCGACACCAGACTTCTCAGAATTCATCTCAGTTGGGACACTTGACCCTAGAGGCGATTTGAAATCATTGAGGATACTCCTTTCTTCAAACCTATATCTGCTTTCACAAAGTGATGCGTTTCAATTCCTGAGGTTTGTTAGGGAAGTGGGTCATTCAATCTCGATTTTATTGGACATAGTCAACTTATCATCAAGGCTGAATGAGAAATATGCTTTACCATCTCGCCTAGCATAATAGGCGTTCCTATGTCCTTCTTTGTTAACGCTATTCAAAGGGCCGGAGGATCCGCCTCCAGGGCAATTCGGACCAAATCGATCCGCAGATACCTGATTCCAATTCGTGAGCACACGAATGGTTAGATGTTTATCCTCTGGATACCACATCGAGACGGTTGAAAATAGCGTCATCAATTTCTCTTTATTGAATTCGCGTTCGTCAATAAAAAGTTCTATTTGACGACCGCCTGATCCGACACTCACGTTTGAAATTTCAAGAAAGCGAATGTTCAGTCGACTGCAATTTTCAGCAATAGTAGACGAATGTTCACAGTTCGTTTGATTAGCTGAAACAACACCTTTCAAATAACGAATTGAGTTCGCGGATAAAACCGTCAGGCCAATAACAAACAGCGTTGCAACGAATGCAATACAGTAGAAACGAGTACCTCCGATTTTCAATAATGACATGTTAACCCCTCCAATTTCCCCAAGCTAAAGCACGATTACATCCACTATTGAAATAATCAGAAACTGCTTCAAACGCTGATTGCCCTGGCATTCTTTTCAAATCTAACTCGTTAACAAGAACCTCGTCAAGGTCAAGGCTTCCAGAATTAGTGATGCTCAATGGAAACGCCAGATGAACAATTTCGTGCAGAAGCAATAGTTTTGTAATCGACCCTTTAGATCCTCGAAAGTAGATTCCCTCAATCGTACCTCGCCCCCTGATTGTGAACGCATCTGCACCAAGAGAGAGGCGATCAAAGGCACTTCCAAGAGACTCCCTTTCGTTCGCCATCGCTCCGAAATAATAGTTAGCTCTTGAATATTCTCCGCCAAGACTCACGGCACCATCCTCATCGAATATTTCGCTGGGCGGCAAACCTTCGATGTCGAATAACGGCGGGTCTTTCATTAATTGGAGTACCTTGTTCCACACCTGCTCGCCATCCGTGAGGCCCTGTCGAATAGCGGTCTCGCAGTCCTTGGGAATTCCATTTGTCGGCGGGTTCGACGGAGGCAGCTTGACGGGTTCATCTTCAGTTACTTCAATCGAAAGCTCCCAAGAAATCTCAGGCACAAATTGTAAACTTGATGCACCGGCGGAAATCGTTACAGAACTATCCTGTGTTCCGCGAAGATCGACCGTGCCCAAGTCGGGCTCAAGAAATTCTACCCATTTTCCTCCACCGATCATACGCGAAGAGAAGTTTCGAAACGCATTCGGAGCCATGTAGTCAACACTTGCCGCGCCGGAACCAGCGAGCATAAATGCCATGGAACAAGGCGTCAGAATTCCATCGACTTCGCAATCGCCAATGGTCATATCATCGAACAATACCCCCTGATTTGGCGATTCAGTATTCGATGGTTGTCGAGGTTGTATTGCTGCAATTGTTCCAACGTTATTGCCTAGCCCGTCAAATTCTTGGTTATCGAACCCACGTGAACTGAGACCGGATGCATCGGAATTTTGCCAGACAACAAACTCCGTGTCCGTCGAACTTAAATCTTGGCGGGCAATTAAAGACTGTGCACCGATGACATACGTATTCTTCTTTTTGCCAGTCGCGGTCGTTTCACTTACATTGTGTTTGAGAACGGTCGAAGGAACAAAATAGTGAGTCTCCCAATCTCGCCACTGATTTGTTTCGTGATTGTAAGTCCTTTGCTTCCTTTTCAGTTCTTGTCCATTTCCGTCTCTGCTCACTTGCGTCTCATAATCCGCGTTGCCGTTTTCAGTAGCTTCAAGTCGTCCGGCTCCGTCGAAGTGAAGTGAAATGCCTTCCCCGTCATATGTTTGGCGACCGTCATGATCATAGCTTGCCCAAGCGACACGATTGTTGGAAATTGTGTAGTCAAAATCCCAATCACCGCTAGTATAGTTCCATAGAGTCGATTCGCGTTCTTTTAGATTGTCAAAGGCATTAAAAGTATAGCTTTGCCTGTACGGCAGTTTCGAAAGATCGGTCTCTGTTGTTCCGTGAGCCTCAGTACCAGACTTTGCTTCCTTAATGCGCCCTTGGTGATCGTAAGTAAATGACCTATCGAATCTATCAAGATATGACAGTGCTGATTCATCCGAGAGCTTAAGCTTACCGTCTGCATAATACTGATAGGATTTGTCAAAAGTCTTAATGCTGTTATTGCTGATTTGGTTCAGCAGGAAGCTATCGACTTGCAACCTGTTGTTGTAAGTCGCATTCATTTGCAATCCAGTGCCGTATTCAAGATGTTTCAAGCCACCCCAAGCCCTATATTGCGGATTATTGGCATAGGTTGACACGCCGCCGAAAGATGTGCCCGTTACATTCGAAAGTCTTCCCAACTTATCTTGTGAATAATTGATCGTCTCACCATATGGATCAGAATAAGACAACAACTGCCCCGCAAGATTATAGGAATATTCCAACTTAAACTTTCCACCGCTTATCGGGGAATCGACTAATGTGTCTGTGAAATCTCGTGTCTCGGCTATAATTCTGGATAAGGAATCGTACTCATAGTCAACCTGTCCCATGCCGTCGGTCATTTGGGTTCGGTTACCTAAATTGTCGTAGGCGAATGTTACGTCGGTTGGGTCTGTTACTCCTGTCGAACCGACGTTCCAAGCGATGTTGGTCGCAAGTCCCCGCGAATTGTACGTGTAATTTGTCACTACGCCTCTGCCATCGGTCATTGATTGGATGCTGTCGTCGAGGTTGTAGCTGTACGAAGTGTATTTGAGGTTGTTACTGTTATCTCGTTGCTCCGGTTTGTGTGAAGTCGCGAGCCTGCCGAATCCGTCAAACGTTGCTGTCGTGTCTTGGAAAACTTCGCTACTCGTAGTGCCTGCGTACTGTCTCGCCAACACAACCTGATCGCGACCGTTGTATGTCGCAGTCGTAGTATTGTAAACAGTAGTGCCGTCCCACTCGAATGATTCTGTCATTTCCGTTCGGCCGAGAATATCTTCGTGAATCTTTTTCTTGCGACGCGCAAAACTGCTCGTTCCATAAGGAACTCGCTCGCTTTCAATCGTTGTGATCTGTCCACCGGCACAACCGCAGCCTTCGTAGCCGATAATGACATCGCTGTCATTGAGTTCGGTTTGGTCAATGCCATCGGTGTTGATCTTGCGGACAACGCGGTTTTTCCAATCGTATTTTTGATGCGTCCACAAATATCCGCGAGTCGCATCATCGCCAATTGGTGTGAAGTCCGAGGCTACTTCTGTCGGTACACTCTGTTTCTTCACACGGCCAAGCAGATCGTATTCGACCCGAACCGCAGAATATGAAGCAGTAGTGCCGTTGGTGTTAAAGGTGTGCGGTGAGCGCGAATGCGTTACACGTCCCGCACCGTCGGTGAATTGTTCGCTAAGGACTTCATCGGCAGTGTCGGGGCCAGCCGTGCTGCCGGAAACGTCGGTGATGGTTGAAAAGACTTTTGAGTGCGTACCATTGTTCGGATACTCGTAGCGTGTGTAGAACTTCGCTGTACTGTCCACATAAACAGAATCTTTCTCAAGCCGCCCGATACTGTCATACCAACGCTTCGAAGTCTTGCCATACGTTTGGCCAGCCGGTGCGGGGCTTGTGGCTTCGACGTTGGCTCCGATGTCGTATCGGTATTTTACGGTTGAGCTTTGATTGTTTGGATCGGTGATCGAAGTCGGATAAGCATAGGTCGTACGACTTACACCGTCATTCCAAGATGCTGTATCCGTGTAAGAAATCGATACGGTACGAGTATTCGTCCCATCCCAAGGCGTAGTCTTCGACACAACCGAGCCTGCAGTGTTATATTTGACGGTTGATTCGGTTGAGACCGTTGTCGGAGCGGTCGCGTCCCAGCGTTTGATAGTTGTGACGTTGCCGCGTCCGGCGATAAAAGACGAGCCGTAGTTGGTTCCGTCGTGCTTTACCGGCGAGATCGTTTGTCCTGTTCCGGAGAAATTGCCTTCGTCGTAGGCGTAGGTTGTTTTTCCAACAAGCTGTAAACCATACTCATCGCGGCCGTAGACTGCGGTCATGGCGGGGAGGCCGATAATGGAACTTGCGACGTATTCACTGGCTAGATTGTATTCGGTGTAGGCTTTCTTGAGAACTGTTGTTCCGTCTGTGTCGTAGATGCGTGATTCTTTGACGAGACCTGAGACGGCAACGGTAGTGTTTTCATACAGCCAGTAATCAATCTCGGATTTCTTAGTATTCGAGCCGTCGCCGACCTTTGATCTAATGACGCGCGGGTTCAGGATATAGCTCACGCTGTCATTATCCTGCGTCCAGTCGGTCGAAGTCCAGCGTTTTCTGTCGATGCCAGTGCAGGTTGAGGAAACGCAATCTTCGGTTCCGATCGGCATACCCTTTTTCCAACCGCTCGAATGGAACCAGTATCTTGTGAACAAACTGTCAGGATGCCCTGTCACACCAACGTCGATCTTTGTTCCTGTCGCAGTGACGCCGTCGATAGTGTAAGTGGCCGACGCAGGAGCGGAGTTCGTCACGACAACTGCCGTCGTTGTACCACTGATGACGTTGAAATCTTTCGCCCAATTTCGCGTCTCGCCGACGCGTGGAACATCGCTCTGCGAACCTGATACGTTCGCAAGATCGGTTTCAATGTAGTTAAGATTCGTCGTCGTATCGGCGGCGATATTCGTGACCTTTTTAACCTGAATGTAACCGTTGTATTCAAACTTCGTCGCGCTACCATCGGCATAGGTCACTTTGTCTAGAACTGTAACAGCCGTGTCATTTGGCGGGCCGTAAAATGAGACACCCCAATTCGTAGCTACGGTTTTGGTTGTGTACGTCAGCGTCGCGTAAGTATGCGTCGTTGCCGAGCCTGTTCCGTTGCTTGCATTCCAAGTCTGCTGTATCTTCCAAACGCGTCCATATTCGTCGTAAACGACATTGATCACGCGCCCAAGTGTGTCAGTGATAGAAGTTATCTGTCCGTACGCCGAATATGCGATGTCGATGTAGTTGCCGTTGCGATCCTTTACTCGTGTGCAACGATACGCCCCCGAGTTCCACGAATACGTCATCTGCGTTCCATCGGTGGACTTAACGGTCATTGTCACGCCTTCGGAAGGAACGTTCGGAGCAGTGGTTGTGCCTGTCACAAGCTGTGTATAGCTCGAATCCGTCGTGATAAACAACTCGTCAACCGAAGTCTCTACGAACTCGACACGTTTGCCCGATGGCGTGACCATCATGTACGCCCATTTGCTTCGCGAGTCGTTGTAGTAGATCGGCTCGATAGTCGGCAGACCCAGCCTAAAGCCCGGTGCAACATTGCCCGCATCAGGGTTGAAGTACATCGAACCGCCGGTCTTGATCCAAACCAGCGAGTTGTACGAAAGGCCAAGCCCAGCATCTAAGCCCGATCGTCCGGGCAAAGAGACCAAAGATGTTCCCCAAGAGAAATTCCGAGAATAAAGGTCGGTGCCGCCCGTCGCGTTTTCAGGATCAAGCCTCGACGTCGCAACTTCGAAACCTGAGGCTGTGCCACCAACTTGTTTGATAAAGGCAGAAGGAATAGCAGTATCGCCCGGAATACCGAGTGTGTATGTCAGCGTCCCGCCAGAGCTTTTCTCGATCCACCATTCCGAAGTTGTCTGACGCCAGATCGCTCGGTCCGTTATGCCGTCGCCATCATAATCGCCGGGAACTGGCTGATCGTACCAATTGCCCCAGACATTGGACGAATATGATGTAAAATCTCCATCACTAAACAGGACGTACCAAGTGCCGGAGCTTGGACGGAAAATAACTAAATCATCGCTGCCATCTTCGTCGAAGTCAGCCGACATTGGAACATCTGTCGAAACGCCCCATTGAACCGCCAATGAACCGGCAGCGCTACGGTTTGCATACCAATAGCCAGTTGACGGCCTAAACACGGCAATATCTGTCTTACCGTCGCCATCGTAATCGCCCGTGACGGGAATATCACCCGAAGTGCCGTAGCTTGTTGAAGAATATGAACCCGTACAATCGGGCAGAATCCACCAAACGCTTGTCGATGGTCGAAACACCGCACAATCTGAAGTTCCATTACCGCCGAAATCGCCTGCGACAGGAATATCACCCGTTGTTCCGAATGATGCGGAGATCGTGTTCCCATCGCTGCTTTTCTTTATGTTCCATGCGCCAGCCGCAAATGTTCCAACGTCGTACTTGTTGTCATTGTCGAAATCGCCTGAGATCGCCTTGGCGGACGACGTTCCGATGGTCGTGGTTTGATACTCCGAACTGCCGCTCTTCCAAACCTTATACTCCGTACTCGCGCCATGCCAACGCCCGATGTCCGTCTTCTCATCGCCGTCAAAATCGAAGGGCACGGCTCCTGACGGCGCAATTGGTGCCCGTGGAGCAACACCCCTTTCAATTCTGGTCGGCGGTGCGATGGTTTCAGCAGTCTCAACCGTGCCCGCCGAACCAAAGTAACCAACAGCGATGATCGTAAAAACAGAAAGACACACCAATACTCGGCTGATATTGGCCAATGAGTTCATTCGAGGTTCGGAATGCATGTGGACTGCTCCTCTTGGTTCAGTTGTCTAAAACTGGTCTTGTGAAGATCTACCAACGGCGGTCAACGGCTGAGAGTCGTCAGCGGGATCGGAAATTGCGAATTTTGGTAATATTACGCCGATGTCAAGAAAAGGTCAAGAAAAATTTTTCATGTAAAGTCACTGACTGCTAATTCAAGGACTCATCGGGCAGAAACCAATCGCCCATTACAAAGTCCCGGTGCCAATATTTGATTCTGAACGCGTTGGGTTAAGTTCCACTGTTATCGCGCTCTGGTTCAGTAGTCATGGTTTGACTTTTGATGTAGTATTTCAGAACAAAACTCCGACATGCCAAAACAAGCGAAAGTCGAAAAAGAAGAACCGCTAGAGAAAAAGCTTTGGAAAGCTGCGGATAAGCTGCGTAAGAATATGGACGCGGCGGAGTACAAGCATATTGTGCTTGGGCTTATCTTTCTCAAATACATCTCGGATGCGTTCGAGGAGCTTTACGAAAAGCTTTCTTCGCCTGAGATGAGGGCCGAAGGTGCTGATCCTGAGGATAAGACCGAGTATTCGGCGGAAAAGGTGTTCTATGTTCCGCCTTCGGCTAGGTGGAAATGGATCCAGGGACGCGCGACATTACCGACGATCGGGAAAGATGTAGACGACGCGATGGAGGCGATCGAGAAAGATAATCCTTCGTCGCTTCGCGGAGTTTTGCCTAAGGTCTTCGCTCAGGAAAAGCTCGATAAAGCGAGCCTTGGCGGATTGATCAATCTGATCAGTTCTGCGGTTCTCGGTACGAAAGAAGCTCAGAGCAAAGATATTCTTGGCCGCGTGTTTGAATATTTCCTTGGCGAGTTTGCATTGGCCGAAGGAAAGAAAGGCGGGCAGTTTTACACACCGGGAAGTGTTGTTCGCCTTCTGGTCGAAATGCTCGAACCTTACGAAGGCCGTGTTTTCGATCCGTGCTGCGGTTCGGGCGGGATGTTTGTGATGAGCGAGAAGTTTGTTGAGGCTCATCAGGACAGATATAAGAACGGCAACGGGCTAAAGATCAATCCGAAAGACCGCATTTCGCTATACGGGCAGGAGAGCAATCAGACGACTTGGCGGCTGGCGAAGATGAACCTTGCTATTCGCGGCATCGACAGCTCAAACGTCAAATGGAACAACGAAGGCTCGTTTCTCAATGACGCTCACAAAGACCTGAAGGCCGATTTCGTCATTGCCAATCCGCCGTTTAACGACAGCGACTGGAGCGGCGAGCTTTTGCGTGATGATGCACGTTGGAAAGTTCTCGGCAAAAATCTGCCGCCGCCGGTAAATGGTGCCAATTACGCGTGGATACAGCATTTCCTTTTCCATCTCGCCCCAAACGGTTTGGCCGGGTTTATCCTTGCCAAAGGCTCGCTTACATCCAAAACAAATAACGAAGGCGAGATCCGCAAAGCTCTTATCGAAAACGACCTGGTCGATTGCATCGTAAATCTGCCGACCAAATTGTTCCTAAATACACAAATACCCGCGTGTCTCTGGTTCCTGAGAAGAAATAAACAACACCGCAAAGGCCAGATCCTCTTCATCGACGCCCGCAACCACGGCTTTCTAATAAACCGAAAGAACCGCGACCTCGCCGAAGAAGATATCAAACAGATCGCCGGAACATATCACAACTGGCGCGTTGGGTCAGAACCGCCTGCGTCAGCGGGCGGCCAGGAAGACCGTTACGAAGACATTCCCGCGTTCTGTAAGAGTGTCAGCATTGAAGAAGTTGCAAGGCTCGGCTTCGTCCTAACGCCCGGCAGATATGTCGGCCTCGCAGATGACGAAGACGATTTCAATTTTGCCGAACGCTTTGCTTCTCTAAAAGCCGAACTCGAAAGCCAGATGGCCGAGGAAGAAGATCTTAACATTCGGATCAAGGCGAATCTATTAACTATTAAGATCATCGACACACCTGGTGTCGAACGGAGGAATGCAAATGTCAACTGATCCAAAAAACGAAACTGTCGTCAGGATACTTTACACAAACTATCGAGGCGAAACTGCAGTTCGAGAAGTAATTCCCAAACACCTTTGGTTTGGCGAAACTGAGTGGCATTCTGAGCGTCAATGGTTGCTTAGCGCCTACGATCTCGAAAAGCGAGCGGATAGAGACTTTGCAGTCAAAGATATCCGATCTTGGTTCTAGGAGGGCAGATGTATCTTTCAGACCGAGATATCAAACACATGCTGAACGAGCTCAACATTGAGTGTTCGGACGTGGAATACCCATTTAATCCAGAGGAGCAGATCCAGCCCTGTTCGATCGACTTGCGCCTTTCCAACGTTTTTTGGGAACCGAGTAACTTCAAGCGCCTTGATCTCAGACGGTCGCGACTCCTTGAGGTTTCTCCGCGGCGCTTTTGGAAGAAGAAGACCCTGGGAAATGGGGAATGTATCACGCTCAAGCCTGGCAAAATGCTATTGGGACGAACCTACGAGAAATTCACTATCCCCAACTCTTTTGCAGGGAAAATTGAGGGCCGAAGTAGTTTCTCGCGCCTTGGTCTGAGCGTTCATTGTACCGGGGACTTTATCAATCCTGGATACAGAGGCCAGATGCCGCTCGAAATAATAAATCACAGTCGGGCAACGATAAAGATCTTCCCACATCTGCCAATTTGTCAACTCATAATTGTGCCTCTCTCAAGCAATCCAGAGCGTGGCTACGGCCATGAAGAGTTGCAGAGTAAATATATGGACGATGACGGCGGACCGTCCTATTGGTGGCGTGACAAAAGGATCGCTCGCCTCCAAGCGGCATTTGAAGAGGTCAATCTTGAGATAAGAATTCAGGAGCAAATTCTCGAAAGAGTGGGTATCCAAGAGCCGGAGGTAATAGAACGGTTCGAGACCTTCCTCGGAAAGAAACCGGTAGCGAACTTGGACTCCGCCGATAGCTTGCTAGAAGAATTCGCCCGTTCAGAGGATCGAACGAGAACGAAGGACAAGATGATTACCGGTGGTTGTTATGCCCTATTCCCAATACTAGCTTCGGCAAGTTTAGGTGCATTGTATTACTCGCAAGCGTTTACATGGGGACACTATGTCGTTTTTGGCGTTACCTTGCTCTCGCTGCTCCTCTTCGGTTATGCGCTGCTAGACACGCCGAAGGAATACCTTGGGACCGGTGAAACCCGTAAGCTACTCAACAAATGATTCAAGGAGACTGGCACACAATTGGAGAAATGATTAAGGCCGGGGTTGCTATTCTTCAGACTGGTCCGTTCGGCACGATGCTAAGTGCTTCGGAATATACGGAGTCGGGAACGCCAGTTATTGCGGTTCAAGACATTGGCGAAAACCAATTGAGACACGACAAATTCGTTTTCGTTCCCGACGAAGTTGCCGAAAGACTTTCACGCTATCGCGTGAAGAAGAATGACATCATTTTCGGGAGAAAAGGTGCGGTAGAAAGACGAGCTTTAATAAAGAATAATGAAGATGGCTGGTTGCAAGGAAGTGATTGCATCCGGCTGCGGCTTGACGATTCAATTGATCCCCGTTTCGTGGCTTATCAGTTAGGTGATAACTATCATCGTAATTGGCTACAGCAATTCGCAACGGGCGCCACAATGCCGTCTTTGAATCAAGAGGTGCTGAAAATGCTGCCTCTTTTCCTTCCTGAGCTTCCCAAACAAAAAGCCATCGCGGAAGTTCTTAGCAGTTTGGACGATAAGATAGATCTGCTCCACCGTCAAAACAAAACCCTCGAATCCCTAGCCCAAACCCTCTTCCGCCAATGGTTCATCGAAGAAGCCGATGATAGCTGGGAAGAGAAAAGTCTTTTTGATGTTATTGAACTTGTCGGAGGCGGAACACCTAAAACCAATGTAGCGGAATATTGGAACGGTGATATCAAATGGATTTCCGCGAAAGACATTACGCCGAACAACAAACGGTTTATCGTTAATACGGAAAAGATGATTTCTGACAAAGGTCTGTCGAATTGTTCCGCACGTTTACTTCCAAAATTCTCCACGGTTATTTCCGCCAGAGGAACAGTAGGCAATTACTGTCTGCTCTCCGATGAAATGACATTTAGTCAATCAAATTATGGTGTTAAGCCTAGTTACAAAGACTGTTTCTTCTTCACCTACTTATTAATTGGACATTCGGTTGCTGAACTTCAATCTGCGGCCTATGGAAGCGTCTTCGACACGATTACTACGAACACCTTCAAAGAACACAAAATCAAGTTGCCGTTAGAATCGGAGATTCGAGATTTTGAGACGAGCGTTTCACCATACTTTAGAAAGATGCTCTCAAATCAAGAACAAATGGGATCTCTAACGAAGGTACGCGATTCGCTTTTGCCAAAACTAATGAGCGGCGAGGTTTCCGTTAATGCTTTATGACTAAAGACGAGTTGATCGAGAATCAAAAGGTAGAGCGAGCCTCTTGTTCAGAGGCAATAAAGAATTCTACTGCTCCCAAGAAGGTTATTGTCGCAGGAGCCGGAACCGGAAAGACATTTACATTCAAAGAACTTCTCCGCTCAAATGGTTCTAGTAATAATCTGGCGATGACGTTTATTAATATGCTCGCCGACGACATGCAACGGTCGTTCGGCGACATTGCCGAGGTGAAAACTTTTCACGCCTATTGTAAAAGAATTCTCCACGCCAAAAACGGTAAGGTTACGTTAATACCATTTCTTACGAAGATCATTGAACAAGATGCGCAGGCTCTCGGCGTCGATTCTGTTGGGTTTGAAGATCGATTTCAGACGCTGGACGAAACAACTGGACAAATTGCTTTCTATCTGGAGCGAGGCGATTATTACGATGCGGTATCATTCAATGATTCTGTGTTTCGCCTGTACAAGTTGCTCTGTAGTGAGCCTGAAATTGTGCCTGACTTTCAGCAGATTGTTATCGACGAATTTCAAGATTTCAACGCCCTTGAAGTCGCTTTTATCAAGCAACTTGAACAAAAGGGCAATATTTTAATTGTCGGCGATGATGACCAAGCAGTTTACGCCGGACGAAACGCCTCCCCAACTTTTCTGCGAGAACTTTGTGAATCTGGCGAATACGAAGCCTTTGAACTGCCGTTTTGTAGTCGCTGCACGGAAGTAATAGTCGAAAGTACAAATGCGTTCATGGAAAGTGCCGAGAAGAATGGTCATATGCTTGGCCGTAGGCAGAAGCGTTATGAATGTTTTGTCGCCTCGAAGGATGAGGAGAGCGAGAAGTATCCCAAAGTAGTTACGGCAACGTGTTCTGTGGGCAGCGTGGTAGTGAAATACGTCGAATCCGTAATAGATTCTATTTCGGCGGACGAAATAGCGCAGTCGTGGAAGGAAGGAGAGGAGTATCCGACCGTCCTGATTATCGGTCCAAAACATTATTTAGCGGCCATTAACAAAGAGCTTGCCGGAAAATTTCCGCAAATGGTGCTCAAGACGAGTTCCGAGATCGATTTCTCCATCCTCGACGGTTACGAACTGCTTCTCGACGAGCCGAATTCAAATCTCGGGTGGCGAATCTTAGGAGGTCTCCTCCTTGACCTCGCGACCGGAAAGCGGCTTATCGAGGATAGTCGGGCTGGAAGTCCAATTCGCGATCTGCTCGATGTGAAATTTGTAACAGATCATGAGATTGTTTTGGACTTCATCAAATTCCTGGCCGAAGGTCCGGAGATTGACGCGGAGCTCGAGGCTGGAATAAGAAACATTGTTGGGGATGAATACGAGGCTCTTCTCGAGAAGTATTTACCGAAAAAGGAAGAAGAGAAAGTAGAGCCAGACAAGAGTCAGCCTTCTATACTTCTCACTTCATTTGTTGGTTGCAAAGGACTGTCTGCCGGCCATGTCATAATCGTCGGGGCGAATAACGGCTCCATTCCTAAAGATCCGAACAAGATTGACGACGTGGAAATCGCTCAGTTCATGGTCGCCTTAACTAGGACCCGAAAGCAATGCCATATAGTTTCGAATAAATGGCTCGTTGCTCCTTACGGAAAAGGCGGGGCTTACAATCCGCCTTTTACGCGCACCGAATTCCTGGGATGGATCCCGAACGAATTGATCGAAGATAAAGGCGAGTTGAGCGCCAAGAGTTTTAAATGAAACCAATCACCGAAAACCATATCGAACAGTACGCCATAGAAGAATTGCAGGCTCTTGGGTATGGTTACGTCTATGGGCCGGAGATCGAATAATACCGCGACATAAACGAAAAGCGGACTTAGGATTAATAAGAAAGAATATAGGAGCAAATTGACTATGAGAAGCGGCAATCACAATGGGAAAATTAGCGTTCACGCGATTTCGGGAAATCATGTGGTCACACTAGGGCTTGATGCAACGGACGAGGCGATGGTTGGACTTCTTGGATTTGCTATCCGACGGACTCAGGAAGCAAAGAACGAATCGTATTTCATGCGTGGATATAAGCCGTTCAAGGAGGTTTACCCGCAACCGAAACCCGGAGTTTATTACAGCTCGTCGGAACAACCGATCCAATCATTTATATGGGGCGATTACGCCGTTGAGGCCGGCCAAACGTATGGTTACGAAGTTATTCCGGTTTACGGAACTCCAAAAAACCTCAAATATGGTGAATCGGTTGTAGTAGAAATTACCGCCGAGAAACTAGAGAACGACAAACACGAAATATTTTTCAATCGCGGTGTGGCCGCGAGTCAGGCCTACGCTGTAAAATTCGGCGACAAAAAGCCCCACCAGATAACTGATCCCGTGGTTCGCAAGGATGTTTACGATTGGTTATCCCGTGGCCTTATTGAGTCGATCATAAATTTCATAAAACAGGCGGGAGACGGAGACAGGATCTATGCAGCACTTTACGAGCTGGACTATCCGCCGGTTATGGACGCAATGAAATCAGCACAATTGCGCGGGGCTGACGTCAAGATAATCTATCATGCGAAAAAGGAAGAGAAGCAGACCACGGATAATGAAAGGGTCCTATTCAATGCTGGATTCACGCTTGACGATAAGGTTGCTACGTTTGCGCGAACTCATCCCGGCAATATCTCACACAACAAGTTTTTCATTCTGATAAAAGGTGAAACTCCAAAACAAGTATTTACTGGCTCGACGAATATCTCAGAAGGTGGGATTTTCGGTCATTCAAACCTCGGCCACTGTATTAAGGACGATGTCGTAGCGGCCGATTATCTTCGCTATTGGGAAGCCCTAAAAAACGACCCAACCCAAGAAGAACTAGACGATGTTGTAGAAGATCTGCAGCCGGATATCGACCCGGATAATATCCCGATGGGAACCACGGTTATTTTTAGCCCACGAAAGACCGATGCCATGATGGACGTATATGTCAAGGCACTTGGCAACGCAAAGGAACTCGGGAATATTACCCTTTCATTCAACATGGATAAACGATTTCTAGCCGAGTTGGAAAGAAAAACCGATGCCGTGCGATACGTGATTCTAAATAAGGACAAGGAGCCTGATAAGAAGAAAAAAGGAACTGAAATAATCCTGAAGGAAGGAATGGACTACGTTCAGCATTTCAGAAGAGATGGGGACGTCTACATCGCACCGGGCGGCATGATCGGCGAGGGATGGGAACAATGGCTCAAGGAAACGCTGACGGGATTCAATGGGAGTACGGTGCTGTATATTCACACGAAATTCATGCTGATAGACGCACTGACTAACGATCCAATAATTATCACCGGCTCGGCAAATTTTAGTAAAGCTTCGACCGACACTAATGATGAAAACATGCTCATCATTCGAGGCAATACAAGAGTTGCGGATATTTATCTCGGCGAATTTTTCCGAATTTACGATCATCTTTACTTTCGCTACATTGTTACGAAATTCGCGAAAGACGATGAGGAGGGCGGTTTTTTGGCAAGTGATAGCGACGAGTGGCTAAGACTTTATCGAAATCCGAACAGTAGTAAATTCAAAAAGAGAAAGATATTCAGCTTCGGTTTTGATTAAAAATGAAACCAATCACCGAAAACCATATCGAACAGTACGCCATTGAGGAATTGCAGGCTCTTGGGTACGGTTACGTTTATGGGCCGGAGATCGAGCGGGAAGATTTTGGGCAGATCGTTTTGATCGAGAATCTGCGGCGGCAAGTTGCTGTTATTAATCCGGATATTCCCGACGAAGCGGAAGAACAGGCGATCCAAAAGGTTCTGCGGATATTTTCGCCGGATCTTTTGACGAATAACGAGACATTTCACGAGTTCCTGATCGAGAAAGTCAGAATCCCGTATCAAAAAGACGGTTTCGAACGCAGCCACGAGATTGCACTGATCGATTTTGAGAATCCAGCGAACAATGAATTTCTGGTCGTCAGGCAATATACAATCGCCGAAAACAATCAGAACAAACGCCTAGATCTTCTTTTGTTTGTAAACGGTATTCCGTTGGTTGTGATCGAGTTAAAGAATCCAGCAGACGAAAACGCCACCATCCAATCGGCATTCAAGCAGATCGAAACTTATAAGGAGATAATCCCTTCGCTATTTACTTACAACGCTATCTGCGTTATTTCAGATGGCCACGAGGCAAAAGCCGGAAGTTTATCTGCCGGGCTTTCACGGTATATGACGTGGAAGTCGTCAGACGGCGAAAAGGATGCTTCGAGGTTCGCACCGCAGTTGGAAACACTGATTCGCGGAATGCTGAATAAAGAGACGCTACTGGATCTGGTAAGGAATTTTATCGTCTTTGAAAAGACAAAGAAGGAAGACGCAAAGACCGGGATCACACAGATCGAAACAGTCAAGAAGCTGGCCGCCTACCATCAATACTACGCAGTAAATAAAGCGATCACGAGCACTTTAGAAGCGGCCTCGGAGGACGGCGACCGCAAGGGCGGCGTTGTCTGGCATACGCAAGGTTCGGGCAAATCTCTTTCGATGGTTTTCTATACGGGAAAGCTAGTTTTACGGCTCAATAATCCAACAGTTGTCGTTATCACCGATAGAAACGATCTCGATGAACAGCTTTTCGGAACATTTGCCGGAGCCAAACAACTCTTGCGGCAGGAACCGGTTCAGGCCACGAGCCGTGAAAACCTGAAAGAACTGCTCACAGTGGCTAGCGGAGGGATCGTATTCACGACAATTCAAAAATTCCTTCCGAGCGACGGTGGAAATATCTACGATGAGCTTTCCGACAGAAAGAACATCGTAGTAATTGCGGACGAAGCACATCGCACGCAGTACGGTTTCGAGGCTGAAGTTCGAGATATCGTCAATAGCGAATCGAAAGAAGTCATCGGCCAGCGAATTGCTTACGGCTTTGCAAAGTATCTTCGCGACGCTTTGCCTCATGCGACATATATCGGCTTTACCGGAACACCGATTGAAAGAGAAGATGTCAACACTCCGCAGGTCTTTGGCGAATATATCGACAAATACGATATCCAGAACGCCGTGGATGACAAGGCGACTGTTCCGATCTACTACGAAAGTCGTTTGGCAAAGGTCAATCTTACCGATGAAGGCCGAAAGATGCTCAAACAACTCGACAAGGAGTTGGACGACAATGCGGCAGTCACTGATAAACAAAAGGCCAAGGCAAAATGGACGCAGGTTGAAGCCGTTGTTGGCAACAGCCAGCGCGTTAAGAATCTAGCAAATGACATCGTCAAGCATTTTGAGGCCAGGCAGGAAGTTTTTGAAGGAAAGGCAATGGTTGTAGCCATGAGCCGGAGAATTGCCGTTGAGCTTTATGATCAGATCGTGGCACTTCGTCCCGACTGGCACGACAAAGACAAAGCAAAAGGCAAGATCAAGGTAATCATGACCGCCACAAGTTCCGACGGACCGGAACTTGCTCGCCATCAAACGAACAAACAAGACAGACGCGGTCTGGCAGATCGGTTTAGGGATGAAAATGACCCGCTGTCGATCGTGATCGTCATCGATATGTGGCTGACGGGCTTTGATGCTCCATGCCTTCATACGCTTTACGTTGATAAGCTCATGCGCGGTCATACGCTTATGCAGGCTATTGCCCGCGTCAATCGCGTATTCAAGGATAAGCCCGGTGGTTTGGTTGTTGATTATCTTGGTCTCGCCGGCGATTTGAAAAAAGCCCTGTCTTTTTACGGAAACGCCGGAGGCAAAGGTGACCCGACCGAGGATATCGAAGGTGCTGTGCACGTAATGATGGAAAAGCTTGAGGTCGTCGAACAAATGTTCGCCGAAGCAAGCCAGTCACGTGACGACATTATTCAAGAATCTGCGGATTCATACGATGAGAACGGATTTGATTTCAAACGATTCTTCGTTTCCGATTCACGCACAAAGATGGAAGTAATTCTCCAAGCCGAAGAACACCTGTTGGGAATCGAGGATGGAAAGAATCGGTTTATTCGCGAAGTTGCTTTGCTCGGTCAAGCGTTTGCCCTGACCATGCCGCATCCGAAAGCGGTCGCGATAACTGAAAGAGTCGCTTTCTTTCAGGCGGTAAAAGCCAGACTCGCAAAATTTGTCGGTGGAAGCGGCTCAGGTAAGACCGACGACGAAATCGAGACTGCTATCCGACGAATCGTTGATGCCGCGGTCAAATCTGACAAGGTCGTTGATATATTCGACGCGGTCGGAATGGATAAGCCAAACATCTCGATCCTTTCCGAAGAGTTCCTTTTGGAAGTGAAAGGAATGAAACATAAGAATCTCGGGATCGAGCTTCTGAAAAAGATCCTGAATGACGAGATCAGCGTTAGGATGAAGAAGAATCTCGTCAAGAGCAAGGCAATGCTCGAAATGCTGGAGACCGCGATAAAGAAATATCAAAACAATTTGTTATCGACGGCACAAATCATCGAAGAGCTAATTAAGATCGCCCGAGAGGTTCGTGAATCAGACCTTCAAGGCGACCGTCTTGGACTCAACGAAGACGAAGTCGCTTTTTACAATGCATTAGAAGTCAACGAAAGCGCGGTTCAAGTCCTGGGCGACGACACACTGCGAGACATTGCAAGAGAAATTGTCGATAAGGTCAAAGCTAACGCAACAATCGACTGGACGATCCGACAAAGTGCCCGCGACAAAATAATGGTTCTCGTCCGTCGAACACTCGCTAAGCATGGCTATCCGCCGGATAAACAACAGAAAGCCGTTGATACAATTCTTAAGCAAGCAGAACTTCTCGCGGATCAGCAGGCAGAACGGTAGAGATTAAACCCAGCTTTAATGACCTTCAGTAGGTCCATGATAAGCGAAAACTGGCATCCTAAATTAAGCGGATATCGAACGACAACAGTAATCCCATCACTTTAACCTGCTGACCACGCATAGCGGCGATATTCAAATGGCTGGGGATGTTGAGGGTGTCGGGAATATATAATCGAAGATCTCGCAAGTGCCGCAGTGTTCGCAAATTCATTCGATTCCATTTATCGGCCGACTATACGGAATGCTCGATCGCCTATTGTTCATCCTCAATAGGTCGACACTAAGTTGTATCCTATCCTTCCTATAATTAGTCAGTAGAGGTTTATATAACTCGAATACAGTTAGCAGAGTACCGTCATTTACATTGCATGGTCAGCGATGTCGATATCGTCGTCAATCAAATCATCCACGTGAATCTCAAATGTTCGAGCATAACGTAGGAGTACTAGTAATGGCGGGAGCCGTTTTGCTTGTTCAAACGCAGAGACCTCGGCTTGCGTGAGCGATTCGGTCATCCCTAACGCGTTGATCATACCGTTTTGTGATAAGCCGAGAGATCTTCTAATCTCGCGAAGCTTTGTGGCTAGCTTCTCAGGCCTTTCGATCCTTGCCCTACCCATTTAGAGATTCCTCCCTAAACAGTTGGCATTTTGCGTATTGCAACTAAGACTATTTAGTCTTACTATGTTCGTGTCTGATTGGTTTGCCTTGGCCACATAAAAATGACCGCGGGCAAATCTCATCCGTCAAGTGCTTTAAAACATACTGACATAGTATGCGTACTCAGTTTCAACATAGCAGGAATTTCGAAGTAATTCTAGCGTGTGCCAGGCTTTCGACTTGCCCTTTAGGAGGGCTTCGTCAAAGACACATTACGGAGGTAGTTATGCGGTCATTCATATTATTGGTCATATTTTCGACGGTTTTCTGCGCGACGGCACTCGGTCAGTGGCGATCGCTTGGCGACGGCTTTGAATACAATTCGGATATCGTTACCGGCTACCCCGCCATTATCATAGAGCTCAGAGCCACCAAGTCCTTCATGGTCGCGCTCGACTGCCGCACGTCTACTTATGACTTCGATAAATCGCCGCGATTAACGGCAAGCATCGAGAAGCGGATAGGCTCGACATTGTTGGAGCGGTTCTGCCGCGTCGGCAACGAGGCACTGCCGAAAGGCTTCTATCAACTCACGGTCACCGGATCGGGATTCAAGAAGTTCGCGGCCTGGCTCGATACTCGTTCGCGCCGCGTCGATCTTCTTGGCAATGTTCACGTTTCTTGGCGGCTCATTCCGCGGTATCCGGTGCCGTTCACATTCGAGCAGGAGCAGTTGGATTCGACGGCAAAGCGCGAATCATTCTCTCATGCGATCGTTCGCACCACGGTCAATTGCGCTGAGAAGTTCCTGCGCGGCGACAGCGTCGAGTTTTACGACATGACCGGCTCAATGATCGAGGAAAAGAAAAACTCTGACGCAGGGAAGTACGTCGACGCCGGAACTTTTGGCGGCGATCTGGCTGCTGAGGTTTGCAAAAAATGATTCTCTAATAATCATCGACCGACGGCTTTCGCGAAGTCTTCATACACCGCCGAACGCTGGCGAGGATCTGTAACGTGACGCTTTACGGAATACCCGAGAAGGCGGACGAATGCAATAGCCTGCTCGACAGTAAATGCGTTGTTAGACCTGAAAACGCGTCGATTTTCGCTTTCGGCAGTTTTTCGGCGTTGCTCCAGCAGAGATAGGAGTCTTGAGAGGTCGCCGGCGTTGCGGGCACCGCGCCCTATAACGGCATCAACTTCGTCCAGCACGTCAACGACGTCGCGAACTAGCTTATTTGCCGGGTCGCTTTCTAAGAGTTCTAGTCGACACAGCTCTATTTTGTCACGGAATAGCTTCGTATCGACGTCTGCAGCAGGACTATGCATCTCCATTAGAACCTCGCTGATGTGGATATCAATGAGGGCAAGATCATCCCGAAGAGCCGTGAGTTCAGGATCGTTGAGAGACTCGTAGTATCGATCTCTTACGTGGGTCGGCAGATGCCTTGAATAGCGTCCATGCTTGTAATGTGGCGACGCAATACCTTTTGGAGTGAGGCCGCCATGGTTTCGACAGCGCCCGTTCACCAGGATCGCTTTGTTCCTG
The DNA here is from genome assembly GCA_016789145.1 of Blastocatellia bacterium. Taxonomy (GTDB): domain Bacteria; phylum Acidobacteriota; class Blastocatellia; order Pyrinomonadales; family Pyrinomonadaceae; genus OLB17. The sequence goes on along the minus strand of JAEUQI010000001.1, from coordinate 5,410 downwards.
CAATACGCGTCCTTCTTTCGTAGCTTTGCTCCACACGTTTTGGACTCCGTCAGTTTGTTCATAGGGTCACTTTCCTCTATAGGGTTTCGACGTCCACCTCAAAGACCTAGATCAACGACACATTATCCAACTCTTGGACGATCGACTCCTGAATGAATAGAATCTGCTCCTCCGTCAAGGCGAGTTCAGTTCCGGCTGTCCTTACAGCAGCAATTGCTAAGTTGCCGGCCTGAATCAGACGCCCTCGCCATTTCTTTTGTCCTTCTGCGTTCTTCATTAGATAAATCAGCAACGTGTCACTTTTCCTCGTTTGTTTGACGTGGTTACCGTTTCGGTCGATCGATCTTACTACGTCGCCCTCGACAGCACGCCTGCGGGCTTCGGCAAAGAGATCATCGCGAGAAACCTCGAGTGCTTCTCGCCAGTTGCTCGCAAATTCTTCATCTGCTTTGTAGTGATCATATGCCGTCCGCCTCGACAGACCCGCTCGAGCCAGAGCCGCGGAAACGACTCCGCCATTTTTGGTCAAGTATCTTATAAACGCCGCCTTCATTCGCTCGATATCGGCGGCTTTGGGGCCAACCGTGCGAACTAAGTTAGCGGATCTCTTTTTTATGGACTGTGCGGATTGTGTCATTTTTTCGTAGTTCGACTTCTTCGCCTAGTTATCGAGGTAGTCGGTGATGCATATTCGCGTAGGCAATCAGCTCGAGCGTTCGCATGTGCCGCTGCACCGTCTTGATAGGAACCTGGCGGTGAGTCAGCGTCTGGCATAGTTCGTTGAATTTGCTCATATCAATCAAGTTGTTTTGTTTTGTTGTACGGAATACCGGACTTCTTGCCCGTGTGGTTGCAAACATCGTTGAAGACGCCGATCGTCCGGCCGTCGATATCGAACTTGTACAATCTGCCGGTACCGAAGCAGAAAGGGCAGTCGTAACGACCGTCAGCGAACTTTACGACTTTCGAACTCATAGCCTCGATTCTCTTCATCTGCTCGTAAGCCGCCTTGACCTCGTAAGCTGAGACAGGGAACGCGTTGTCGTGAGCGGCAAATGCGTCTTGAAAGGCAGGGAAGAGCTTGTCCTCGGGTATCACGCCGTAGAACAGGTCGTACCAATCACGAGCTCGATTACCGATCTCGATCTCTGTCAACGACGGCATGTTCGCCAGGCTCACCGATTTCGCGATGATCTCGGCAACGATCGAGAAATAGATCTTATCCGGCAAGCCGTTTCCGTTCTGCCTCAGCTCGCTCTGCAAGCCCCTCGGCTCGGAGTTGCTCGATGAAGGCTCTGGTGTTCTCTGATCGCTCAGCGGACTTCTCTCGCTCACTCTTGTAAACGACTCGGCTATTCGTTCCATTGCTTTGCCTCTTTCGGTTGTCCTTGAAAACGTTGAGGAGCGTTCCTACGCGCTCCGGGAGGTACTTGCCTCGAATCGGATCGTGATTCCCGACGTAGGTCTGAATTGTCGTCACCCACGCTTCCGCGTCTTCGTGTTTGACCTCAGACTGGATCATGTTCGCCTGTGCAGGCGTTAGGATGATGTTTGGAAATGCTTTAAAGAGTTGATCAAGAGGGAAGCCCAGCAACGAACCCTCCTCTCTGTCGATTGAACGACAGCTTCGATCGATAGTCAGGCTTGTTCCGCTTAACGCCTCCTCGATTTGATTCTTATCAACGGGATCGAAATGTGAGTGATCGTGCGCATCGCACTGTTCGTTTGTTTGTTTCTTTTCTGTTAAGAAATGTTCTATATATGTATCTGACTTTTCAGTCCTGATTTGGGAGTTTTTCGGTCCTGATTCAGGACTACTTAGGTTCCGATCTTGGACTCTCCCATGACCCTCTTGTTTTTCGGCACGGGAATCAACACTTTGATTTAAAGTGATCGGACGGGAATTGTCACAAGTTATCTGAGTAACCGGTACATTATAGGGGTTCAATAGATCGAACCGTCCACCTATTTCCTCTCGAACCCAACCTTTTTCGGCAAGTGATTTCAGCGTCGAGTAAACGTGGTTCAGTCCAATCTTCGATCGCACGGCAAGTCTTTTCTTCGACGGGTTGCATTGGCCGGTTCTTCTGTTCCGGTGCAAGTAGAGGTTGATGAGGATAACGCACTCCCGCTTTGTCAGGTCGTCCAATCGCTCAATTACATAGTCTGGAATAATTGCGAACTTGCTCATTGTTTAATCCTCCTCGCGTTAAGGATTGATGATCCGGCCGTAAATGGATTAAGGCAGCTACTAGATCGAGTTCCTGAATCGACTTTGCTCGTAGGATCGATCATCTTGCTTTTTGAGTACACATCTCGATCATTGAATCGATCATTGACTGAGTAAACAGAACCCGACGGCCAATTCTCGCGTGTGGTATTCGACGTTTGGCAATCAATCGGTCGAGCGTGACGACCGATATTCCTAAACGACGTGCTGCTTCCTTCCGATCAAATGTTGTACTTTCGGATGTACTGAATTCCATATCCAACTCCTGATAACGTCTACCAAATGGAAAAAGAGCCCTGCGTAGTCACAAAACTGTGGCTTCGCAGGACTCTCACCGTGCATACCCCTACGGGGTTGATAACTTTGTAAAGAAAGTAGCAGACAATAATTCCAATTGCAAGATAAAAATGAGCAGGTTTGTTATCAGAACACATCGTCGACGACTTTTATCAATCTGAAGGAATCTGAACGATCCAAGACGGATTTGACTGGTTTACAGTTCAAGGTGTGAGTAAAGGTGTGAGTAGGGCAAAAGAAAAGCGGCCCTTGCGAGCCGCTTTGTTATTCGGAAAGTATATATATAATGCAGTCTAATGTGGAGCCGCCCATCGGAGTCGAACCGACGACCTTTCGATTACGAATCGAATGCTCTACCAACTGAGCTAGGGCGGCCTTTTATGTAAGGCCAAACCAAACTTTACGAACGCAAAGTCGGTATATCTTCGGCATAGCCGAATCCAAGAGAATAGTAAATTTTCGCATCATTTGTCAAGCATGGTTTTGTCATTTTGACCGACTGCGAGATATGTACTAACATTCGACATAACGCTTACAACGCACGTTTTGTCATATGAAGAACCAAGATTTCGTCGATCGCCTGAACCTTACGTTTGAAAACCGCAATATGGCACAGGTTGGGCGTATGCTCGATCTGCCCCATGCAACGGTTCGCAATTACTACCAAGAAGGCCGTCTGCCTGCACCTGAGGTGCTGATCAAGATAGCCAATGTAACGAATGTGTCACTGAATTGGCTGCTGACAGGTAAAGGAAATATGCACGGCGAACGTGTTCCGGCGATGAGCATCGGCAATTTCATCGAAATGCGGATCGGCGAAATTATCGAAAAACGGCTCGCCGGTGAGACGATACAAGACCTCGGCTCGGCAGACGCCGCGAGTTTTGAGCTCGATAACGCAATCGCCGATCTTAATGATCCGCAAAAGGTGATGGACGCTTGGTTCGCGTTCGAGCGGCGCGAATACCCGAGCGATTACGGCGTCGATTTCTTTCGCGGCTGGCATGCGTTCACGCCCGAAGAGAAGCGTGCGGCTTTGATCGATGCAAAGCGGATGTTAGATCGGTCGTTGCGGAATTCGTGACAATCTGTTTCCCGCAAATACGCAAAGTTAGGACGCAAAGACGGCAAAGGAAGGGAATAGTTGTTTCCGATGTGTCGCAACTGTGATACACTGAGTCAGGAATAGTGATGAAACTCCTGCGACAAAAACTAGAACAACTCAAGATCGGATGGAACGAACGGGAGCTCGGCGACGAAGACGTATATCGCATTTGTCGTAAGCATAAGGTCGAGATAGTCGAGATGCCGCTGCGGGTTTCGGGGTTTTATTACCGAGTGAAGGGCCGCGATTTTATTGCAATAAACAGCATGCTGACCGGCAAGAAAAGACTCGCCGTGATGTTTCACGAGCTTGGCCATTATCTTCTACACGTTCCCGAATCAGGAGCTACCGCAAACTTTCACGGCGTCGGCCGCCGTACACGAAAAGAACGCGAGGCCGATCTGTTTTCGCTCTGCGCTTTGATTCCATTGACGCGACTTTCAGAAACGACCTCAGACGAGCTTATTGACGAAGGTTTCGATGCGGAAATGGTCTCGGAACGCCTCGAGATTTTCGAAACTTACGGCCTGTAACTCCGAGTCGCGCCATTCGCGCAAAAAATATTCTCAAAAACCGCTAAATATCCATTTTTTAAGTAGAAACTTGCCCTCGTAACATTGTATGCTTACAGGTTAGACGTTTTGGCCGACGGCAGCCTCTTTGTGATACTGAAACCATTTGTTTCAGGTATCGAGAATCACACCGTTAGACACGATATTCTAAGCATATTTTGGAGCAGGTATTTATTTAGAAAATGGCATTAAAGTCTTTATTTAGTTTATTTTCCAGCGATCTCGCGATCGATCTCGGCACCGCGAATACGCTGGTCTACGCCAAAGGCCGCGGTATCGTTGTCAGCGAACCGTCGATCGTGGCGATCAACAAGGTTACGAATCAGGTCGAGGCCGTCGGCCGCGACGCTAAGGAAATGCTCGGCCGTACGCCGGGCAACATCGTTGCTATCCGCCCGATGAAGGATGGCGTTATCGCAAATTTTGAGGTTACGGAAAAGATGCTCCAGCATTTTATCCGCAAGGCTCACAACGGCAAATCGTGGGTTCGCCCGCGTGTCGTTATAGGCATTCCGTCTGAGATCACGCAGGTCGAGCGTCGTGCGGTTGAGGATAGTGCGTATCGTGCAAAGGCGAGCGAAGTTTACCTCGTTGAGGAAGCAATGGCAGCCGCGATCGGTGCCGGACTTCCCATTACGGAACCGCACGGCAACATGGTCGTCGATATCGGCGGCGGCACTACGGACATCGCCGTAATCTCGCTTTCGGGCATCGTTTATTCGCGAGCAGTTCGCGTAGCGGGCAACGAGATGGACGAGGCGATCACGCAGTACATCAAGCGCAAATACAACCTGCTCATCGGTGAACGCACGTCCGAAGCGATCAAGATCGCGCTCGGCTCGGCGTTCCCGCTCGAAGAACCGCTGTCGATGGACGTTCGCGGTCGCAACTTGATCGAAGGCATTCCTAAGACGATCACGATGACCGACGAAGAGATCCGCGAGGCTCTCTCGGACAGCGTTTCGACCATCATCAACGCCGTCCGCGTCGCTCTCGAACGCACGCCTCCTGAGCTATCTGCCGATATTGTCGAACGCGGTATCGTGCTCACCGGCGGCGGTGCTCTGCTCAAGAATCTCGACAAACGCTTGATGATCGAAACCGGCCTTCCGGTCGTAGTTGCTGACGATCCGCTCTCCTCGGTCGTTCTCGGTACGGGCAAGATGCTCTCAGATTTCGAGCTTCTCAAACGCGTTAAGTGGGACA
>JAEUQI010000019.1 GCA_016789145.1 Blastocatellia bacterium | reverse complement strand
ATACGGGAAGTAGCAACTCGTTTTTCGGGCGTGGTGCCGGTTTTGCCAACACGTCGGGTAGCAACAATACTTTTGTCGGCTACTATTCGGGCCTTTCGAACACGACTGCCAGTAATAACACGTTTGTAGGCCTTGGATCTGGTCAAACGAACACGTCGGGAAGCAGTAACTCGTTCTTGGGCGTATTCGCAGGCTTTTATAACACGACGGGCCTCGATAACTCCTTCTTTGGCAGAAGAGCGGGACAAGACAATACGATTGGCAACAACAATGCGTTCTTTGGCAAGAGCTCAGGCGAGAAGAATACCGAAGGCATCGATAATTCGTTTGTTGGATCTCTTTCGGGTTTTAACAATACTTTTGGCAGCTTCAACGCGTTCGTCGGACGAAGCGCGGGACAGGGAAATACGACAGGCAACGAAAACTCGTTTTTCGGGACGAATGCGGGTCTGTCCAATTCGACGGGCGGTGCAAACTCGTTTGTCGGTAGCGGAGCAGGACGCAATAGCACGACTGCTTTTGAAAACTCATTCTTCGGCAGAGACGCCGGAAGAGACACAACGACAGGCGGTGCAAACTCGTTCGTCGGCGCAAATGCCGGCCGGAGCACCACGAACGGAACCAATAACACATTCTTTGGGAAGAACGCCGGACTGGCTAATGTGGGCGGCTTGTTCAACACTGCGATCGGGGCAAATGCAAACGTTGATGCCCCAAACCTGACCTATGCTACGGCTATAGGAGCAGACTCCACCGTTTCAACGATCAACACGGTCGTATTGGGACGCAGTTCCGGTCAGGATCAGGTTGTCATTCCCGGACCTCTCGTTGCGAATCTTCCGTCCGGGGACGGCGACTATATTCAGAACCGGATCACACCCCAATCGGCAAATTTTAGTCTCACGGGTAACGGCTACATTGGCGGGAACCTTGGGCTTGGAATAACTACCCCCATATCGAAACTGACTCTCCAGACACCGACGAACAGCTACGGGCTGCTGCATACGGACGGCACAGTAACAGTAGGCAACTACGTAGGCGGGGCCGCCGGAGGTGGCTGGTTCGGCACGACAACGAATCACCCACTTCATCTATTTGCCAACAATAGCAATCCTTATCTCACTGTCACACAGGGCGGCAACGTGGGGGTCGGAACAACAACGCCTGGGGGAAAACTGCAGGTTCGAACGGATACGAACAGCGGTGGATTTAGTCATACAGACGGCAATGTAAACATTCACTCGTTTGTCGGGCCACGCGGGTACGGGTTGAACGGAGGTTGGCTCGGAACGTTGTCGTCGCATCCGCTTTTCCTTTACGCAAACAATGGCAACCCAAGCGTCACCGTCCAACCAGACGGTAAAGTAGAAACATTGTCGCTATGGATTAGGGGTACAACGCAGCTTTCGCTTGGCGGCGGAGGTTTTGACGAAGTATGTGAGGGCGCAATATATCTTGCCTACTGTTCCTCCTCGCTTCGCTACAAGACAAATGTAATGCCTTTTCGACAAGGTATGAACTTCGTAAATAAACTAATTCCGATCTCATACGACTGGAAGGAGGGCGGGAAAAAAGATACCGGCTTTGCCGCCGAAGAGGTCGAAAAGATCGATCCGCGCTTTGTAACCTACAACAAGCAAGGCCAGATCGAAGGCGTAAAGTACAACCGACTTACGGCTGTCTTCGTCAACGCATTCAAAGAGCAACAGCAACAGATCGAAGCACAGCAGAAACTGATCGAAACCCAACAGCGACAGTTGATTGAGATGAAAAAGCTAGTCTGTCTTACAAACAAGCAGGCTGAATTTTGCAAGGAGTGAACTGTGTATAATACCAAAACAATACTGAAATGGGCCGGCAATCGCTGCTTGATCACTATGCTATTGGCCTGTGTCTTATGGCCGGAAGTTCGAGGCCAATCGGGAGGCACGTTTGACATGAAACAATCGGTCATCGCAAATGGCGGCGGCGAATCGAATGGTGGAGCTTTTTCACTTGCGGGCACAACCGGTCAGGTGATGGTCGGTAGTACTTCCGGTTCGCCATATCAAGTACGTAACGGTTTCTGGCTAGGCAATCTCGGCCCGACGGCATCATTCGTTTCTGTCAGCGGTAGAGTGACTACTGCAAACGGAAATGGAATAAGGAATGCCAGCCTCTCGCTTGTCGATAGCAATGGAACTGTTCACAGAAGACTGACTGCTTCCTTTGGGTACTACCGATTTGACTATATCGAGGTAGGGCAGAATGTCGTAATAACTATCGCGGCAAAACGCTATACGTTTGCCGTTGCAACACGGATCATCGCGGTTCAGGACGAATTGGCGGATGTAGATTTTATAGCCGAACCTTAGTCCCGAACATTGCCTTCATCGCGGCGACAGCTCTTTCAAGATTCTCCATCGAAGTTGCGTATGAGAATCGCAGGAAACCATCGGCTCCGAAACCGGCACCATCGGTGACAACGATGTGGGCTTCGCTTAACAACAGATCAGCTACTGCCGCCGAGCTGTTGACCCGCTCGTCGAGCATCTCCCGCACATCTACAAAGGCGTAAAACGCGCCTTCGGGCATCGGGCAGGAAAAACCTCGAATTTCGTTCAATGCCGGCACGAACCAGTTTCTGCGTCGTTCATACTCGCTGGTCATTGCATTAACGGCATCGATGGTTTGTTCGACGTCGCCGAGAGCCTTGGCACAAGCATATTGCACGAACGAAGTCGGATGCGTCGCAGAATGGCTTTGGAGTTTGACCATTGCTGATGTCCATGCTGGATCGGCGATCGTGTATCCGATCCTCCAACCAGTCATTGCATACGTTTTTGAAAAGCTTCCTGCTACGCAGACGTATTTGCGAAGCTCAGGTTCTAAAGTCGCCAACGAGAATGGTTCGGCCGGCGAATAAGCGAAGAACAGGTAGCATTCGTCGGTGAGAACATAAACATTTCGAGCGGCGCACACCTCGACGATCTTTCGCATCTCGGCGGGCGGCACAACGCGGCCCGAAGGATTGCTAGGGCTGTTGATGATAAGCAGCTTTGTTCTCGGCGTGAAGGCAGCAGCAACCTGATCGGCCGTTAAGATGAACTCGGTTTCCTCTGTCTCGATAAAGACACTGTTTGCACCGCAAAATGTAGCAATCTCCGGAAACGTGACCCAATAGGGTTTCGGTATCAAAACATCGTCGTCCCTATTTAAGATCGCTGCTGATGCGTTAAACAGAGCCTGCTTGCCTCCGCACGATGCTGCGATCTCGGAGACGCTGATATCAGCGCCAAATCTTGCCTTGTAGAAGTCCGAAACAGACGTTCGAAATTCGGCAAGTCCGGCGGTTGCTGTGTATCTTGTGAAGCCTTTGGCGAGTCCTTCGATCGCGAAATCTTTGATGAATTGCGGTGTGTCGAAATCGGGTTCGCCGACAGAAAGGTCGATAACATCGATCCCGCGAGCTCGCATCTCGTTCGCCATTTGCGCGGCGATGAGCGTCGATGAACCTCGCATTGCTGCGACATTTTCGGAAACGGGAAAGGGCATAAAGAGATATTAACGCAGAGTCCGCCGTAGACGCAGGTGGAAGAAACGAAAAAAAAGGTCCTATACTCTTCGAACTCAGCGTTCCTTGCGTTAAATCTTCTTCTCCTTCATTCGAGATTCGACCAATTCTGGGATCAATCCTTCGACGCGGCCGCCAAGCAAGAAGACTTGCTTCATTAGGGTCGAGGACACATAGCTGAATTCCTCGCCGGCCATTAAGAATACAGTCTCGATGCTTGGCTCAAGTCTGCGATTCATCAATGCCATTCTAAGTTCGTACTCGTAGTCGCTCACAGCTCGAATGCCGCGAACGATCGCAGTCACTTGCTTTTGCTTTGCAAATTCAGCGGTAAGTCCCGAAAAGCTATCAACGATCATGTTGCATCCAGCCGTATGAACACTAGGCAAAACCTCACGAAGAATGTCACAACGCTCTTCGACAGAAAACATTGGGCTCTTGTCGACATTATTAAGTACGCCGACGATCATCTCATCGAATAACGGTGCAGAGCGGCGAATAATGTCGAGGTGCCCGTTCGTTAGCGGGTCAAACGAGCCCGGAAAAAGTGCGCGTCGCATAATATGTAGATACAATGTAATTACAATTTGTAATTATTTCGTCACGAATTTGTCCAATTCCTATTAAACTATTGATTTCGATGCTAGAATATCATTTATTCGGACTCAATTTCCGGCGAGATTAAGATAGCACACGTGCGTGTATGAACAAAATCGGACAACCTGCCGCATTTTACGACCTTGAGGGCACGCTGGTCAGCACCAACCTTGTGCACACGCTCGCTTTCTATGCAAAGCGTCAGCAAGGCCTCTGGCAAACGGCGAAGAAGAGCGTAGGCACGCTTGCGAAGTTGCCGTTCTTTGGCTTAACCGACCTCTATTCGCGAAACGTATTCAATGAGGTCTTTTTCCGCAGTTACGAAGGCTTGTCGCAAGATCGACTTCGCTTTTTCTCAGAGGAATTATTCGAAGAAGTGCTAAAGCCAGCGATCTTTCCCGGAACATTCGACCTAATCAATTCGGGCAAGAAGATCGGTCAACGCCAAGTCGTTCTTACAGGTGCACTCGATTTCACGATCGAGCGAATGATGGAACATCTCGGAATTGACGATTATGTTGCAAATCGACTCGAGTTCGTAAACGGCTACGCAACAGGTCGTGTACTGCCGCCCGTAATGGCATCTGCGACAAAGGCACAATGGATCCGCGAATACGCCGAACGCGAGAACATCAATCTGTCCGACAGCTACGCGTACAGCGATTCGATCTCCGACCTGCCGATGCTTTCGATCGTCGGCCATCCCGTCGCGGTGTGCCCTGATTTTCGTCTGAAACAAACCGCATTACAGCATGATTGGGCGGTTTTGGACCTTAGGTAATGTCGATGCTGAATTATACCTACGTTACGACCAGGCCTATTTCGCTCGCGCTTCTTTTGTTGGTGCAGCTTTCGGGTGTATTTGCTCAGTCGACCGATCGGGAGCCCAAGTCGAAGCTTTTTGACGCTAGCAAACTGATCAAAGATGTTCGAACACTGTCGGGCGACGACATGGAGGGCCGTGCGCCAGAGCTACCTTCGATAAAGAAGACGAGAGATCTTGTGGAGCGACGTTTCGTCGAGTCGGGGATCAGGCCGATCGGAAGATCGTTTCAACAGACTTTCGACATCAAGATACCTAAAAATGCAGCGCCAATAAAGGGTGTTAATTACGTTGGCGAAATTATTGGGAAAAAGTTTATCGACAAGTACATTATTATTACCGCACACTACGATCATGAGGGCATCAGAAACGGCCAGATCTACAACGGTGCAGACGATAATGCTTCGGGAACTGCCGCATTGTTTGCGATTGCATCGCATTTTGTTAAGGATCCGCCGAACTATTCACTTTTGTTCGTGGCATTTGATGCAGAAGAAATGGGATTGCTTGGTTCGCGGCATTTCGTTGCGAATCTTCCAGTGAAGAAAGAAGCGATATTGCTTAACGTGAATATGGACATGGTGTCGCGTAATGACAAAGGAGAGCTATACGCTTCAGGCTTGTTTCACTATCCACAATTTAAAAAAGCGTTAGTATCTGCCCAGAAAAGTGCAAAAGTGAAATTAATGCTCGGACACGATGACCCGAAGCTTGGTCGCGACGATTGGACGTTCCAGTCTGACCACGCTTCGTTTCATCGCGAAAAGATACCGTTCATTTATTTCGGGGTCGAGGACCATCCCGACTATCACAAACCGACCGACGATTTTGAACGAATTCAACCCGATTTTTATGTAAGAGCCGTCGAGACGATCATCGGCGCGATCAAACAGCTAGATATAACAAAATAGATCATGGCACTTGAACTAAGACGTAAAACACACGAATCGATCGTTTTCATCGACAAAGATTCCGCGCCGCGAATCATGCCGAATGGCGAGGATTTCATTATCAACGATTTGCCGGTTGGCACGCGGGTGATCTATCCGAATCCGCCGATCAAAGGGCTGCCCAATCGCGAGGCGGCAATTCGGTACGCTGTAAATCATCCGATCGAGATGGAGCCGTTGTACGCGCTGCTTGAGCCTGGAATGCGCGTGACGATCGCGATGGACGATATCTCGTTGCCGTTGCCGCCGATGGCGACGCCCGATCTGCGGCAGACGATGCTTGAGGTCGTGCTCGATATGTGCGGTGCAAATGGTGTCGATGACGTTCATCTGATCATCGCGAATTCGCTGCACCGCAAGATGACCGAGTGGGAAATGAAACGAATGGTCGGCACCAAGATATTCAACGAATATCATCCCGATCGTTATTACAACCACGACGCCGAAGCGGATGACGAACTCGTTACGCTCGGCCATACGCGACACAATGAGCCATTGCGCGTTAACAAACGTGCGATCGAAAGTGATCTGTTGATATATCTCAACATCAACCTTGTCCCGATGGACGGCGGCCACAAATCGGTAGCGGTCGGGCTGTGCGATTACGAGAGCTTGCGTGCACACCACGAGCCGCAAACGATCCGCGATTCGGACTCGTATATGGATCCGCCGAGATCGGCTTTGAATCACAAGGTCATTCGGCTTGGCAAACTTGTAGATGAGAACTGCAAGGTTTTCCATATCGAGACCGCCCTCAACAACAAGATGTTTCCGGAGGGGTACGACATTTTGACGCGGAACGAGGACGAATTCTCATTCGCCGATCGCCTGAAATGGGAGACGATGAAGCGTACGTTTTCTAAAATGCCGCGAGCCGCACGCCGTAAGATGCTTCACGCCATTCCCGCACAGTATGAAATGATCGGCTGTTTCGCCGGCAAGACCGAGCCGGTGCACGACAAGATCCTCGAGCTTAATTACCGCCAATACGAAATTCCGGTCAAAGGGCAGTGCGATATTCTGATCTCGGGCATTCCCGATATCTCGCCGTACAACGTCTATTCGGCGCTGAATCCGATCTTGGTTCAGGTGATGGCTCTTGGGTATCACTTCAATATGTATCGGAACAAGCCTTTACTCAGAAAGGGCGGCGTGATGATCATTACGCATCCTTGCTTTGATGAGTTCGATCACAAGTTTCATCCGAGCTATATCGAGTTTTTCCATCGGTTGTTGCCGGAAAGCCGCGATGCATTCTATTTAAGAGAGAAATACGAGCGCGAATTCGCGACCAATCCGGCGTACATCGAAATGTATCGCCGCGGTAACGCCTATCACGGAGCGCATGCATTTTTCATGTGGTACTGGGGCGAGAACGGCCGCCAGCACGTCGGCAAGGTAATCGTCGCCGGCGCCGAAAACGCCCACGTCCCCGAAATGCTCGGCTGGGAACGCGCGGATAATTTGACGGAAGCCATCGCTATGGCCCGCTCTTACATGGGCCGCTCGGCAGAGATAACGATGTTGCATCAGCCGATCATTGGGTTGTGTAATGTTAGTGATTAGTTACTTCCTTACGTTCTTTTCGCGGATGTCATTGTGACTGGAAGTCCAGAATTTAAGATTTGGGTTTAGGCACAATGAAGTTTAAATTGACTGGGTGATAAGGGACCGTATGAGCACAAAACGCTTTTCCAGCAAATCTTTCTCGGTGATAATTCCTCTGATTTGTATTCTTATTTCCTTTGTTTTGATAAGTTTGGGGATAAAGGCGGAAAGCGTTGACGCCGAATCAGCGAAACAATGGTGGTGGATAATCTCACCTTCTCTATCAGGTAAACTTCTGACGAAGCTGGGAGAGATTACTTTTGTTCTTGGAGTCTTTCACGCAGTTTTTGACTATTTTGTAACGAGAAAGCTTGTCGAAGAATCGACGAAAGCCGCAGTTCAAAGTGAACGGGTTGCCGAATCCGGAATTGAGGACTTCCGCTATGATTCCGAAGACGTTGATTATGTACAAGCGATTATTGGAAGTAGCGACCTAGTTATTGGATTTCACCATTCGTCCCGAATTATCGCAACGTATAGCTCGTACTTTGTAAAGAGAGCGCAGCTAGGGCGAAAAACTACTTTCATCGCACTGGGTTCCCCATCCGCCGCAATAACATATTTGGACCAACGGAGAGGAAAGGCAATTGACGTCGACAAGAAGCTTGAAGAGCTTAATTTTCATATTGCAGAGATAAAGCGAAAAAGCGGCGTTGGCGACTGTATCGAGCTCTTTAACCATGGAGCCGTTCTTTCATATTCGTTTGTTTATACGGGACAGTATATTTGGGTAAAACCCAATCGGAATTCGAACGGATACGAGACGGTGCCAGCATTAAAGGTCGCTGCTGGAAGCCCGCTTTTTGAGTTTTTTGGGAGGGATATTATGGAGTTTATTACTGAAGTCAAGGGGCCGAAAATAGAGATTCCATTGTTGGCCAAAGTATCAAGTTTGTTTCGAGCGACATCTGGGGAGCGACAAAATAATGTTATCGAAGAAAGTAACAGAAAAGATTGAAGAATTAGTTTCGGAAATCGGTGAAAGGGAATTAATCTCTGCGCTTGAAAACCTAATCGACAAGAGTAAGTCTCGTGAAACTGAGCTAACGATAATTGCAAACGAGGGAATTCATTTGCTGCCCACTGAATATCAGCGCGGGCTATTGCATGTGGTTTCGAGGGGGAGTCTGGATTTTTCTTCGATAACTAAGGTCAAATTGGTATATGAGCAGGCGCTTATTGACCTTTGTCGGGTTTTGAAATCCAATTCTTGGAAGAAAATCTATCTGGTCCCATTTGGCCACCAATCTCTATCAGTGCAAATAAAGTTGTTGGTTTTCCGCATAACTGGAATGGAAACCATTGATCTGTTTCATTTAGGCGAAGGGCGCTACGTTGACCTAGAAATCAAACAGAGGGACCTGATTGTAAAGGCATTCAATCATGTCGGCGTTGACGATAAAACTATTTCTTAAAATGAAACTATCACCAACAGAAATATTTAAGGGTAAGAAGATCTTCTTTATCGGCGGGACGGGCTTCGTGGGGAAGGTTACGTTGTCGATGCTGCTGCATAATTTTCCGGATATCGGGAAGGTTTATGCGACCGTAAGGGCGCGGGATGCTAATGAGTCGAAGATACGTTTTTGGACTAGCATTGTGACGTCGCCGACGTTCGATCCGCTGCGTGAGAAGTACGGCGACGGTTTTGAGGATTTCATCAAGAGCAAGGTAGTGCCGGTCAATGGTGATGTTGGCAATGAGTATCTTGGGATGGAGGAATCTGAGGCCGCCAAGATAATGCGGCAATGCGATTTGCTGATAAACGGGGCCGGAAACGTGACGTTCAATCCGCCGCTTGAGTCGGCATTGAGAACGAATATCAACGGTTCGAACAACATCATCAAGCTTGCTCGCATGATGAAAAAGCCGCGATTGGTGCACGTTTCGACATGCTTTGTTGCCGGCAAACGCAGTGGGCCGATCTGGGAGAATGAGCCTGTTGTTGGGTATTTTCCTAGGAAAAACGAGCTTGTCGGAACGACGTTTGACGTAAATCGCGAGGTCGAAGACTGTGCTCGTTTGTCCGAACAAGCACGTCAAGAGGCAGATGATGCCGTCCAGCACGCGAAGTTTCGGGAGCAGGCACGTGCGAGATTTATCGAGGAAGGCCGCGACCCTGATGACGAAGCCGAACTGAAATCAGCCATCTTCCGCGAACGCAAAATGTGGATCCGCGAACGCACGACTGAGCTTGGCAGCGAACGCGCCGAATATTGGGGCTGGACGAATATTTACACCTATTCGAAATCCCTCGCCGAGCAGATAATCGCGGCCCAGGACGATATTGTGAAGACTCTTGTGCGGCCGAGCATCGTCGAATCTTCGCAATCATATCCGTTCCCGGGCTGGAACGAAGGCTTTACGACTACTGCACCGCTTATTCTCATCGCGCTTCGCGGTCAGCCCGTAATTCCGGTCAATGAAAAGCTCATTCTCGACGTAATTCCGGTCGATATGGTCGCGGGTGCGATACTCGCGGCGGCGATGAATGTTTTGGTCGATCCAAAACCGCCGCTTGTCTTTCAAGCGTCCTCGGGCGACTCGAACCCGAACGATATGAAACGGATCGTAGGGCTCGTTGGCCTATACAAACGGCGGCATTTCCAGGAGAAGGAGACCGGCAACAAACTAACTAACAAGTTATCGGGAATGATCGAGGCTGTTCCTGTGAAGCAGCGTGCATACGAACTCACATCGGCGCCAATGCTGAATAAGCTTGCGAAACGTGCGGACAATTTGATGGACAAGGCTACGCCGCGTTGGGGCGGAGGACGCATCGGAAACATCGTAGCTGACCTTAAGAAATCGACAGAAGGTTTTAAGGAATCGACTCAGGCGACGATGGACGCTTTCGCGATGTTTAAGCCGTTCATGATCGACAACGAATACCTCTATCGATCCGACAATGTGCGAGCTCTGCAATCGATGATCAAGGAAAAGGAAAAGCATCTGCTGCCTTGGTATCCGGAAAAGCTCGATTGGTACGATTACTGGCTCAACGTTCATTTTCCCGGAATGCGAAAATGGGTGCTGCCGACGCTTGAGGAAGAGCTCAAGGCCGTCGAAAAACGTGCCTACACCTACAAAGACCTTATCGATCTGTTTGAAACGTCAGTAAAGCGTTTCCCTACGCGCGTCGCGATGCGTATCGAACGCAACGGCCGCAAGGAGCAATACACCTACGAGGACGTTCGTGAATTGACCTATCGCGCGGCAGGCTTCTTTGCTAAGAACGGTATCGCTACCAACAGCCGAGTCATTTTGTTCTCTAACAATATGCCCGAATGGGGAATGACCTATTTTGGTATTTTGAAAGCCGGTGCGACCGCGATTCCCATCGATCCTGCTTCGACCGTGACCGAGATCGTTGCGTTTGCGAAGGCTGGTGAAGCGTCTGCGGTCGCTATTTCGCCGAAGCTATTTGGCGATCATCCTGAGTTGAAAAAAGCATTTGCAGATGCCGATTTGGATGTAAAGGTTTGGACGTTCGATGACATATTTGAGATGAAGTCTGAGACGGAGGAAGCAAAGCGGAATGCATTGTTGCCCGCGAAGATACCGTCAAATGCGGTCGCTTCGCTGATCTTTACGTCGGGCACTACCGGCACGCCAAAGGCCGTGATGTTATCGCACAAGAATTTCGTCAACATGATCTCGATGCTCTCAAGCGTACTCGAGATGGACCTGACCGACGGCGTTTTGAGCGTGCTGCCGATGCATCATACGTTCGAATTTTCCGCGGGCTTCCTGACGCCGTTTTCGAATGGAACGCAGATCACATATTTGAACGAACTCACTGCCGAAGACCTCGCGAAAACCATTGAGAATGGGCATGTTACGGGCATGGTCGGCGTACCTGCATTGTGGGAAATGCTGCATCGCCGCATTAAAACTCGCTTGCGCGAGCGCGGCGATTGGATCGCTGATCTGGCTGACAATGTGATCGAGTTCAACGCTTGGATACGCGACAATACGCCGTTCAATCTTGGCCCGATCGTCTTTTTCCCGATCCATCAAGGCATGGGCGGCAAGATGCGCTACCTAATTTCGGGCGGCTCGGCATTGAGCGAAAAGGTGCAGAAAGATCTGCATGGACTTGGCTTTACCGTGCTTGAGGGTTACGGATTGACCGAGAGTTCGCCGGTACTTACCGTTGCTCGTCCCGGCAACAAGATGCTCAAAGGCAGCGTCGGCAAACCGCTGCCGGGCGTTGAGGTGAAGATCGATTCGCCCGACGAAAATGGCGTCGGTGAGGTGTTTGCTCGCGGGCAGAATGTGATGCTCGGTTACTACAACAACGAAGCCGCGACCGAGGCTGTGCTGCAAGATCGTTGGCTCAAAACGGGCGACCTTGGACGTATTGACGAGGACGGGAATCTTTTCATCGTCGGACGTTCGAAGGATGTCATTATTGATTCAAACGGCAAGAACATTTATCCCGACGAGATCGAGGACCTCTACGGAAAGTCGGGCTTTATCAAGGAAATGAGCGTCGTCGGTTTGCCCGACGATGACGGCGGCGAAAAGATCGCGGCCCTTGTCGTGCCTGATTATGAGTACGACATTTCGCTTACTCGCAGCGAGGCAAACAAGAAGATCGAAGAGCATTTCCGTGAGGTCTCCGCCGGGCTCGCGTTTTTCAAACGCGTCAAGGTTCTTCACGTTACTCCATTCGAATTGCCGCGAACTGCAACACGTAAGGTCAAACGTCCCGAGGTCGTCGAGATGCTTCAAACGCTCGAAGACCGTGCCAAGTCAAAGACTAAAACCGTCGTCGAAGCCAAAGGCGACGACAACGCCGTTTGGATCCGAAAAATCGTCGCAAGCGTATCAAATCGGCCACTGAGCGACGTTGTTATGGAAGACAAACTCGCCGATCTTGGATTTGATTCGCTTATGTTTGTCGAACTACAGGCGGCCGTCGAAGACGCGGGTGGACGAATACCCTCGCCTGATACCTTGAATGAGGTTCAGACCGTTCGCGAGCTATTGACCGCAGTCAATCGAGTCGATAAATCGAAAAAACTCGCTGACGAGCCGCGAGTCGAAGAGAAGAAAGACGACGATGAAATATACATTCCGTCGCTCGTTCGCCGAGTTGGAAATGCGGTCGTCGATTTCGCTCAAGATACACTTTATTCGAACGTGCTCGATACATCGATCGAGGGAGAATCGAATGTGCCGCAGCACGTCAATTTCATAGTCGCGCCGAATCACACGTCGCATATCGATACAGGACTTGTAAAACGTGCACTCGGCAAGGATGTCGCGGAACAGACGGTCGCTGTCGCGGCGGCTGATTATTGGTTCGATACAAAATATAAACGTGCGTACATGAACAATTTCACGACGCTTGTGCCGATCGAACGCACCGGAAGCCTGCGTCAATCGCTTCGGCATGTAACGCAGATCCTGAACGATGGCTACAATGCTCTGATATTCCCCGAAGGCGGACGTCAGGAATCGGGACAGATAGCGGAATTCAAACCGATAATTGGTTATCTAGCATTGAATCAGAAGATCGGAATCTTGCCGATCTATATATGGGGCACATACGACGCATTTCCAAAGGGAATGGTCATACCGAAATCGAGCAGCATTGGTGCAAAGGTCGGTGCCAAGGTCGGCAAGTTCCTCGAATATGATGAACTCGTAAAAATGACCGAAGGCGTGCCAAACACCGAAGCATATCGTCTGATCGCCGCTCGCGTTCAGCACGAAGTCGAGAATATGCGCGACGGAACGCGGCGTAAGTTCGATGTCGAGTCGCTTCGCAAGCAGTGGAAAGCGGAACGTCGGCGTTCGCGAAAACAGGAGCCAGTGATCGATAATTAGTCTGTGAATATCGAAACTAAGTCGCACACTGCGTTGTATAAACCCCAACGCGAAATGCGTCACCATTAATATGAAAATCGCAAAAGTTTGTCTTGTTCTTTTCTGCCTGCTTTCGAGCACGCTATCGTCGTCGGCTCAGCAATTGAAGGTCGATTATCAGAAATTTGTGCTACCGAATGGGCTTGAAGTTCTGTTTCAGATCGACCGAAGCGATCCAGTTGTTGCGGTATCGCTGACGGCTCATGTTGGCTCGGCTCGTGAAAAGGCGGGCAGGACGGGCTTTGCTCATTTATTTGAGCATCTGCTGTTTTTGGAATCTGAGAACTTAGGCAAAGGCGGCCTCGACAAGCTTTCATCGCGTATCGGCGGCTCGGGAGCCAACGGTTCGACAAATCGCGACCGCACGAATTATCTGCAAACGGTTCCGAACGATGCACTTGAGAAGATGCTTTGGGCGGAAGCTGACAAACTTGGCTGGTTCATCAATACGGTTTCCGAAGACGTATTGGCGAAGGAAAAGCAGGTCGTAAAGAACGAGAAACGACAAGGCGTCGATAACGCTCCGTATGGCCACACGCAGTATGTGATCGACAAAGCTCTGTATCCAACCGATCATCCGTACAACTGGCAGGTCATCGGTTCGCTTGACGATCTGCAAAACGCTAAGCTCGAAGACGTCAAGGAATTCTTCCGTAAATGGTACGTTCCGAACAACGTGACGCTGACGGTCGTCGGCGATTTCGATCCAGTACAGGCAAAGGCCTGGGTCGAGAAATATTTCGGCGAGATAAAACGCGGAGCTGACATTGAACCGATCAAAAAGCGATCGGGTACCGTCAACAAGACCGTGAAGTTCTATCACGAAGATAACTTTGCTCGCCTGCCAGAACTTACTCTCGCGTGGCCTTCGGTCGAGGATTACCATCCTGACTCGTACGCATTGGCAGTGCTGACGCAGTATCTTTCGACAGGTAAACGAGCTCCGTTGTACAAGGTTCTCGTCGAGGACAAAGAACTGGCAGCTCAGCCACAGATGTACAATTTCGGTTCTGAGCTCGCCGGTCAATTGCAACTCGAAGTTCGAGCCTATCCAGATAAAGATCTCGACGAAGTCCTCGCCGGTATCAACGAGGCATTTGCTGCGTTTGAAAAGGAAGGGATTTCGAAAGCCGACCTAGACCGTATTAAAGCAGGTCAGGAAACGCAGTTCTACAATGGTCTGTCGAATGTGCTCGGCAAGGGAGTACAACTCACACAGTGTAGTATGTTCGCCGGCGATCCCGGCTGTTCGGCAAAGGAGATCGAGCGGACACTCGCGGTGACCGAAGCTGACGTGAAGCGTGTTTACGAAAAGTACATCAAGGGACGGCCATTCGTTGCAACGAGCTTTGTTCCTAAGGGCAAGGTCGCACAGGCTCTTGAAGGCTCGACCAAAGCGGAGGTTGTTGAAGAAAAGATCGTCGTCGGTGCTGAGGACCAAGTCGATCCGACCGCACAAGCGAAATACGAGAAAACACCGTCGAGTTTTGACCGCTCTATCGAGCCGCCCTATGGCCCGGCACCTGTCGTCAAGACTCCTGCTGTTTGGCAGTCGAAGACAAAGAATGGAATTAGGCTGTACGGTATCGAGACCAACGAAGTGCCACTTGTAAATGTCGAACTTGTGATCGACGGCGGCCGAATGCTCGACGATATCAACAAGGTCGGAGTGGCAAATCTTACCGCCGAGTTGATGAACCTCGGCACGGCAAAACGCACGGCAAGCGAGCTGGAAGACGCGATCGACCAACTCGGCGCAGGAATTGAGGTTTCAGCAAATTCCGAGGATATTCGTATTTCGGTCAATACTCTTGCTAAGAACTACAAAGCAACGATGGCTCTGGTCGAAGAAATGCTCCTCGAACCGCGTTGGGATGCAAAAGAATTTGACCTTGCAAAACAGGCAACTATCAGTCAGATCAAGCAGCAAACTGCTAATCCGAACGCCGTCGCTCAGAACGAATACAATAAGCTGATCTACGGACGGGAAAACATTCGCTCGCGCAATATTCTCGGCACTGTCGATACCGTAAACGCGATCACTCTCGACGATCTGAAAGCGTTCTATGCGAAAGCCGTCTCGCCATCAGTTGCAAAAATGCACGTCGTCGGAGCTATCAAGAAATCGGATGTTGCCGCATCGCTTGGGACGATCGCTACGAAATGGAAAGCGAAGCCGGTAACGATTCCGGCGTACAGAACGCCGGCGGCACCAATTGCGTCAAAGGTCTATTTCTACGACATTCCCGATGCAAAACAGTCCGTCTTGCGTATCGGCTATCCTGCGTTGGCTCAGACCGATCCTGACTTCTATCCTGCGACCGTGATGAATTACATCCTTGGCGGCGGCGGGTTTGCTTCGCAATTGACGCAGGAACTTCGCGAAACGAAGGGCTATACCTACGGAATCAATTCAGGTTTTGGTGGATCAAAAGATCCAGGTCCGTTCACGATCGCCAGCGGTGTGCGTTCGAATGTGACGCTCGAATCGACACAGTTGATCAAGTCGATCGTCGATAATTTCGGCAAGAATTACACGGCCGACGATCTTGCGAATACAAAGAGCTTTTTGATCAAGAGCAATGCCCGTGCATTTGAAACTGCTGGTGCAAAGCTCGGTTTGCTTGAGAACGTGAGCAAATATGGTTGGAAGTACGACTACGTAAAGGGTCGCGAGCAGATCGTGAATGCAATGACGATAGATCGCATCAAGCAGTTGTCGGCAAAATATCTCGACACAAGCAAGATGATCTGGCTCGTCGTCGGCGATGCAAAAACACAGTTGCCGCGGCTCAAGGAACTCGGCTTTGGCGATCCGATCAAATTGAATTAATAAGACGAAATGGCAAAATCGAAGGCATTGGTAAAGGCTGAAAAGCCCGACAAACGCATACTGATCACCGGCGGTACGGGCTTTCTCGGCACGCACATTGTACGTCAGTTTCTGGATGCCGGCGAGACAAATCTTAAGATCCTTGCGTCGCGAGTTCCCGAATGGATGAAGGACGCGGGCGTTAAAGCTGTCGAGGGTTCGGTTACCAACCGCGACGACGTTGCGAAGGCGTGTAAGAATGTCTCGGCCATTTTTCACTTAGCAGGAAAGGTTTCCCGCGACAACGACGATGCGGCATCGATGAACAAGATCCATCTCCAAGGCACTCGTGTTCTATGCGAAGCGGCGATGGAAGCGGGCGTTTCGACACTCATTCTTGCCTCGTCGAGCGGCACCATCGCGGTCAGCGAAGACGAGACCGTCATGGACGAGACGTTTCCACAACCTGTAAATCTGCTCGCCCGCTGGGCATATTACGCTTCGAAATATTATCAGGAGCGAACAGCGATCGAGAATTTCGACGGCGAAGGCAAACGTCTCGTGATCATGAATCCATCGTTGCTGCTTGGCCCCGAGGACGACCGTTTGTCATCGACCAAGCCTGTGCTCGATTTCCTTGGCCGAAAGGTTCCGTACTGCCCTAGTGGCGGATTGAACTTTGTCGATGTTCGCGATGCGGCAACTGCATTCATTTCCGCACTCGAGAAGGGAAGGCATCAGGAAAAGTATCTGCTTGGTGCTGAGAATATGACATTTGCTCAGTTCTTTGGCCGCCTTGAACGACTTTCCGGCGTATCGGCTCCGTCTCTGAAAGTCTCGAAGAAACTCGCCGTTGCCGGTTCGTCGATGATCTCGTCGATCTATAAAAATTGGGGCAAGCCTTCGCCGGTCATGCCGAATGAGGTCGAGCAGGCTGAGCATTTTTGGTATTTTGATTCGACCAAAGCGATCGAAGAACTAGGCTTTTCGCCTCGAGATCCGCAGGAAACGCTGAACGACACGATCGCCTATCTTCGCGAAAATATTCTTGGCGGTGGAGCATTCAAATAAGGAGTTCGCGGCCCAAGTTCCTATTTCTTTCCAAAGAAAAAGAAGAAAAATAACGCGGCATGACGTTGGTTCACATCCTTTGCGTAACCGAGAGTTCGCCGCGAACTATCTTCGACCGTGCCGTTCGAATTGACGTAGCCTAGCGTCGAACGGCTCGAATTCTCGACCGTCCCGCTCGACGCAATATAGCCAAGCGTTCGACGTGACGAATCCTCAACGGTTCCTGATTTTGTGATATAGCCCAACGTTCGACGGGAAGAATCTTCGATCGTTCCGCTCGAACTGATATATCCAAGAGTGCGTCGAGATGAGTCTTCAACCGTTCCGCTCGCTGAGATGTAGCCAATTGTTCTTCGGCTGCTGTCTTCGATAGTTTGGCCAATCGCCGCAAAAACGCCGCATAGTAGGAATGTAAAGATCAGAATTGTTCGCTTCATTTTGTTGCCGCCTTCATTCTTTCGAGTAGGTTTGCCGCCTCTGTAAATCCAGGATCGATTTTTACTGCATTGGTAAGTGTCTCGATCGAGCGTTCGCGTTGCCCTTTTCTTTCGTATTCACCGGCAACCAGGAAATATCCTCGAGCCAGCGTCGGCGGCGGCACGCTGCCGTCGTTCGACGCGGCGGCTTTGTCCATCGAACGTAAACCCGAATCAATATCGCCAAGCTTCGCCGCCGCCATTCCAAGATTCAGATGCAAAACGCCCCATTCGGGCCGCAGTGCTATCGCCTTTTCAAAGAACGCACGAGCCTCTTTCATCTTGCCGTTCTGCGCCGATAAATTTCCGAGTATTTGATAGCCGTCGGCGGTTTCGGGCATCTGTGCGAGCAGTTCAGTACATTGACGCTCGGCGGTTTGGGAGTCTGCTTTCTTGAGATAATGCAAACACAAATTCGCGAGGAGTGGATT
The DNA here is from genome assembly GCA_016789145.1 of Blastocatellia bacterium. Classification (GTDB taxonomy): domain Bacteria; phylum Acidobacteriota; class Blastocatellia; order Pyrinomonadales; family Pyrinomonadaceae; genus OLB17. The sequence goes on along the minus strand of JAEUQI010000019.1, from coordinate 25,036 downwards.
GTTGTTCTTTGTGAATGACAGTGTATGACGATAAAGCGTCTCACTATTCTGCCATTTCGCGGTCTGGTCAAACGCTCGGATGCCAAGTGCAACGACCGCGACCATGGCAGCTGCTGCGACAACTTTTTCAGGCAGTCGGAACTTAGCCGAGAGTTCCACAATTCCCCAAACTAAGATTATGAAAAGCCCAAAGTACGGCACGTACGTGTACCTGTCCGCCATGCTTTGCCCGCCGATCTGGACGATGCCGCTAACAGGGAACATCATACCGAGGAACCAAAGCCATCCGACCGCGAGGTATCGTTTGTGACGTAAAACGATTAGTAACAAGACACTTAGAGCTACGAGAACAATGCACGATACGAGGACGATCCAAAACGGACGATTCGTATCGATCGGATAAAACACGCCGAGGTTGAATGGGTAGAAAAGCATCGCGACGTAGCTCGCATAGGCGACGATCATGTTCTGAATGCGGTCGCCGAGCGGCATCGTTGCGAGATCCGCAACTGCGCCGCCGGAGCTTTGCGAGTAAAACGTAATTGCCGCCGAAGCGGCGACTAGTGCGAATAATGGGATCTTCTCAATGACAACTTTCTTAAGATCGGCGAGCGAATTCAGCCTGTTCAGCGGCCAATAGTCGCTAAGCAGCAACACGAACGGCATCGTCACAAGCATGCCTTTTGACATCAAACCGAGAGCAAGACACACAGCAGTGAACGCCATCCATTTAGCTTTGCCGTCGTCTGTGCGAACAAATTTCACATAGCTGAGCAGCGTCAGCATCATGAACAACGCCGTGAGAACATCGCGGCGTTCGGCTATCCAGGCAACGCTTTCGACGTGGGCGGGATGGACTGCAAACAATGCGGCGACGGCTGCGCTCGGCCATACCGTACTTGTCAGATTGCGAAATGCGAAGAATGCCAACACGGACGCGAGCGTGTGAATGACGACATTCGTCGCGTGATGCCCGCCGGCGTTCATGCCGAAAAGACTGACGTCTGCAAGGTGCGTGAGCCACGTGACAGGGTGCCAGTTTCCGCTGTAAACTGCGGTGAATGCCCACCAGATCGACTTTGAATTGAGGCCCGTCGCGATGATGGGGTTTTCGTAGACGTACTGGCGATCGTCGATGTTGATGAAATCGAAACGAAACGTCTGCCCGTAGATCGCAACGCAAGCGACGATGAGCCCGATGACGACGATCGGCGTCGAATATTGAGAGAGGAAACTTGTATGTTGTTTCTTTTCGGTCATTTACGAACTTTGTTTTGTCACTCTGATAACGATCGTGCCGCCGCGCTTCGTTGCAATGTCGAGCAGAACTAACGGAATTGCTGCTATGCTTGCGACACTGCCGAGAACAAAATGGATCGCTTTCTCTGCGCCATTGGCGTTGGCTGCCTTTCCCGTCAGCGTGTTGAAAAACACATTCTTTTTGCTAAATATCTTGTTCAGAAAACTCTGCGACCAGCCCATTATGTCGTACTCCGATTCGTGATGCCAGACCTCGACTGTCTTGAGGCCGTGTCGTTTGAGTAGGTTGTCGAGACCGATCGGCGAGAAATGAGTCATATGTCTAGGCACATCTAAATGGAGCCAGTCTCTTTCAAAAAGACGTGCTTGCAGACTCGAAAAGTTTGGTACTGCAATAAAAACTGATCCGTTCTTGCTCAGCAAACTGCACACGTCCGCCATGCAACCACCAGGATCGGTCAGATGTTCGAGCGAGTGCCACAGCGTGATCGCATCGAATGAGCCTGCGCCAAACGATTTCAATACATCGTCTAAGACACTGAAATACTGAAATGATCGCTCTCGCTCGATAGCAAATCGCTCGACGCCGACGCAATCAAACCCCTTGCCGGTTGCTAGTTCAAGAAAGGTTCCTTCGCCGAAACCAATGTCCAATAGCCTACCGCCATTAACATACCTGCGAACTCGAGCGAGGCGTTTCCAGGCACGATACCGAGCAGTAAACCCGTGTCTTCCACCGTAATATCCTTCATAATATGGCGATAGATCTTCCGGGAACGGGAACGTTGCCCCTATGCCGCAAACGTGACATCGGAAAACGCTGAAGACCTCGTCATACTCAACTGATCTAACGTTATCAAATACCAACGAAAGTGGTTGTCGACAGCCTATTGCATTTGATTGTTCTTTTTGAGTATCCAATTCGCCAAGTATATCGCGAGACCTATTGCCGCCGCTATTGCGATTGACAAGCCTTCTTTCGCAAAATCGACGCGAGTCAGCAGCCAGATGATGAGGGCGACCGAGAGAATGGCCGCTGCGATGCCGAGCGGAGCGCGAAACGGTGCGTCGGGCATATCAGTTCGACGGCGAAAAACCGGCAGCGAGATGCACGTCGTGGCGTAAACGAGTAGCCGCGTGATGGTTGCGATGGCGACGGCGGTTAGGAACGACGATTGGATCGTGAGTATCAGGATCACGACCGCGGTCGCGATGATCGAAACGTAGGGCGTTTTGAACTTTGCGTGAGTTTTGTCGAACACCGCGGGCATATCGCGTTGTTCTGCCATGGCGAAAAGTAGCCGCGTCGAACTCAGTACGCCGACGTTCAGGTTTCCGAATATCGAAACGAGCACGCCGACGGTAATGAACGCCGCACCGATCGGCCCCATAAAGCTTGCGGCGGCGTCGGCTATTGGTTTTTCGCTTGCCGCCAATCCGGGCAAAGTTCCGATTGCGACGATCTGGATCGCGATGTAGAGCAAAGTGACGACGCCGAGACCGACGATAAGACCGAAGGGAACTGACTTAGCCGGCTCTTTGGTTTCGCCGGCGATAACGACGCTGGCCTCGAAACCGACGAACGCATAAATGAGCAGCAGCACGGCGGACGAGAAGGCAGAATACTCGGGCACGACATCGAAACGAAAGTTCGCAGGTGCCACAAAGAACGCGCCGACCGCGACAAAGACCAGCAGCGGCAGCAGTTTGCCGACAGTAAAGATATTCGTCATCACGGCGGACTCGCGGACGCCGATGAGATTGACGACCGTAATAATAAGAACCACGAGCGAGACGAAAACGATACGCAGCCAGCCTTCGTTGGCTCCGGGAACAAAGACGCCGAGGTATGTGATGAGCAGATTGCAGTTCGCGGCGAAGGTCGCGACCCTTACGATCCAATACAGCCAGCCGACCTCGAAACCGACGGCGCCGCCAAAGGCTTCCTTCGCATAAAGATAAGGCCCGCCCGTTGCGCTAAAACGGCTGGCGACCTCGGCGTAGCAGAAAACCACGAGCCCGATGATGACGGCGCACATTACAAAAGCGATCAAACTGTACGAACCGATCGCGGCGTACACTTTTGCTGGTAGCCCGAAAATTCCGGCGCCGATGATGGTGTTGATGACGATCGCCGTCATATCCCAGCGGCCTAGCGTACGTTCAAGTTTGTCATCGTTCATAGCTAAAAGGTGGATCTTGCGTTCTCATATTATGAGTTGCCACTAGCTTTAGCTAGTGGTTAGGGCATTTATAGCATTTCTACCGGGCTTTAGCCCAAACGAGTGTTTCGGCTAAAGCCAGATGAATTGGTGCAAGGCTATCCACTAGCTAAAGCTAGTGGCAACTTATACGTTATACTCTCAAGAGTTAGCAACCTAAATATTGACGAGGTCAATTCGATGAAGTATGCATATTCGCTGGTGATATTTGCGTCCATTTTCTGTGCGAACGCCGTTCCAGCCTTCGCTCAGGGCGGCGGCGAGATCGTTAAGCCGCGTAATTACAAACCGCTCACGATCACGCCGAACGGCGATCTGAACGACATTCTCACTGCGACGATGGAAGGAACCATCAACGCGTTCGCGGCCAAGAATTTGAAACGCGAAGAGATCGCCGCGACTCTCATCGACATGACCGATGCTAGCGATCTGAAGTCCGCGAGCTTTAACGGCAACATGCAGCTTTACACGGCGAGCGTCGTGAAGATGTTTTACATGGCGGCGTTAGAGCGGCAGCTTGAGGATGGCAAGGTCAAGACCTCGCCGGAGCTCGAACGCGGTCTCAAAGACATGATCGTCGATTCTTCGAACGATGCGACCGGCTATATTTTGGACGTTCTCACCCAGACCTCCAGCGGTGCGGAGCTTCCGACAAAGCAATTCGAAGCGTGGCAAAGAAAGCGCAATCGCGTCAATCGTTACTTCGCCTCGATGGGCTACACGAACATCAACATAAACCAAAAAACCTTCTGCGAAGACGCCTACGGCATCGAGCAGCAGTCTCGCAAATACAAAGGTGCGAACCGCAACATGCTCACGACCGACGCCACCGCACGCCTGATGGCCGAGATCGTCTCAGGCAACATCGCTACCAAGATGCGGACCGACAGAATGATGTCGCTGATGAAGCGTGATCCTTTTGCCAAAGACCCCGCCGGACAGGCAGTCGAGTTTATCGGCAAGGCGTTGATGGACGAAAACATCCGAGACGCAAAACTCTACGCAAAAGCAGGCTGGACCAGCAAATCCCGCCACGACGCCGCCTACATCGAACTCGCCAACGGCAAAAAATTCGTCCTAGTCATCTTCACCGAAAACCACGCCCAAGAAAAAAACATCATCGCCGGCATCGCAAAGGTTATTATTAATGCGGTGCGAGGGAAGTGAAGCAATTTGAGGTATGTAACCCAAGTTCGGGGGAATGCTTGTATGAAGGCAAGACTCTATTTAGTGATAGTTACAGTGTTAGTTCTGTCCGCGTGTTCGCTAAATTGTTCTCGGAAAATCGATCTAGAACAGGAAGAACTATATGCTGAAAAACTCGTCAAAAACGGACTCAGTTTTCGAATATACACAGCGTCCGACGGACACCCTTTGAAGGTTGGTTGCGGGATGTGGACTTCTCATACTTATATTTCATCCGATGGAGAAGAAATTTGGCATCCTAGTACGTCTTGTATTGAACGATCGGACGCTGGGAATTGTTACGAAAAGTCTGTTGCTCAATCAAAGATAGTTCTGAAGAACGAATCGGTCCTCGATGAGCATCAGAATGTTATCGGAAAACGTGCAGTAGGATTGAATTCCGACGGTAAGTACTATGTTACTGTGCTGCGAGATCGTGACTGCCCGTCTATCGTTTCATCGTCATTGACCCACGCCCTTGCTTTCGAAAAATGGCTAGATCGTCCACGCTAATGTGATAATCCACGTTGGGTATTCCCTATTGGCTCTGCCGCTTTATCTGCGGAAAAGCTCAGCTTTTCCGTGCTGTCATCCAAAAACTCTTGCGGCTATGCCGCCGTCTTTGTTGTTCGCAAACGAAACACCGGCGGAGCCGCGATCTGTTAATCTACGCACCGGAAAAACAGAGCTTTTCCGCAATTAGACGGGCAAAGCCCGATGTCGCGGAGCGACGATTCATTGTAGCCGTGGGTGATAACCCACGGTTAGAAGGCACAATGATTTACGTCGCGGTGGCGACGATTCAAGCACGTTGCGAACACATTCAACCGTCGCTGACGCGACGACGAACCATAACACACCGTCATTCCGTAGGTTATCACCCACGGCTACATTGAACCACCGCGATGCGGTCAAGGGAAGGTGTTTTCTTCTTCGGCTAAGCCACAAATGCAGTGCGGTCGTGGCTCGCCCGACCGTGGAATGTGGCACGAAAGAGCGCCCGTTTTGCGGCATAGCCGCAAAACGGGCGGGGTCGAGAGGGCAGCGTCTCGGTCGGGCACAGCCACGACCGCACTGCGATCTGGGCAAAGCCCAAGAGTGGCACAAGCCCGCACGATAGTAAGGGCGTTACACACAACATTGCAGGAACGGCGGCTGCCGAGCGGACACACATTATTCAGACGTTCGTGGAACGCCCTTACTTCGAAGACTGCGTGCGGGCTTGTGCCTTGGAAGAACATTCTCTATTTTAGAAACATGAAAAAAACAATTCTGTCGTTCGTATTTGTTTTGAGTTTGGTCTGTATCAATCTCGCTCAAGGTTCGTATAAGCAGCCGGCGAAGGAGATCATGGATGTGCTGAATGCGCCGGCGATTCCTTCGACGAGTGTTTCGCCGACGCGGGACAAGATCGCGATGTTTGAGCCGCTGCGTTATCCGCCGATCGCGGAATTGGCGGCTCCGATGTTGCGTATCGCGGGGCTGCGTATCGATCCGACGATAAATGCACAGCATCGTCAGCCGTATTTTGTCGCGATGAGTTTTATGAACGTCAGCGGCGGTGCGGCGACGAAGGCGGCGTTTCCGGCGGGCGTCAAGCTCGTTTCGCCGCAATGGTCGCCCGACGGCAAGCACGTCGCGGTTGGCAACATTTCGGCGAAAGGCGTCGAGCTTTGGATCGTCGAAACTGCGACGGGAAAGGTTCGTAGGCTTGGGAATGTGTATGTGAACACGGCGTTCGGCGGATTTGGTTGGGAAGACAACGACACGCTGTCGGCGACGCTCGTTCCTGAGAACCGTGGCCCTGCACCGAGCTATCGCGACGTCGTTCCGACCGAGCCGAACATTCAGGAAACCAAGGGACGAACCGGAGCCGTTGCGACGTTCCAAGATCTGCTTCGCAGCCCGAACGACGAGAAGCTGTTCGACTATTACTGCACCTCGCAACTGGCGATGATCAGTACGAAGGGCCTCGTGCTTCCGATCGGCAAGCCCGGAATTTACGACAACGCAAGCTTTTCGCCTAACGGGCGTTATGTTCTGATCTCGCGGATCGAGCGTCCGTATTCGTATCAGTTTCCGTTCAGCCGTTTTCCAAAGACGGTAGAGATCTGGGACACGACCGGCAAGGTTGTCAAAGACATCGCGAAGTTGCCGCTGGCTGATAATCTGCCGCAACAGGGCGTAATTACAGGGCCGCGAGGTCTCGGTTGGGTTCCGACCGAGCCTGCGATGCTAATGTGGGCAGAGGCTCTCGACGGCGGCGATCCAAAGAATAAGGCCGACTATCGCGACAAACTGATGCGTATTGCGATGCCTTTTGACGGACAGCCGACGGAGCTACTCAAGACCGAGCATCGCGTTCAGGGCCGCATGTTCGGCGAACGCGACGGGCTGATGATCTACATGGACTACAACCGCGACACGCAGCGTGTGCGGATGTTCAGGACGGACTATCGCGATGCTTCGAACATGATCCCGATCAACGAACGCAACATCCGCGACAATTACGGCGACATCGGCCAGCCTGTGATGAAGACGACGTCGAGCGGCGATAATGTGATTCGGATGTTCGGCGATTCGATCTTTCTTACCGGAACCGGCGCATCGCCTGAGGGCGACCGTCCGTTCCTTCGCGAGATGAATCTGAAGACGAAAGAGGTCAAGGAGATATTCCGCTCCGGTACCGACGCGTATGAATCGTTCGTCGCGATGATCGATGACAATGGTGCGCAGTTCATCACGCGACGCGAATCGGTGAGCGAACCGCCGAATCTTCGTCTGCGGCAAGTGTGCCCTCCGGGAACGAACTGCTTAGCTGTTCAGGACAGACAGATCACGCAGTTCAAAGACCCTTCGCCGCAACTGCGCGGCATCACGAAGGAACTCGTGCGTTACAAACGTGCTGACGGCGTTGACCTGAGCTTCACGCTGTATTTGCCGCCAGGCTACAAGAAAGGCACGCGGCTGCCGACGGTCGTTTGGGCGTATCCTGAGAGCTTTACGGACGCCAGCGTGGCGAGTCAGGTGACCGGCTCGACAAATAGATTTACGCAGATCGGCGGCACGTCGCATCTTTTCTTCCTGCTGCAGGGTTACGCGGTTCTCGATAATGCTTCGATGCCCGTCGTCGGGCCTCCGGAGACAAAGAACGACACTTTCGTCAAGCAGATCGTAGATGCATCGAAAGCCGCGATCGATAAGGGCGTTGAGATGGGCGTTGTGGACCCTGATCGCGTAGGTGTCGGCGGACACAGCTACGGCGCGTTCATGACGGCGAATCTTCTCGCACATTCTGATCTGTTCAGATCGGGAATCGCGAGGTCCGGTGCCTACAATCGCACGCTTACGCCGTTCGGTTTTCAGGACGAAGTGCGTAATTTCTGGTCTGCGACGAACATCTACACGTCTGTTTCGCCTTTCTTCTACGCTGACAAGATCAACGAGCCGATCTTGCTGATCCACGGCGAGGCTGACAACAATCAGGGCACCTTCCCGATACAGTCCGAGCGGCTTTACGCGGCAATTTCGGGGCTTGGCGGCACTGCTCGCTTGGTAATGTTACCTCTCGAATCGCACGGCTACGCCGCCCGCGAGTCCACGGAGCATACGCTTTACGAGATGACGACTTGGTTCGACAAGCACGTCAAGAACGCGAAGCCCAGATAAGAAGGGGCGAGGGAAAAGGGACGAGGGAAGAGGGCCGCGATCTAGTTTTCGCGGCCTTTTCTATGTCCGTCGCGGTCTATGACAGCCCTGCCGTGCCGTGCGACAACCCTGTCGTGCCGTGCGACAGCCCTGTCGTGCCGTGCGGCAGCCCTGCCGTGCCGTGCGACAGCCCTGTCGTGCCGTGCGACAGCCCTGTCGTGCCGTGCGACAGCCCTGCCGAGCCGTGCGACAGTCCTGTCGCGGCGTGCAAGAGGGCTGTCCTGTGACGGGGGAAGCCCGTCGCACGGCACGGGCAACCTGTCGCGGATCGCGGGCTATTGCACGTCGGTTACGTGGATCGTATTCTGGTCCGGAATGATGATGTTTGCGCTCGAAGTGGAGAACACGGAGGCTGTTTCGGTTTGTAGAAAGTCCTCGGCGAGGCTGGCTTCGAGCGGGCGGGCAAAGAGATAGCCCTGGCCGAGCACGCAACCGAGTTCGCGGAGTTTGCGTAGCTGTTGAGCGGTTTCGATGCCTTCGGCGACGACTTGCAGATTCAAATTTTCACCAAGCATCAAGATAGTTTTGACGATCAGCGAGCTTTTTTCGTCGTCGTCCATCTTGGCGATGAATGATCGATCGATCTTGAGACGTTCGAACGGGAATTTTTGTAGATAACTCAAGCTGGAATAGCCCGTTCCGAAGTCGTCAGTGGACAAAGCCACGCCAAGAGCATCCAGTTCTGACAAGATGCTGAGTGCCCGATCGCTGTGTTCCATGACCGTGGACTCGGTGACTTCCAATTTGAGCTGACGCGGTTTAAGGCCGTGATGCAAAAGAGCGTTCTCGACCTGCGAGGTGAGCGTCGGGTGCATGAGCTGCTTGGCCGAGAGGTTGACGCTGATCGAAAATTCGTCGCCGAACGTCGTCTGCCATTTTGCGATCTGGCGGCAGGATTCTTCCAAGATCCATTGTCCTATCGGGATGATCAGGCCGGTTTCTTCGGCGACGTGGACGAATTCGTTCGGCCCGACCAGGCCATGCTCGGGATGCCGCCAGCGTATCAGAGCCTCGAATTCGTTCACCGTGCCCGTCATCAGGTCTACGATCGGTTGGTACAGGACCTCGAACTCTTGCCGCTCGACTGCGTGACGCAGATCCGTCTCTACCTGAAGTAAATTCATGTTGCGAACGTGCATTTCACGGTCGAAAACTTCGTAGCGAGCCTTGCCGGCTTCCTTCGCACGGTACATCGCAGCGTCCGCATCCCGCAAGAAATCCTCCGCAGACCTCTCGACTCCGCCCGCAACCACGATGCCAATGCTCGCAGTCGTGAAGACTTCGTAATTATCAATTTTGACCGGCTCGGAGATGCGCGACTGAAGGCGTTCGGCAACGCGTGCGACCTCGGCAGCGTCGCCGCTTCGGTTAAGAAGTATCGTGAACTCATCGCCACCGAGCCGCGCGACCACATCGCCGGGGCGAACACATGATTTGAGCTTTTCAGAAACCTCGATAAGAAGTTTGTCGCCGATCGCATGCCCGAGACTGTCGTTGACGACCTTGAAGCGGTCGAGATCGAGAAAGAGCACGGCGAATTTAGCATACGAGTTGCCCGCAGTACGCTTGACGGCCTCGTCGAGACGCTGCATGAATTGGACGCGATTAGGCAAGTCGGTCAGCGTGTCGTGCAACGCGTAGTGCCTGAGCCGCTCCTCGGCCCTGCTACGCTCAGTGATGTCGCGGAAACTCGCCACGCGGCCGATCGCTTTACCGTCGAGGTACTGCGGCTGCGAGTAGCGTTCGAGAATACGCCCGTCTTTGAGTTCGAGAACCTCGGACAGAGCCGTTTCAGGCGTTTTGTAGGTCTCGCTGATGCGCTGCAGAAACTCCTCGGTATTCACCAGACTGTTCGCAACGTGCCGCACAAGCGCCGGGCCGTCCTTGCGTTCGATGATGTCCGGCGGCACTTGCCACATCTCAACGAACTTCTTGTTGCAGGTCACGATCTGTTTGTCGAGGCTCATTACGACAATGCCGTCAGCCGTTGATTCGAACGTCGTTTCAAACAGCGACAGCGTGTCGCGAAGTGCGGCCTCTGCCTTTCGTTTTTCAGTAATGTCGCGTCCCAAGCCCTGAACGCCGACAGGTACACCGTTCGAAACGATCAGCCGCGTGCTCAGGTCGAGCATCACGCGCTGTCCGTCTTTGGTTATGATCTCGACCTCGTATGATGTTGGAGCATCGCCGTCGACCTTTCTGGCCGTCATCGAGCGTGCGAGATCGAGGAACTCAGGTGCGACGACATCGGCGATGTTCACCTTGTTCGCCTCTGATCGTGAATAACCCGTGATGATCTCGCCGGCACGATTGAGCGAGGTTATATTGCCCTCGAGGTCGTGCGTGTAGATCAGGTCATTGGCGTTCTCGAACAGATCGCGGAACTGAGCCTCGCTGCGGCGCAACTTTTCCTCAGCGTTGCGGCTATCCGTAATGTCCTGGATCGTTCCGACCATTGCCTTCGGAACTCCGTCGTCATCGTAAACCGTCTCGGCCTGTGCTCGGACCAGCCGTTCAATGCCCAGCGGCGTGATGACACGGGCTTCGATGTCCAAGAGCGTTCGGTCAAGTACCGCGCGAGTGAACGATTCGCTTACGTGAGCCACGTCGTCCGGATGAACGGAATCGTAAACGAGCGCCGTAGTGACCTCGATGTTCCGCGGCTCAAAACCGAATATGCGATAGACTTCGTCAGACCAATGCAGAGTGTTTTCCGAGGCATCGTTGACGTTGTTGATGATCAATTCCCAACTGCCGAGGTGTGTAATGCGCTGCGCGGCGGCGAGATTAGCCTCGCTCTTTCGCAATGCGGCATCGGCGATCTTTCGCTCGGTAATGTCGCGGGCTACGCCCTGTACGGCGATAGGTTTGCCATCTTTGTGAATTACGCTGCTGTTAACCTCGAGCGTTACGCGCTTGCCGTCCTTGCGTATGCAATCGACCTCGTAAACGGTCTGCGAAGTGTCGCCGGCGAGCTTTTTGGCAAGCTTGCGTTTCATGCGAGCAAGGTGCTCCGGTGCCGCGATCTGCGACATATTCAGCTTTAGTGCTTCTTCGCGAGTGTAACCAAAGATCCGCGAGCCGGCTTCGTTGATCGAAATGTAGTTGCCGTTCAGATCGTGGACGTAGATGATGTCGTTGGCATTTTCAAACAACCGTCGATACCGCTCTTCGCTTTCTCGTAAAGCGGTCGTCGCCTTGCGTGAGTCGGTGATGTCTTGCCACATGACCATGCCCGCAAAGATATTCCCTGCGTCATCGCGGACAGGTCGAACGTTGATCAAGAACGCTCCGTCTTCATTCTCATTCTCGAACGAGACGTCTTCGCCGTCGAGAGCCCTGCGATAGTGCTTGCTCCATTCGTCAATGATCTCGGGCGGGAAAATGTCGCTAAGCGTTTTGCCCTCGAACATTTCCGGGGACCAATTATGATTTGCAAGCTGTTCGCCGTCCGCCAACGAATATCGGAAATCGTGATCGAAAAGAAGTACGGCCGTCTTCGGGATCGTTCTGGCAAGCGTTCGGTAAAGCTTTTCGCGTAACTCAAGCTGCTGCTGGGCGCGAATACGTTCGTCAACATCGAGGATGACGCCCTGCCAGCACAACTTATTTCCGGCATCGTCGTGAATAAAGCAACTACGATCTCGAACCCAAACTATGCGGCCATCGGCACAGATCACTCGATATTCAAAATCGATGCTCTCGCCCGCTTTCATTGCCGCTCGCGTATTATCGAGCACTTCTTCGCGGTCGTCGGGATGAATAATGCGATCCCAGATGTCGGGCTTCGTCATCCAGTCTTCGAGTGGGTAGCCAAACTTAGAGAATGTCGGCGAGATATAGATCGGCAAATGCGGCGGCTCGGGCGCGACCGCATAGAACATCACCGGAAGATTTTCGATGAAGCTCTTGTAATCGGCGCTCTCGGCGGCGTGTGGAATTGCTATTTGCTGGTTATTTCTTTTTGGCATCAGCAGCGTTTGGCGGTCAGAAAACGGACTCGTACAAACTACGTGAGTATGGAAGCAGTGAATTCCGGCCGTGGATTTGATCGGTAGAACGCAGCGTGGTCAGGCCATCACTAAGACGACCTCTTGAGAGTATAACAATGTTTAGCGATTAATTGCTACCTTTATTTTCAATCGCTTTTGAACTATCTTGAACTTGTGCAAACGACAGATCTAAGCGAATTCCATCATCCGATCGATATTACTATCGAAGATCGGTCGCTCCCGGTCTTGTCGAATGATGCGGTCGAGTTCTTTTCTGAAAACGGCTTTGTGTTAGGCGGACAAGCAGTTGGAGCCGAGCGTCTCGATAGATTGCGGCGGGATCTTGCCGAAATGATGTCGGACAATTTTGAACCAGACCAAAGATTCTATGAGTTTCACTCGAACGAAGCTGAGAGCGGTGGAGTGCTGTTTCACGCTCTTGGCGCGTGGCGTGTCTCGCCGGCATTTCACGATCTCGTGTTCCATTCGCCAATTGTTGAGGCGGCTGAAACGCTGCTCGGCGGGCCGGTCAGACTGTGGCACGATCAGATATTTGCAAAGCCTGCCAATGATGGCGGCTTTGTCGCTTGGCATCAAGACCAGTCGTATTGGACGCGGACCGAGCCGGTAGCACATCTTACTTGTTGGATAGCTCTGGACGACGCTTCCGAAGAGAATGGCTGCGTCAATTACATTCCCGGCAGCCATCGCTGGCCGCTGCTGCCTCGCGGCGAACTTGCCGATGTCATGGACGCCGTGCTGTCACGTTTGAATGACGATCAGCGAGCTGCGTTCAGGCCGTTTGCCGCTGAGATGCCGGCAGGGCATTGCAGCTTTCATCATTCTATGACCTTGCACGGCAGCTTTGCCAATCGTTCGCAACAGTCACGTCGCGGAGCGGTGATCAATTTCATTCGTGACGGCGTTCGATCGGCAAGTGACGAGCCTTTACTTGAAGGAGTTCCTGCTGTTCCCATTGGCGAGAAATTACAAGGGCAATTCTTTCCGTTGCTTAACGTCAGCGGTGAAAAGCGTTAGAATCGCCTTATGAAAAAACTCGCCGTTCTTGTCGCTCTTCTTTCGATCACTGCCGTAAACTTCGCCCAAACAATGCCAAAGGACGCCGATCCCGTACTTTGGGCAAAGGCACTTAAGATCCACAAAAAATCGATCGTTATCGATGGGCACAACGACATCACCGGACCGATGATGGACATGGATTTCGATCTGGCGAAAGATTCGACCGGCATGATGCAATCGGGCGGCGACCCAATGCACACTGATATCGCACGCTGGAAAAAAGGCGGCATGACAGGGCAATTTATGTCGATCTACGTTTCGGGAGGTACTCTGCGAACCGGCGGTTCGATGCGGCGAGCGATGGAGTTGATCGACGTTACGAACCGCGAGGCTGAGAAGCACTCGAAAGACCTTACGCCATGCACGACTGCAGCCGAAATTCGCCGTGCCAAAAAACAGAATAAGATCTGTCTGCTAATGGGCATCGAGGGCGGCTACGCGATCGAGAATTCTCTTTATGCACTGCGTAATTTCTATCGCCTCGGCGTTCGATACATGACGTTGACACACAACGTCGCGACCGATTGGGCTGACGCTCATCGAGATATCAAGCACAACGGCCTGACAGATTGGGGCAAAGAGGTTGTTCGCGAGATGAATCGCCTCGGTATCTTCATCGACATCTCGCACGTTTCGGAGAAAGTGATGATGGACGCTCTCGATGTGACGAAAGCTCCGGTGATCGCTTCGCACTCAGGTGCTCGCGGTGTAAATGATCATACGCGAAACGTATCCGACGCCGTTCTGAAACGCTTGCCGCAAAACGGCGGCGTGATCATGGTCGTGTTTTATCCGTCGTTCCTCGACGCACGAACGAATAAGGAAGAGAACGAGCGCTCAGCAAGATTGCGTCCGCAGGTCGAGGCTCTTCGCGAAAAATTCAAAGGCGACAACGCTGGATTTAATAAGGCCGAGAACGAGCTGCTCGCCGCAAATCCGATCTACGTACCGGACTACAAACGAATCGTCGATCACATCGACCATATCAAAAACACCGCCGGTATCGACCACGTCGGTCTTGGCTCCGACTTCGACGGCGTCCCGTTCTTGCCCGCGGGCATGAACGGCGCCGAAGACCTCCCGCTAATAACCTACGAAATGCTCCGCCGCGGCTATTCCGAAACCGATATCCGTAAAGTCTTAGGCGAAAATCTCCTCCGAGCCATGTCCCAAATGGAAAAAGTCGCCGCGGGCCGCCAGATCAGCGGACAGGGAAGTTTGGAGAAACTCGCACCGCCGAAGTTGAATTGAGAATAGAGATGTCTTGACCTATCAGATCTAATAAGTTATTGTAATTAATAATGTGGCAGATCAATGAACACAGAGATATTTCAAAGATCTGCCGAAAGCTTCCAAAGGAGATCGTCAAGAAATACGAACTCTGGAAAGAGATTGTAGTTCTGCACGGTCCCGAGAAGCTTCGAGAGTTTCCCGGTTTCAACGACGAAGCTCTTAAGGGCGAATTGAAAGGGCAGCGATCGTCGAGACTTAGCAGACAGTATCGCGTTATTTACGTTGTAGAAAGGGAACTGGTGACGGTGTTCGTGTTATCAGTTAATCCCCACGAATATTGATCACAATGAATATCGATCCCAAAGATTTTGTTCCAGCCAGATCACACGCACGACTGAGCACCGGCGAGGTCATTCGTATGCTCCGTGAATTAAAACAATGGACGCAGAACGAACTTGCGGTCCGCAGCGGCATCTCGCCGACCAACCTCAGTGCTCTCGAAAACGACCGCGTCGAGATCGGTAAGCGTCGAGCCGAACAACTCGCCAGAGCATTTGATATTCATCCTGCGATAATCATGTTTCCAGAATACGAAGCGTCGGGACTTCTAAAGGCCGCTTGAAGAATACAAAAAAATTCGTAGTAATGAACTGTTCAAAAAAAGGCGGCTTTTGCCGCCTTTTTTTGCAGTTCGCGACGATGTTATTCGTCCTCTGTCCGTTCAGCCATTGTCCGCCGCGGACTATAGTTGATTCGCCGCGACTCGGACAGTCTTCCGTCGTCTAGGCGGCCTTCGACTAGCTCGTAGCCTAGCAAGGCAAAGATGCGGCCGCGGAGGAATATGGGGCGGGCGTTGCCGTACCAATCGACGCATGAGGCTTTGCAGTTGTCTGCCGTCGAGGTATCTTTGGCTTCGAGTTCGCCGACTTGGTTGAATTCGAGGCCGCTGTTCTTGAGGAAAAGTATCGCGGCAATATCTTCGGCAAGATGTCGATAGCCGGGGCGTCCTGAGCGTGCGATCGGCAGGCCGAGAATGCCGCTGTTGTCATTGTCCGGTTTGTAGAAGAATCCGTGGCTGCGAAGCTCGCCCTGCGAAGCGTTCGGGCGAACATATGGGTCCTTTACATCAGGCCGCTTGCCGAGTTTGATCGGCGTAAAATAGAGGTCGCTGCCACTTATTCCGACGACAACTGCGGCGTTTCCGAGCTGTTCGATTCGATCGACACTGTGTTGCAGATTAAGGTAATTCACGGTCGCGGTCTTCCAGTTTACGGCGTAGAGCGGCGTACTTTGTTTGTTCACCTGATTGCCCCAGCCATTGCCCGAACCATATAGAACATAGTCGCCTACGAAGCGGTTTTGGAACGCGTAGCCATCGACCTTGGGCAGGGAGCGATAGTTGTCAACCGATGCGTTGGAACTGCCATCCGAGAATGCATCCGCACTCACGCGGAACAGCGAAGTGTCGCCGATCGCGTATTCGCCGCCCCACATTGCCTCGCCGCGGCCATCACTACGGACGAGGACGTTGAGCTGCTCGCCGTCGGTTTCGTTGAACGAGAACTGATCGATCGGTGCTCCCGCAACGCCGAGAGCCTGCGGAGCCGAACCGTCAAGCGGCATCTTGTATAGCATCGATTCGCTGTCAGATTTTCCGCTGCGATTGCTCCATTCCGTTGTCCAAACGTAAACGCTCTTTTGCGACACGTAGAAAATACGTCCTGGCGAGCCGACAACGGCCGTTCCGTGACACGTCATTTCGCGAGAGGCGAGGTCGCAAACGGTTACGGTGTGAAGTGCGCTCATCGACGAACGATCTTCCGCTACGTTTGGGCGATAGGTTCGTGTTGCCGAGACGATCGGCTTGAATTCGTTGGGTTTCGCGGCTTTGTGCCATTTTCTATAGGTTGGGAATTGCGACATTGGGTCGTCGGAATAGCCAAGATACTGCGGCGTGTAAAACACAAGTTTGTCGCCGATCAGACGGCTCGCGTAGTTTCGCGACGAATAGTAGTCGTTCGATCTCAGGTGATATGTCGCACGATATTTCAGGCCGCCAACTTCGTTAATATCAAAAAGATTCAACTCAGTCCCGCCGCGTGCGTAGCTGTAGCCGACAACGACGATCGTGTTGCCCGAGACGAGCATTTCGTCGTACCAATCGTTGCTCGGATTGACGTCAGGTGCGTATGCGTTGACAGATGAAACAGGCTTAAGTGCATTGTCGCCAACCTTTACGGTGAATAGACGCCCGCGACGCAATATCACAAGATGATCGCCGTGAACCTTAACAATGCCGCCTTCGTCAACCCCTGCGACCTGTGTGTTTGTGATGCCGTCGTCGTCTTTACTCTTTGCTTCAGGCTTGGCACTCGAAGCCGGTGATGGGGCGGACAAAGTCGCCGAATCCGTCATGAAGGATTCGTTTGCAGCCCCGGCCGACTTGTTCATGTCACGTTCACGCTGCTGGCGTTTCTTCTTCAGTTGAGCCTTTAGCTCGTCCTCAGAAACAAACGCCGGCATCGTCTTGCCCGGCTTTGCGATCGAAACCGAAGGCTGGCCGTCGTCCGTCCCTGCTGGTCCAAATTGCGAATACGAAAACACAGCAATCCCGGCTGTCAAAACAACGCCGGCAGCAAAAATCGACTTTCTCATCATGTCCCTCCAACGCAAAAATGCGCGAAATATTATTTCCATCCGAATAGAGGAACGAGGGAAGGGAAGTTGGCTTGCACGAAATTGTGTGTAGAGTCGAGATTTAATTCAACCGATCGGACCAGTAAAATTCTTCGCGACTAGTATGTGCTACCGCCCAAATTACGACAATGTCGGATTCGATAGAGTAGATGATCGAGTATGGGAAACGGCGAGTGAAATGTCGACGAGTGTTTTCTGTATATACAGGCCAAGAAAGCGGGCGTTCAGCTATCTGACCGATGGCTACCAGAACTTCGTTGAGTAGATCGCCGCCCAGACCGACCTCGCGACTTTCATAAAATGAAATGGCGTCTAGAAACTCAGCTTCTGCGCCATCGTCGAACTGAACGATCATCTTTTAAGAATTGCAGTAGCCTTCTCAATGACAGCGTCGATAGGAACCAACGTTGTTTCGCCGTTCCTATAGGCCATAACCCGACGTTCGACTATTTCTTTCCACGGATCATTAGAAGCTCCGTCCTCGGAATACAAACTATCGACAAGGTTATCGACGATCTTTGCACGAGCTTCGAGCGGAAGAGCACGTGCGGCGGAAATGACCTCTGCGGTTTCTAGGCTCATAGTTTGGGATTATAGCATGAAAAAGGACGACCGAAGCCGTCCTTTTTGAGTAAGAAATTAGAAGCCGACAGGAGTGTCGGCGCTCCGTTATGCTCCCGCGCCGTGGCATTTTTTGAACTTCTTGCCACTGCCGCAGTAACACGGGTCGTTCGGTTTGACCTTGGGTTGGTCGCGGACGAACGGCGTATGTCTTGCTGCCTCGGCTCCGGCGGCTTCGGCCCCGGACATCGCTCCGGTGAACGCCATTCCGGCTGCTTGTTTGCGTGAACGCTGCATTTCGAGACGTTCTAATCGCTCGCGTTCGGCTTGCTCGTCTTGAGTGACGATCTCGAGGTTAAACAGAGCCTTGACTGTGTTCGTGTCGATGCGGTCGAGCATATCCTGGAACATATCGAACGACTGCTTCTTGTACTCAACAAGCGGATCTTTCTGCCCGTAACCGACGAGGCCGATGCCTTGTTTTACGTGGTCGATCGATAGCAGATGGTCCTTCCATTGGCTGTCGATGATGTTGAGCATGATGTAACGCTCATAGGCACGGAGCGATTCGCCGCCCGCGAGCTTTTCTTTCTCGGCATAATCCGCAGAGGCTTTCTTCCAGATCTTTTCTTCGATCACATCAGGATTATCTACCTTGAAATCAACGCCCGCGTCACGTGCCGGATCGATCGAATAAATGTGTTCGATCTCAGCCGCGTATGTGCTGATGTCCCAATCCGCCGGGCGGACCTGCAGGCTCAGATAGCTCGCTGTCAGATCTCGAAGCAGATCGCGTGCGACGCCATTTTCGCCGAGCAGATACTCGCGGTGTTCGGGCTCGAACATCAACTGGCGACGCAATCCGTAGATCGTCTCACGCTGTTTGTTCATCACGTCGTCGTATTTGAGAACGTGTTTACGCGTTTCAAAGTTACGAGCTTCGACAGCTTTCTGGGCACGTTCGATCTGTCGCGAAACTGTCTTTGATTCGATGGCGACGCCTTTCTCCATGCCGAGCCATTCCATCATCGAACGCACCTTGTCGCCCGCGAAGATACGCATCAGGTCGTCTTCGAGCGACAATACAAAGTGCGAACTTCCGGGGTCGCCCTGACGACCGGCACGGCCGCGAAGCTGGTTGTCGATACGGCGCGATTCGTGGCGTTCGGTGCCGAGAATGTGTAGACCGCCAGCGGCTTGCACTTCTTTGGCTTCTTCAGCCACAACGGCTTTCGCCTTTCGCAATTCGGTCTCGAACTGCTCTTCGGTCGCCTCGTCAGGATTGATCTCCTGGCGTTTCAGATATTCGCGGGCGAGCGAATCAGGATTGCCGCCGAGCAGAATATCGGTACCGCGGCCGGCCATGTTGGTGGCGATGGTGACGGCGCCTTTGCGGCCGGCCTGGGCGATGATCTCGGCTTCTTGCTCGTGATATTTGGCGTTAAGAACCTTGTGCGGCACGCCCATCGTCTTTAGCTTTGCGGCGATAAGTTCGGAGTTTTCGACCGAAACGGTACCAACGAGAACAGGCTGGCCCTTGGCGTTCAGCTCCTTGATCTCATCAACTACGGCGTCCCATTTTTCTTCGACGGTGCGATAGATCACGTCCGAGCCGTCCTTGCGGATCATCGGCTGATTCGTCGGGATCATGACGACGTCGAGGCCGTAAACTGTATTGAATTCCTCAGCCTCGGTCTCCGCAGTTCCGGTCATGCCGCCGAGCTTTTCGTACATTCGGAAGTAGTTCTGCAGCGTGATCGTCGCGAGCGTCTGGTTCTCACGTTCGATCTTGACGCCTTCTTTGGCTTCGACAGCTTGGTGCAGGCCGTCGGACCAGCGGCGTCCGTGCATCAGCCGGCCGGTGAAATCGTCAACGATGATGACCTCGCCATCCTGAATGACGTAATGATGATCGAGTTTGTACAGGGTATGTGCTTTCAATGCCGATTCGACGCAGTGGAGCATGTCCATATTCGCCGGATCGTAAAGGTTCGAGATGCCAAGCAGCTTCTCGGCTTTAGACACACCTTGCTCGGTCAGTACTGACGAATGGTTCTTTTCGTCAAGCAGATAATCGCCTGTCGTGACCTTGGTCTCTTCGTCCTTGTGGCCTTTTTCGAGGTGCGGAATGACCTGATTCGCCGTGTAATATTTGTCGGTCGCCTCGTCCGAAGCACCCGAAATGATGAGCGGCGTTCGGGCTTCGTCGATCAGGATCGAGTCAACTTCGTCGATGATCGCGAAGTAGTGATCAGGCTGAACCAGCGATTCGACATCAAATTTCATATTATCGCGAAGATAATCGAAGCCGAATTCGTTGTTCGTGCCGTACGTGATGTCACACGCATACGCCTCTTTGCGCTGCATGTCGTCCATATCGTTTTGAATACAGCCGACGCTCAGGCCGAGGAATGTATGGATCTTGCCCATCCATTCCGCGTCGCGCGAAGCGAGATAATCGTTGACCGTCACGACGTGGACGCCGCGTCCGGTCAGGCCGTTCAGGTACGACGGCAATGTTGCGACGAGCGTTTTACCTTCGCCCGTACGCATCTCTGCGATGCGGCCCTGGTGCAGTGCGACGCCGCCGATCATCTGCACGTCAAAGTGCCGCATTCCTGTGACACGCCGCGAACCTTCGCGAACCGTGGCAAACGCCTCGGGCAATAAAACATTCAAAATGTTCTGTTCCGCCTTGCGACGCTCTTCTTTGTCAGTAATGCCTTCGAGATGGTTGGCGATCGCCTGTTTGAACTTCGGCGTCTGTGCCTTAAGCTCGTCATCCGACATCGCTTGGAGCTTTGGCTCCAGAGCATTTATCTCAGCCACGGTCGCCTTTACGTTCTTCAAAAAAACGTCGCTCGACGAACCAAAGATCTTCTTAATTAATTTATCCGCAAACTTATTTGTTGCCATGATTTCCTCAAATGGGAACGCAGGCTGCTAGCCTGCAACTCCATAAACATCAGACGAGCAGGCTGGCAGCCTGCGTTCCGTCAAAATGGCGAATTGTATTTGAATCTAAATGAACCCGCCGCTACTTTGCGTCTTTAGCAAGTAGCGAATCTAACGAGCCGCGTGGTAGGCGTGTGATCACGACGAGATTTGTATCCTCAACGGAAACGCTCGTGTGCTTTAACAACAACTCTCTTCTATCGAGCGATCTGGCACATCGATACAAGTATAGCGATGAGTTATATGCGGCATGGAGCTTATCAGCGTCTATACCATTATTCTTGACGTTAAGTTTCCAAACCGTGTCAATATCGTTTCGAACCAAGCTAAATTCGATTCCCAGGCCGGGGAAGCCATTAGCCAATTCCAAGATATCTCTTTCAATGATGTCGCGAGTTCTAAAGTCGACCTTGGACAGCTGTGGGCGAGCTAAGTTCGACCGAGAAAGTATGTTCGAGAATGGGCGTGCATCATCTGACACTACCCAATTTACATCGAGCGAGTCGTAGTTTCCTTCGGAATAAACTTCGATCAAGTCTTCAACAAGTGCCGAGTATGCTCCAATGTCGGAATGATTGAACCAAAGTTTATCTACCTCTAATTTGCGAACTCCGTCGCGCAGTAACTCACAATCATCTGGCTTGTTATCTAAGTCTTCCTTAACCTCGATTTCATCCTTAACATCAAACAACCGCGTCGTCGCTGCCTGAGCTAGGATCTGCGGGGTCGCGCCGGCGAGCACCAGGCCGAGATAAACGCCTAGTGTCGCGAGGACGAGGATCGAGTTATTATGTTTACGTTCTGTCACTTAACTGTCGCAGGATGACTGCCTATCGAATCCTCGACCATCTTACCGAATGTCGCTGATGGAAGTGAAATGGTCACAGAAAAAGTTGCTTCTGAAGAAGTTGCGCTTACAGATTCGAGCAATTTTTTGGTAGCGTCGTCGGGGGTGGATGCTCTTCCTACCTTTGTGAAAGCATCGATTCCACTGGCGGTAGCGCGAGCCTGTGACGAATCCTTTTGATCGCCGGTGATACGGACAGTGGTACTTGAATCGGTTTGCTCGAAATCGATCCTGACCTTCCTTACGTCGAACTTATACAAATAGCCAAACCAACCAGAATCCCCAATTGCTAAGATCCCGTCAATTGCAGCCTTTTTCATCGACTTGTCGCCAGTAGCGCCGGCGAGCAGTATAACGTTGGAAAGTTTGATAATTGAAGATCCAGAATCTGAAACGAGATCAGCCGATAAACTGAACTTTACAGGCGAAGAAAGCCTCACAGAGCCATCTTTGATTGATCGTCCTAGCTCGACAGCATAGACTTTAAGCGGTCGTTTGTTGAGTACGATTACGTAGTCATCCGGCTTCGATTCGCTCGTCTGCGCAAATGTAGTTCCAACTAGAACCAGGCCGAGATAAACGCCTAGTGTCGCGAGGACGAGGATCGAGTTTTGGGGACGTTTAGTCGTCATTCACCGAGGTTCGGAGCTGTCGAAATTTTCTGTCCGGCATTGCCGTCTTGCTTATCAGTTCCTTCGATCGCACGTTTGATCATTGCGTGAACCTCGGCGGTCGGAAATGTTAAGTTTAGCAAAAATGCCTTGCCTTGGGTCGTTAGCTTTGCATTTTCCAAGAACACTTTCGAATCACCCGTCGCAGTATTCTTGCCGAGCGATATCCAGCCGCTCAAACCGTTAACTATTCTGGCGGCTTCGGCCTCGTTCGGTTGATCAGACTTGATCGACACCCTGAATTCGTTGGGATTCTGATCGATATTAATGATCACATTTTTTACGCCCAGCTTGTGGAGGTAACCCATCCAGCCACTATCGCCGACGGCCAATAGTCCTTCGATCGCAAGCTGTGCGATCTCTTCGCGACGCTTATTATTCGAAACAGAACCCGTTCGCTGAACATTCTGCAAGCCAATGATCCCGGTCTCTTTACCGTCAAGTGTTTTTGGTGCGATCTCAGCTGTAACTGTTACGTTGAAAACGTCTTTCGGCGACAGTGTCTCGATCTGCGGCATATTCTCGCCGGCAAATACCTTCAGCGGGCGTTTGTTCAGAACGATGCCGAACTGATCAGGCTTTGATTCTTCCTGCGGAATCGAATTCGGATCGAACGGTGGCCGCTTTGGTTTCGACGCATTTGCGTTCGACGCCGGATCTATACCGTCCGGGCGGACGCCGTTGGCGTTTGGTTTGCCGTTGGGTTGTTTGACGGCGACGTCGTCGTTGACGTCATCGATGCCGGTCGGAAGCTTGCTCGGGTCGATCTTGCCTTTGTTCGGGTTCGGCTGTTTCGCAGGTGTGTCCAGGATCGAACGGCCCGGCTTGTACGCCGGTGTCGTTGGTATACCGATCGTCGAGTTATTATTCGGAATTCCGGGGGCAATAAAGCCCGGCTCGACCGTTTCGGTCAAGCCATTCAGGGCATTCATCGCGTCTATCTTTGCTTGCCATTCGATCGGGTTTGCCAATGCAAAATAGCCCTCGGGATATGAGATCTTCTCGGTTTCGGGCGGCAACTCAGTGAAGACCATCGTTGCGTTTGAGAGCTCGGTCTTTTCGTAGTCAGCATCGATCACGTTACGCTCCGTACCGAAAAGCACAGAGCCAACATAGACCGTGTCAAGAACCTTACAAACACTGCCGACGAGCGGGCTATCGCAGCCTTTCATCGTCATCAGCGAGCCCTGCGTAAAAATAGCGACGGCAAGCAGATTGAATACAGCCGAAACGCCCAATATCTTGTAAATTCGTGGGTCGAGCGTCCAGCTTTTTATCTCGTACGAGCTGAACAGGCCGCCTTCTTCCGAAACAGGCGTAGCCTCGGGGACCGGCTGCTCGATCTCCGGTGTCTCGTTGTGGGGTTGTTCGTATAATGACTGCTCAAACATATAAATATCGTCTATCGATGTAAGATCTGGCCCGAATTGCTGTGCCACTCAAACTTAGACGCTGTGCCCGCACCAATTGGTTGCGAAGCAACTTAACATCTTAACATTTTCCGCCAAGGTTTGGAAAGATTAGACTTTCGCGTCGCCTGAGCCTATTATCTCTCTAATGCCACGCCGAAACGATCGTTCAAATCGCCGCCGCACAGGTAGAGAACGCTATGATAAACGCCCAGTTGCACGGGAAAGTTCCCGCACGCCTGAGCAAACTCCGTCGCAATTGCGTGCCGTTGAACGCCTGCTCTCAGGCATCGGCGTCCCCGAACCGCGGCCGTTTGAGGCTGATAGATTCCAGCTCGAGGCCCTCGAAGCGATCGAAACTCAGGATGTGCTCGTGACAGCTCCGACCGGGAGCGGAAAAACTTGGATAGCACGCGAGGAAATTCGCCGTTTGCTGGCGGCAGGGAAGCGTGCTTGGTACACGACGCCGTTGAAAGCTCTGACAAACTCGAAATATGCGGAGTTCAAGCTGGAATTTGGTGCGGAAAATGTGGGTATTCTCACCGGCGACCGCAAAGAGAATCGCGACGCTCCGCTGATCGTCGGCACGACGGAGATCTATCGAAATCAGCTTTTTGACGCGATGCGCGAGGGCTTTGATGTCGCGACCGATTTCGTAATTCTCGACGAAGCTCACTACCTGGCAGACGAAGATCGCGGCCACGTTTGGGAAGAAGCAATAATACTCTCGCCAAAACGTATTCGCCTGCTTTTGCTCTCCGCAACAATCGGCCGAGCCGACGAATTTGCCGATTGGATCGCCGAAGTTCGCGGCACCTCGGTTCGCGTCATCACCGCCGGCCCGCGACCTGTCGAACTTCGCGCCGCCTATCTTTCAAACGAACTTCAGCTTTTTCCGCTATTTGGAGCTGACGGTGGCTTCAATCGCGGCCTCGAACGATTCGAACGCCGCAAACCCGAAAACACCTGGCGTCGGCGACGCTGACTCTAGCTTGATCAAATTGCCGTGCGGTCGGGCAAGTCGCGACAGCACTGCGATAGCCACGAAGCCATAAAAGAACTACGACAGGCAGCCTTGCCTGTCGGTCTGCTGGTTTCGGATCAAAGACAGGTTAGGCAGCCTGTCTAACTATTGGGTACAAAGAACTTCATTGAAACAATGTGCCATCTGTGATATACTGATCAGTGGCCGCAATTCTCATGGCTGCTGGATATT
>JAEUQI010000199.1 GCA_016789145.1 Blastocatellia bacterium | reverse complement strand
GCGAAACGCGACGTCGTGCTGGTCGCAAAACAACGCGCGGTCACTCTGCGAGCCGCCAAACGATACGCCGATTCGCTCAAGAGTTTCGAACGAGCGATCGAGATCTCGCAGCAATTGAGAAAAGAAGATCCCACAAATACGCTGATCCTATACGATATCGGCGGCACATATTACGACATGAGCCAGACGCATTTCGACGCCGGCGATCACGCAAAGACCCTCGAAACGCTGAAATTGGCACAAGACTATTGCGGCGAAGTTCTGGCAAAGCTGCCTGCTCACACTCAATCGAACAAGGTCATCGCCCGTGCCCATAATCTGGCAGGCAAAACGCATCTGAAACTCGCCGCCAAAGACGCAGCCCTTGCCAGCTTCAAGGCAAGCCAGGCGATCTATCTCAAACTTAAGGAAGAGAACAAATTCGCCGGCAACGACGCCAAGACCAACGCCGAAAACGAAGCAGAGATCGCCAAGCTGCAATAAGTTCAGAACCGAGAGCAATGGCGACTGGGTTCCCGGCTCGAAGTCAGAACCGGGAGCGATAGCGACTGGGTTCTTCCGTACGCTAGAATAGTCCAATGTGGAACGACACAGACACGCCACTGGCTGTTTTCTTCACATTTCGCTGTTACGGAACGTGGCTTCACGGCGACGAACGCGGCAGCGTCGATCGCAACCACAACAAATACGCAACACCTAGGATCGAAGGGAATCCCAATTGGCGTAAGTACAACGAAAAGTCGTTACTTCATCCGCCGGTTTCATTAAATGCCGCACGTCGAAAGTCGGTCGAGAAGGCGATTCGACAACTCTGTGAGATCCGTGGATGGAGAATTCTCGCGATCAATATAAGAACCAATCATGTCCACGTCGTAATCGCGATCGGAGAAAAGAATCCAAAAGATGCTTTGATCGCGGTCAAGGCTAACGCAACGCGACAACTTCGCGAAGATAGTTTGTGGATCGAGGAACATTCGCCTTGGGCTGACAAAGGCAGCAGACGAAACCTCTGAAACGAGAAAAGTATCTGGGAAGCATGCAACTATGTGAATAACGAGCAGGGTGACAAGCTGCCGGACTTTGACTGGTA
>JAEUQI010000198.1 GCA_016789145.1 Blastocatellia bacterium | reverse complement strand
CCTTCGGACTGGTTTCAATCCACGTCCGTCATTGCTGACGGACGAATCGCTCGTCACCGACGCCCAGATTATCTGGGAGCTTGTTTCAATCCACGTCCGTCATTGCTGACGGACGAATCCTCCGGGCGTCGATGCCGGAACCGTGCCCTGGCGCGTTTCAATCCACGTCCGTCATTGCTGACGGACGAATCCCAGTAACCAGACCGTACTGCTTGAGGGTCAGGTCGTTTCAATCCACGTCCGTCATTGCTGACGGACGAATCGCGGCTATATTGCGCGCTACCTGAATTCAATATGAGTTTCAATCCACGTCCGTCATTGCTGACGGACGAATCCTCTTGATAAAGCAGGCGCCCGAGAATATCGCGAGGTTTCAATCCACGTCCGTCATTGCTGACGGACGAATCCTTCGCGGATGCGCACGTGGCTGCAAAACACGGGGTTTCAATCCACGTCCGTCATTGCTGACGGACGAATCGCTTTGAGCCCATCCACCCTGACTGCGTCACGGTCGTTTCAATCCACGTCCGTCATTGCTGACGGACGAATCTTCGGCGTGCCGCGTTTTTGTCGCCCCCGTGGCATGTTTCAATCCACGTCCGTCATTGCTGACGGACGAATCCAACTGCACTGCCGCAAGATCCTGACTGCCCGGGCTGTTTCAATCCACGTCCGTCATTGCTGACGGACGAATCGGATTTCAAGCCCCAGGCGAAGGGAGATTGATGATGTTTCAATCCACGTCCGTCATTGCTGACGGACGAATCCGATGGCGCTCCGACTAATGCGGCGGTGGCTATGTGGTTTCAATCCACGTCCGTCATTGCTGACGGACGAATCCCTTTGTTTCTCCCTCCCCCGGGTTCTCTGGCAAGTTTCAATCCACGTCCGTCATTGCTGACGGACGAATCGCGAATCCGTGTGAAGTTGCTTTGCACAAAATAAGTTTCAATCCACGTCCGTCATTGCTGACGGACGAATCCGAAGCCGAAACCGCACTGCACGAACTGCAGATCGGTTTCAATCCACGTCCGTCATTGCTGACGGACGAATCATGATGCCGCCAACCTGCCGGGCGATGGCCGGGGGT
>JAEUQI010000197.1:271-1099 GCA_016789145.1 Blastocatellia bacterium | reverse complement strand
GTTCCGCAGCTCCGGTTGGCTGATCAGCGGCTTGTTCAGCGGCAAGTTCAAAGGACGCAGCCGCTACCTACGAGCCGTCGGCAAACTCGGCCTTTCCTACTGGCACATCCAACGAGCCACCGCCGCCCAAGGCGAAACCGCCAGCTTCCAACAAAATCCTCTCCTCCGCGAAGAAGTCCTAAAATGGCGTGATCAGGTCTAAGTGAATTCAAGCATAAAAAGATCTACACCGATGTTGCAGGTATGATAGACTATCATGGCGGTGCAATTGCGTCTGCTGCTAGGTCCTTGATAATTTGAGGGTTGAAAAGGTCGGGGTCGAACTGCTCCCAGGCAGAATGTTTCACAATGATATTGCATCAGATAAGCTGGTCAGGATCCGGAAGAGATTGGTTTTTTGTTGCTTCGTTGTTCGAAGGCAACGGTGCGTTTCTACCTGTAAGACATTGTCTTACATTTTTTTCAAAAACAGTGAAAAATGGTCTTAGTCCGACTGTAAGTGTAATGAACACAGCAGGTTAGACGTTCCACAAGGTCGTGGAACGCGGCTGGTACGGCTTGGAACGCAAATCGTTGCGAATGAACGGTAAGTTGTTGAAATATGATGACTTAGAGCGTTTCTCAAAAGTGTGGCGTTTCACTTCGAACCGTGGGAAACACCAACCGTGAAACATGACGCGGACAGCAAGAACGGCAAGAACGCGAGGAACGGCGCGGACAGTGCGGACAACAAAAAAGAGGCGGTCCGTTATGGACAACCTCTTCTTTTGTGATCTGGTAGGCCGAACAGGGATCGAACCTGTGACCCACGGATTAAGAGTTAGTTTT
>JAEUQI010000197.1:0-261 GCA_016789145.1 Blastocatellia bacterium | reverse complement strand
ATCGACCCAGAAACATCGTAAGTATAGCAAGAAAAAGAGAGAAAAGTGAAGAGGTGAAAGAGTGAAATAGTTGAGAGTTAAGCGACGGCGGCGTAGATCAGGAATGAACCGAAAAGAATGCCGGTGACGCCGGCCGGGCGAAAGAGCCAATCAAAGCCTGCAGATCGTACAGCAAATTCGCGGTGTTTTCGTGAGCCGATCACGATCAAGAATAGTCCTGCAAAGGTCGCAAGTCCGCCTAACACGAACATTACGAAAGGG
>JAEUQI010000196.1 GCA_016789145.1 Blastocatellia bacterium | reverse complement strand
CAACGGTACAGCATGTTGCCAAACGAACTCCGTCCGCGGCATCGGCAACGGAACGGAGCTAAGGAACCTTAGCATATGGTCTTACCACTGTACAGACGACAACTCGCATATTTGCAACACTTACGCCCGACCTGCGACCATTTGTTTCTGGAAAACACGCGGCACTCCGATGCCCGAATCGACCGTATTCGTTGCCAAGATTCTTTCTCTTGACAACGCGTCCATTGATATATGAAAGAAAACGCAAATACGTAACATTCATTTTCAACAAAATATAAAACCCGTTCCGGAGTGGAACGGGTATGGTTTACGGTGCATTGTGATGTTATCGATGTACAACGCCGCAGGCGTCTCGGAGATCAGCCCGATGCGTAGTGAGCCCGGCGAACGCAGCGTCGGGATCGGACGCAAGGCACAAGCCCGCACGAAGTCTTCGAAGTAAGGGCGTTACACTCAACACAGTTATCACGGCGGCTGTCGCCGGCATGCTATCAAGACGAAACGGCATTCGCCGATTCTCCTAATTTCCGTGTAACGCCCTTACTATCGTGCGGGCTTGTGCCAGCAGCCTGCGACCAAGGCACAAGCCCGCACGAAGTCTTCGGAGTAAGGGCGTTACACTCAACGCAGTTATCACGGCGGCTGCCGCTGGCCCGTTATCAAGACGATACGGCATTCGCCGATCCTACTGCGTTCTGTGTAACGCCCTTACTATCGTGCGGGCTTGTGCCAGTCGCATACTACAAACACTTCCCACGCACGAAGGCGAAGTCGATGCCCATGAGCTGGCCGTTCATGGGGCCTTCTATTCTTGCGTTGAGCTTGTCGGGGCCATCGGTTTTGTAGATGATCCGTTGCGGAAAGTCGTGCTGAAGGTTCTCGAAGATGACCTCGTTCGCCGTGACCTTGGTCGAGGCGAATGCGGTCGGTTCTTTGGCGTTTGAAGGCTGCGCAAAGTACGTCAAACCCTTGTCGGTAGCCATAATACGCAGGAATTCGAACGCGACGGACTTCGTGCCTTTGATCGTCTGCGAAGTGCCGAGCATTAGGTTCTCGGTCGATCTGCCCCAACTCTCGTACGTCGTGCTCGTGGGCTTTTTCAGTTCCCAGCAGCCCGACATCCAACTGAGCGACGCCACATCGGGCTTCGTCTGTGCCGCGACGTTCCCGACGCAGACCACCGCGAACATCGCGAACAACATTCCGTACATTTTGTATTTCATAATTTCTCTCCCGAAG
>JAEUQI010000195.1 GCA_016789145.1 Blastocatellia bacterium | reverse complement strand
ACGAATCGCCCCGGCCCCGGCCGTGAAGCGGGTCCGCAGGGCGTTTCAATCCACGTCCGTCATTGCTGACGGACGAATCGCGGTTCTCCAGATGATGCCCCACAAGGGGCGGGTTTCAATCCACGTCCGTCATTGCTGACGGACGAATCCTCGGCAAGAGCGTCCAAAGACTGACTGCCGTTATGGTTTCAATCCACGTCCGTCATTGCTGACGGACGAATCTGACAGGTGCATATCCGGCCTTTGGTTGGATAAGCGTTTCAATCCACGTCCGTCATTGCTGACGGACGAATCCTGCACGGCAATCGGCGGAACATCCTTGATACGTGTGTTTCAATCCACGTCCGTCATTGCTGACGGACGAATCCGGGCTTGTTGGTGCAGGGGGCGAAAATCACGCTGTTTCAATCCACGTCCGTCATTGCTGACGGACGAATCCCACTCCGGAGCGTCGATTGCGCCAGCCTCGAAGTTGTTTCAATCCACGTCCGTCATTGCTGACGGACGAATCACCCCTCCTACCGCACGCGAGGGGGAATTCCAGATGTTTCAATCCACGTCCGTCATTGCTGACGGACGAATCCAGCGGTTCAAGAAGTATGGCGACCCGCTAATGGTGTTTCAATCCACGTCCGTCATTGCTGACGGACGAATCCAGCAGTCATGTCTTTCCAACCATGAGAAAGCGTGTTTCAATCCACGTCCGTCATTGCTGACGGACGAATCCGGTTGATCCGCAGAACCAGGAGCAAGACATCATGTTTCAATCCACGTCCGTCATTGCTGACGGACGAATCGGGCCTGCTGCTGCGCCACGGCATCAAGCAAACCGTTTCAATCCACGTCCGTCATTGCTGACGGACGAATCGCGCCTGGCCGTGCAAAAGAACGCTGTTGGCGTTGTTTCAATCCACGTCCGTCATTGCTGACGGACGAATCCAGGCCGTTACCGGCCCGCCCGCTTACCCTTACAGGTTTCAATCCACGTCCGTCATTGCTGACGGACGAATCAACACGACTCGATCAAGGCCGTGAATGAACGTCGCCAGTTTCAATCCACGTCCGTCATTGCTGACGGACGAATCCCCATCCACCGTTTCCCGTAACCACGTATTCGCCCCGTTTCAATCCACGTCCGTCATTGCTGACGGACGAATCCTTCGCCCCCCGCCTTCCGGCCCCGCACTTCCCACTTGTTTCAATCCACGTCCGTCATTGCTGACGGACGAATCGGCGATCAGACCGCCAATTCCTGATTTTTTTTCAGTTTCAATCCACG
>JAEUQI010000194.1 GCA_016789145.1 Blastocatellia bacterium | reverse complement strand
GGCCTGTGCCTCGCCCAGCGTCGTGACAAGGTTTCAATCCACGTCCGTCATTGCTGACGGACGAATCTCAGCTGGCAAGGGGTCCGCCGAGATGAGAGCCTGTTTCAATCCACGTCCGTCATTGCTGACGGACGAATCCTCGTCGAACGTCTTGCGAGGGTTGGTGGGGCTGGGGTTTCAATCCACGTCCGTCATTGCTGACGGACGAATCCGCGAGCTCACGGCCGAGCAGCGCCATCGCATGGGTTTCAATCCACGTCCGTCATTGCTGACGGACGAATCCCCGGCGGTGTCGGGCGTGGTGGGTAGGCGCGCTTGTTTCAATCCACGTCCGTCATTGCTGACGGACGAATCCGTTGCGCTCTTCGCATCGGCGGACCATGGCCCGGTTTCAATCCACGTCCGTCATTGCTGACGGACGAATCTATTACCGTGCAGCAGCACGGCCTGCACGGCGGAGTTTCAATCCACGTCCGTCATTGCTGACGGACGAATCCCGCACCATAGCGGGGCCGACAGGACATTTTGTTAAAGTTTCAATCCACGTCCGTCATTGCTGACGGACGAATCGTTGGGGCACAAGAGCATTGCGACGACGGGCATTTGTTTCAATCCACGTCCGTCATTGCTGACGGACGAATCCGGTAACTGCCTTAGGGTATATCCATTCCGTCACGGGGTTTCAATCCACGTCCGTCATTGCTGACGGACGAATCCGCGGGCCCTTGCCGTCTGCCAGCCATTCCGCAAGTTTCAATCCACGTCCGTCATTGCTGACGGACGAATCCGAAGGGAAGCGGCCCTTCCAAAGGCACAGGTCGAGGTTTCAATCCACGTCCGTCATTGCTGACGGACGAATCGTTTTTCATAGGTCGCCCCCGTTGGATGTCAGTTGTTTCAATCCACGTCCGTCATTGCTGACGGACGAATCCAAAGCCCCGTGCAGGTCAAAGGCCTTGATCCGCTCGGGTTTCAATCCACGTCCGTCATTGCTGACGGACGAATCCGTTTGTCGCGATCACCTGCGCCAGGGCGACATGAGCGTTTCAATCCACGTCCGTCATTGCTGACGGACGAATCCGTCGATCTGGCGATTGTGTTTGTCGTTGTGGCTGGTTTCAATCCACGTCCGTCATTGCTGACGGACGAATCGCTACTCGCTTGGCGTGCAGCAGGGGCTCAACGACGTTTCAATCCACGTCCGTCATTGCTGACGGACGAATCCCTTCAACAGCAGCTATGACGGCTCGGTGCGCCAGGTGGTTTCAATCCACGTCCGTCATTGCTGACGGACGAATCCGTAGCCACGACATCGGCTTTCGGGGCGCCGGCGCGTTTCAATCCACGTCCGTCATTGCTGACGGACGAATCGCTACTCGCTTGGCGTGCAGCAGGGGCTCAACGACGTTTC
>JAEUQI010000193.1 GCA_016789145.1 Blastocatellia bacterium | reverse complement strand
AACCACTCTCAGATTTGTATTTCGAGCGTTCCCGTAAGGTATAGATTAGGAAATCGTTACTTTTTTGTCAAGATTGCCGAGTTGCCAAAGCCCGCGCGTTAGCAAGGGCTTGATCCTACGTTGAGTGTTACGCCCTTACTAATGTGCGGGCTTGTGCAACGGAGGGTTACGAATATAAGTTCATCGGTCTTGTTAGTAATTCGATCGGATCGTGGACGTTCAAAGCCTCAGCAACATAGAACGGTTCGCCGGCTCGGACACCGATGAGTTGGCCGAAATATCGGGCTCGCGATTCTATGTCTTCGAGGTAGCTTTTGCCGGTCAACATCGTCTCGGGCTCGCTCGAAGTTGGATCGTAGAACTGCGAGCGGTGTGCCTTGATCGCCTCCATTCGCTCGTCAAGATGATCTGAGATATCGACGATAAATGACGGTACGACGCGTCGCGAAAACACAGCATGAGCGACGATGGGCGGCGGAATTTTCTCGTCGCCTGTTTCCGGATCGTAATTCCGCATTGCCACCAACCTTGAACATTCGCGAACCAGCGTCGCGATATGATCGTGATCAGGATGCGTGTCGCCGGACTGATGCGTGAGGATGACTTTTGGTTTTAAACGACGCAAAGCACGCGCCATCGCGGTCCGGGCGGCATCGTCAACAAACACGTGTCCGTCGGCAAGCCCGAGGTTCTCACGAATGTCGAGGTTTAGTATCTTTGCCGCATTCTCGGCCTCGACGGCACGGCCTTCGACGGTGCCGCGAGTGCCCATTTCGCCGCGAGTTACATCTAACGCACCGGTACGGTAGCCGAGATGCTTCATCTTCAACATCGTGCCGCTGACGTACAGTTCGAGATCGTCTGGATGTGCAAAAACGGCGAGAATATCGACTTGGCTCATAACTTTAATCTAACATATTGGTTATGAAACTCACGGTTCTAGGTTCGGGCACTACGGTGCCGCATCCGACGCGGACAAGTTCGGGATTTTGGCTCGAAACGTCGAGCGGAACGATATTGCTCGATTGCTCGCCAAC
This sequence comes from Blastocatellia bacterium, assembly GCA_016789145.1. Lineage (GTDB taxonomy): Bacteria > Acidobacteriota > Blastocatellia > Pyrinomonadales > Pyrinomonadaceae > OLB17. Next base: position 399 of record JAEUQI010000193.1, on the reverse strand, counting down.
CGCCGCACGTCGAATGGCTGAGGAAGATCTGCCGTGGCACGAGCTCGCCGCGATCTGGATCTCACATTTCCACATCGACCACTGCGGCGGGCTGATGTCGTTTTTGGCCGGAACAAAACATGCTGACGCGACGAGATCGCGAACAAAGCCGCTGAAGATATTCGGCCCTCTCGGCCTGCAAGGGCTGATCGAGCGAATGGACGCCGTTAACAATTACAAACTGACCGAACAGCCGTTTCCGATCGAGATCGTCGAGGTCGAACCGCTCGACAATTTTTCGATGTTACCTGGCATCGAAGCTGTCGCCGCCAAAACGCCGCATACCGACGAGAGCCTCGCGATACTCATTCGCGATGGTGAATCGACACTTCTTTTTAGCGCAGATACCGGTCTCGACAC
>JAEUQI010000192.1 GCA_016789145.1 Blastocatellia bacterium | reverse complement strand
TCGAACCCGCGACATCTTGCTTGGTTTCAATCCACGTCCGTCATTGCTGACGGACGAATCGCCGGCCAGCATCTCTTCAAAGCGGCCCTGCACCGTGGTTTCAATCCACGTCCGTCATTGCTGACGGACGAATCCTGCCCACCGGCCTGCATGGCAGCGGTCGAACGCTGTTTCAATCCACGTCCGTCATTGCTGACGGACGAATCTCGGCTTCTTCCCGGGCAGCGCCGATCATGCGCTGTTTCAATCCACGTCCGTCATTGCTGACGGACGAATCCGTTTGTCGGCCGCGAACCTGCAACCCGTAGCACGGTTTCAATCCACGTCCGTCATTGCTGACGGACGAATCCCGCCTTCGGGCAAGGCGAAGGTGACGGTGCGAACGTTTCAATCCACGTCCGTCATTGCTGACGGACGAATCCGAAACGGCCCGTCACCAAACTGCTCTTTCAGCACGCGTTTCAATCCACGTCCGTCATTGCTGACGGACGAATCGCGTTGCTGACGGCAGTGGCGAGCTGGAAGGCGCGGTTTCAATCCACGTCCGTCATTGCTGACGGACGAATCCCGGCGCACCGAGGAGGTGGACGCCAACTTCGACGGTTTCAATCCACGTCCGTCATTGCTGACGGACGAATCAAACGGCCCGTCACCAAACTGCTCTTTCAGCACGCGTTTCAATCCACGTCCGTCATTGCTGACGGACGAATCCCCGCAAAAAGTACCTGTGCAGCCGTGAAGAGATGGTTTCAATCCACGTCCGTCATTGCTGACGGACGAATCGAGGCGCAGATAGGCCGCCTATGCGGTGTTGGCGAGTTTCAATCCACGTCCGTCATTGCTGACGGACGAATCCAGCTTTTGACGAAACTTCAGGCGCGCTAAAAAAGCTGTTTCAATCCACGTCCGTCATTGCTGACGGACGAATCCGTCCGGGGGGCGCAGGCACGATGCCTGTTCGAACGCGTTTCAATCCACGTCCGTCATTGCTGACGGACGAATCATGAGGACAACAATCCCGCCGGCACCAAACGCGATGTTTCAATCCACGTCCGTCATTGCTGACGGACGAATCCCCCTGCAGCCTGCATCGCAGCCCATCCCCAGCACAGGTTTCAATCCACGTCCGTCATTGCTGACGGACGAATCTCTTTGTCTCGGAATGATTGTCCGTAGTGCGTTTCGTTTCAATCCACGTCCGTCATTGCTGACGGACGAATCCCACGGCGTCTGCACCGGTTCGGCGGTCACCTCGTCGTTTCAATCCACGTCCGTCATTGCTGACGGACGAATCCCCGGTAGGCATCGGCAGCGTCCTTGATTCTGCTGTTTCAATCCACGTCCGTCATTGCTGACGGACGAATCCAAGGCCAGGATCAACGATGTCCGCGTCCGACTTGTTTCAATCCACGTCCGTCATTGCTGACGGACGAATCTCGCCAAGCTCCAGGCCGACACCAGCGTTACCGTTGTTTCAATCCACGTCCGTCATTGC
>JAEUQI010000191.1:1070-1572 GCA_016789145.1 Blastocatellia bacterium | reverse complement strand
GGATTCGTCCGTCAGCAATGACGGACGTGGATTGAAACCAAAAAGCTCAGACGCTGCCTGGTGGATGTATGCCTGATTCGTCCGTCAGCAATGACGGACGTGGATTGAAACCGCATTGGATCATTGCTGACAATCTCGGCATTGACCGGATTCGTCCGTCAGCAATGACGGACGTGGATTGAAACCATCAAGGAATCGATCTCGGCCAACATCTCCGATAGATTCGTCCGTCAGCAATGACGGACGTGGATTGAAACACTCTTGGGTCGAATTAGCCACTTGCTGCTTCCGGGATTCGTCCGTCAGCAATGACGGACGTGGATTGAAACCATCGAGAACCCCAAGGGATCGAAGCGCTCCGGCGGATTCGTCCGTCAGCAATGACGGACGTGGATTGAAACACGGTGTGGGCGGGCTGGGTGACGATGGCGCCTTGCGATTCGTCCGTCAGCAATGACGGACGTGGATTGAAACGGATTGAACAGCATCCATGGCGGCCTGC
>JAEUQI010000191.1:0-1042 GCA_016789145.1 Blastocatellia bacterium | reverse complement strand
TCAGCAATGACGGACGTGGATTGAAACCATCCAGCGGACTGAAGCGCGGAGTCTGCAGCTTGATTCGTCCGTCAGCAATGACGGACGTGGATTGAAACGAGTTGCATAGCAACGCCTGTACAATGCCCGATGGATTCGTCCGTCAGCAATGACGGACGTGGATTGAAACAAGCGACGCCTGAGCCCAGCATTCCCGCACCGCTGATTCGTCCGTCAGCAATGACGGACGTGGATTGAAACAGCATCTTCTGGTCGTCGCGCATGATGCTGGCGAGGATTCGTCCGTCAGCAATGACGGACGTGGATTGAAACCCGTGAAGATGTGGCGCACTGAACGCAGCCCGCACGATTCGTCCGTCAGCAATGACGGACGTGGATTGAAACAAGTCGTGGGCGTTTGACGGGAAGAAGAAGCGCAAGGATTCGTCCGTCAGCAATGACGGACGTGGATTGAAACCAATCAACAATGGCTTTGCGCCGTTAACTATCGCGGATTCGTCCGTCAGCAATGACGGACGTGGATTGAAACACCTCGTCGGTGCTCATGAACTCGAACGAGTAGGATTCGTCCGTCAGCAATGACGGACGTGGATTGAAACACCTTGGTGTCAAGTTGTTCCATTTGGGGCTTCCAAGGATTCGTCCGTCAGCAATGACGGACGTGGATTGAAACCGCCAGCCTTTCCGCCATCCCGCAAATCTGCGGGGATTCGTCCGTCAGCAATGACGGACGTGGATTGAAACGTCGATGAAGTGGATCGGCGCTTTGAACTCGGGGGGATTCGTCCGTCAGCAATGACGGACGTGGATTGAAACGCTTAAGGCAGCGCAGCACTGTGGATGTGGCCAGCGATTCGTCCGTCAGCAATGACGGACGTGGATTGAAACCAGCCAATGGCCCCCTTCAGCGCCGCCGCCTGCGGGATTCGTCCGTCAGCAATGACGGACGTGGATTGAAACATCTTGGCTTGGGCTTCCGCGCGTTGGGCATCGGAGAGATTCGTCCGTCAGCAATGACGGACGTGGATTGAAACATCCGTTA
>JAEUQI010000190.1:1656-2071 GCA_016789145.1 Blastocatellia bacterium | reverse complement strand
ACCAACAAGCTAGTCATCGGCGAGCCGCAATCGCCCACAACCAACGTGGCCGCGGTCATCAACAAACGATCATTCGACAGTACGCTCCGTTACATAAACACCGCGATCGACGAAGGCGGCCGCGTCGTAGCAGGCGGAACCGGAGACGACGCAGACGGATATTACATTCAGCCAACCGTGATCGCCGATGTCGAAGCAGGAAGCACCATCGAGCAAGAGGAAGTCTTTGCTCCAGTGCTTGCGGTCATTAAAGCGAAGGACTACGACCACGCATTGGAGATCGCAAACGGCACAGAATTCGGGCTAACCGGTGCGGTCTATTCTGCATCTCAAGACAGGCTCGAACAGGCTCGCCGCGATTTTCACGTCGGCAACCTTTACCTGAACCGCAAATGTACCGGAGCACTCGTCGGCG
>JAEUQI010000190.1:0-1646 GCA_016789145.1 Blastocatellia bacterium | reverse complement strand
CGGCGTACATCCTTTTGGCGGTTTCAACATGAGCGGCACCGATTCCAAGGCCGGCGGACGTGAGTATCTGCTGATGTTTATGCAAGGAAAATCGGTCGCCCAGAAGATCTGAAGTTTGGTGAACGGAGATATTTAGATAATGAAGTTTGTCAGGACAAGTTTGTTTTTCGCGGCTGTCGTTTCGATGCTGGTCAGCTCGTCTTTGCCCGCGTTCGCTCAGGCAAAAGGCCCGCGGCAGATCATTTTTGCTGTGGTCAACGACGGAGTTGGACTCGAACCGATCGCCTACATTAACCGCAGCCGACTCGAATCACCGGTCAATGGCAGTGACGATAGCTCGATCATCGCCGCGTTTAACAAAACCTATTACAAGACTGCGGCGACCTACAAATTGATCTTCGGCGGTGCCGCTACCGGTACTGTTAAGATCAAAAGCGCTAATGCCAAGGCCGATTGCGCGCCGAATATGGCGACCGTGACCACGACCAATTCGAAGACGCCCATAAAGGGAATGGTCATGGGCCTCGCCACGAATGCGCCTGTAAAGAACACCACGAGTTTTCGTCGCCGTCCGACCGCCGCAGAACGAACTGAGATCGAAGCATTGGTTAAGAAGGAGTTTGCAAAGAGCAAGCTCGCCGCAAAAGAGCTGAAAAGTCAGAACCTGACCGGCATCGATATCGACAAGAATGGCCGAGCCGAGTTTGTTGGTTCCTATTGGATCGATGTAGATAGCAAAACTCGAAATCTACTCTTTTTCATAGCCGAACTCGGTGCGGGCGGGAAGTATTCGCTTGTTTTTGCCGACGGCAGGGCGATAGATCAAACAAATGTGATGAGCCAAGATATCAAAGACGTTGATAAAGGCATCTATCACGAGTTGCTTCTGGATAGCTTTGATTTCGATGGTGATGGTATTGGCGAGATCTTCACGTACCAGCAGTCGTTCGAAGGCGCCGGATTTACGGCGTACAAAAAAGAGAACGGCAAATGGACGAGATTCTACGAATTCTCCAACTATCACTGCGGCTATTAGAGTTATTCGTGTTGCGAGATTAAACTAGAGGTCAGGCTTCTTTTCGAAGAAGCCTGACTTTTTGCTATGCGTATTGTTTTCATGGGAACCCCGACGGCCGCCGCCGTGTCTTTGCAAGCGTTGATCGACGCCGGACACGACATCGCTGCCGTTTACACCCAGCCCGACCGTCCCTCAGGCCGTGGAAACAAGATCACAATGTCGCCGGTCAAGGAATTGGCGTTGGCAAACAAAATCGAGGTGTTGCAGCCTGAAAAAGTGCGTACAGAAGAGGCGGCTGAGAGATTTCGCTCTTTTAAGGCAGATGTCGCGGTAGTTGTAGCTTATGGACGAATTCTGCCAAACGCTTTTCTAACGGCGTTTCCGCACGGAGCGATTAATGTCCATTTTTCGCTGCTACCAAAATACCGCGGAGCGGCGCCGGTAAATTGGGCGATCGTGAATGGCGAGACCGAATCTGGTGTGACAACCATGAAAATGGACGAAGGCCTCGATACCGGCGATATTCTTCAACAAGTGTCGACGCCTATCGGTGCAAAAGAGACGGCGGTCGAGTTGATGGAAAGGCTTGGCAAGGTCGGAGCGGAATTGTTGTTGTCAACACTCGGCA
>JAEUQI010000018.1 GCA_016789145.1 Blastocatellia bacterium | reverse complement strand
ACAGCCCGCGACGATGTTGACGTCGTTGTACGTGCGTCTTGCATTCGACAAAACTAATCCAGTTACAGGTCGCGAACGAAATAGCATTGATCGCCCGTCCGATTTTTATCAGCAGCAGAAAATCCGGATCGTCACGCAGATAGATGAACTGCTCCGGCTTTATCTTCAGCTTCCAACGCTTAGAATGGTCAGGTTGATAACCCTGAAAAACCTGCCGTTGAACAACCTTTCCCGCACGTTTTCTTTTCTTAGACACCGGCATTGTGGACTACCTCCGAGTGAACTAAAAGTCTCTTTGATCTGTCTCCAACGGAGACCAAAATTATAGCGTAGGGTGCAACCCTACGAACGTGTATGTTCGGAATCGCGTCTCCAACGGAGACGTACATCAATCCCAGACATATCGTTCATCGTATTCGACCTCGTACTTGTGTAATAAAGAACGAAATTCTGTCTTGAAATCCTTCTCTGCATGATGTGCTTTTTGGTCTTCGATGTACCTCTTAACATCGGGGACTTGCGATTGACCGATCGAAAAAGCACCGTAACCTTCTTGCCAATAGAAGTTGGGATATGTTCCCTGAGACTTAACCCAGAGCGAACTACTGCGCTTAATATCGCCGATCAATTCGCTGATATCTATTGTTCTGCCGAGCGAAACTAGGAGATGAATATGATTCATCGTTCCATTTCCAACTATCAGCTTCGATTTGTTGTTCTCAACAATGCCGTGAATGTACTCAAACATTCCGGCCTCGAACTCGGGCATTATCATGTCCACACGGTTTTTGGTCGAGAATACGATGTGGATCAAAACTTTGACCAATGATTGCGGCATAAGAATGCGCGTCACCTTCGGCGACGGTTCATGTTCGGTTCGTCTACGTAGGGTTTGGTTGCGGAAACCGCAACCGTCACCCTACGCTTTAATCTTCGTCATCTTTGGTGACAAAAAATCAAACTCATCAAATGCTAAGGCGTTGGTGGCGCCTTTTTCTTTGGTGGCGATTCTACGTGGGCGGCGGCGTTCCAGGCAGCGATGGCTCCGGGGTGGCCGTGGCAGAAATTTGGGACCATGTGGCTTATCGTGGATTTTTTAGCGATCATTTGGGCCATTAGGTCGTTGAACTCGGCATTTTTAGCGATGCGTGAGCCGACGGCGGAATCTTGTTGGCCGAACGAGGCTTCGAACGCGTCGCAGGCTGCGGCGACGAGGTCGGGCCAGTTGGCAGGTGCACCCCAGCTAACGAGTAACGCTTCGTCGGCAGCGCCGCCGGAAACAAAGCTGCGGCCGGCGGCGAGCAATGCCTGGTGCGACATATTTGTGGTGTAGCGATAGCGGTCGCGGGTGCCGGGATTTGTGGCTTCGGCAGCACGGGCGGCATCGCGGACGCGTTTCATAATGTCGATCAGATCGAGACGCTCAGAGCCTTTGACATCGGTAGCACTGAGGCCTTCGCCGACGAAAGATTCGATAGCTCCTGCTATGTTTTCGAGGGCATCAATCATAGTGGTGAACTCGCCGGTCTCAGTTTCGAACATACTGCCGGGCGGAATGAGCAAAGGATTATCGACGATCCACTGACGGCAACGCTGGCCTGACTCAAGGTATCTGCGGTTTTTGTCGTTCATAGGGTGTTTGAACCTCCAAAATTTTAGTTTTTACCGTGAAAGAAATGCGGTAGAACGATAATACGCCTGTTTTTGATGATGTCAAGCAGGTTTTTGGTCTTTGGTTTTGGGTTTTTGGTGTCTAGAAGTCGCTACGCGGCAAATAAAAGTAGCTACGGAACAAATTGACGCGGCTACGCGGTCGATGGAAGTAGCTACGGAACAAATTGACTCAACTACGCGGTCGTTGAAAATGACATTTTAGTCGATGGAGATCGGTTCGCAGTCGCTGTAAATTGAAACGAGCTGAACTGAAGTGTCACCGTGCTCGAATTATGCTCTGCCGCACTCGTTCGGACGCGAATTGTAAAATCTGTATCGCGGCAATTGTTGTAATTACACCACTTCGCTTATAATCACAGGTACTTTTTTTAGAATAATTTAAGTCCGTAAGCAGTACGTTATTTAGCTACATTTTTCCTGTTTTGTGCCCGGGAAACTCTTGGAGTACAGGTCTATTATGAACAACCCCTCAATTGATGAGAATGAGAAAGAGCGTTTAGAATCACTTTACCGACACGAAATATTGGACACGTTGCCCGAGCGTGAGTATGACGACATTACTTGGCTGACGGCAAAGACTTGTGAGGTGCCGATAGCGGCGATATCGTTCTTTGACGGTGATCGCGTATGGCTGAAATCGAAGATCGGCGTGGACATTTCGGAGATCGCTCGCGGAGATTCGCTGTGTGAATATGCGTTGATGGACCGCGAAGACCTCGTCGTAGTGCCTGATGCGTCGGTCGACCCGAGATTCGCGAACAACCCACAAGTTGCGGGCGGGCTCGGCATCAGATTCTACGCCACGGCGTTGCTGATAACGAGCGAGAACCATGTGCTCGGGGCTTTGACCATTGCAGACACAAAGCCGCGAGATTACGCGAAGATGCCGACGGACATTCTGCGGGCGTTCGCTAATCAGATCATGCAAACGCTCGAACTGCGTTGCAAAACGATCGAACTAGAGCGTGCAAATGTCGAGCTGCGGAACCTATCGCTTCGTGATGAGCTGACAGGATTCTACAATCGCCGCGGCCTGCAGGCCATCGCCGATCAGTATCTAATGCAACTCAGAACGCGCGAAACCGAAGCCGGTGCGTGGGTGATGCTCGCCGATATGGACGGACTGAAAAAGATCAACGACCGACATGGCCACCTCGAGGGCTCGGCCGCGATCGTTACGACCTCAAGGCTGTTAGCAAGCTGCGTACGCGGTTCGGATGTGCTGTCGAGGATCGGCGGTGATGAGTTTGTGGCGTTCATGATCAACACGCAGCATACGCCTGTGTCGAGCGTGATGAAGCGAATTCAAGAGGCGTTCGATAATCATAATTCGACCGCGAAGAAGCCTTATCGTTTGAGTGTGAGCGTTGGTATTGCGAAGACCGACCACGCCGATACGCGCTCCCTCGCAGAGCTTATCAAAGCCGCCGACGAAGGTATGTATAAGGCGAAACAGAACAATCGCCTCAAAAGCATTCCCGGATTTGAGTCCACGCACATTCATCGCTCGGTCGATCCGTTCATGGTCTCCGATCCGTTCATGATATCGAGCGAGAAACTGCACATTTCGACCGATCCGAGACATATTAGTTAGCCGCACGAAGTAGATGCCGACGCTCGTTTCTGACATCCAAGGTGAACGCCGCGACGCGATGGCGCGTTACGATATTATCGATTCGCCGGCCGAACGAGAGTACGACGACCTCGTTGGCCTCGCCGCAAAGATCGTCGGCGTGCCCGTCGCGCTGTTCGCTCTGATCGACGGCGAAAGGATGTGGTTCAAATCGAAGGTCGGTGTCGATGTTTGCGAGATACCTAGGCACGGCTCGTTCTGTTCGTACGCCATTTTACGGCCCGACGAAACGCTCGTGGTCCCCGACGCGACCCAAGACGCGAGGTTCTATCAGAATGAGTACGTCACCGGCGATTTCGGCATTAGATTCTACGCCGGCGTTCCAATTAGAAACCGCGACAGAATAACGATCGGGACTCTGTGCGTTTTCGATCAGCAACCGCACGAATTGACCGAGGACCAACAGCAAGCGCTCGAGGCGATCGCTCGTCAGTTGAGCCTGAGACTTGAGTTGCGCGCGGCGTTGACTTCGTTGCGTTCCGCACAGAAAGACCTCAAGCTCCGAGAGCTGACCGACGAAGCGACAGGACTGCACAACATCGACGGTTTTGCTTTGTTAGCGGAGAAACAGCTGATGTTGCTGCGTTCCGAACGGCTCGCAAAACAGCTTTGGGTAATGGCCGTTGACATCGACGGCCTCAAATCGATCAACGAACAGTTCGGCCGAGACGAAGGCACTCGCGCCGTCAAAAAAACTGCCGAAATTATCGAATCAACGCTCGCGGATCGCGATATTTTGGCCCGCTCGGGCGGCGATGAATTCGTCGTGCTGCTTCACGCCGACGAAGGTGCGACCGCAGATGAATTGTCGCAAAGAGTACGTGGGGCATTCGAGTACTACAATTCAAAAGCCAGAAAGCCCTACTTGCTTAACATAAGCATCGGCATCGTAAAGGTCGATTCCGCTGACCGCACGACCATCGAACAGATCATCGAACACGCCTACTACGCCGTTAGTCATACCAAGCACCTAAGCAAAGGTAGCTAGTCATCGACCAGCAAGATCTTGAGCATACGTTCGCGGTTGATGAGGAAATCGCGGGTGACTTGGTAGTGTTCGGTGTCTTCGTAGCTGACCTCGCGTATGCCGTCGGAGCCGCATTCGTAGATCGTCGAATCAGGATACGCCATCAAGATCGGCGAATGCGTGGCGATAATGAACTGCGAGCTATCACGCACGAGATCGTGGATCCGCGAAAGTATCGCAAGCTGCCGCTGCGGCGAAAGAGCAGCCTCGGGCTCGTCGAGAATGTAGATGCCGTCGCCGTGAAAGCGCGTGGTCATCAGCGTCAAGAACGATTCGCCGTGTGATTGTTCGTGCAGAGACTTGCCACCGTACCAGCCTTTTAAGTCGAGTTCATCGATCTGCGTCGCGACGTTAAAGAAACTTTCAGCACGCAAAAAGAAACCGTCACGTGGAAAGTAATTAGTTTTTGAGAACCAGAGATACTTCGCTAATTCGTACTGAGTTTCGGTAGTTTCGAAATTGAAATTCTTCGTGCCGCCTTCGGGATTAAAACCGATAGCGACTGCCATCGATTCGAGCAAAGTCGATTTCCCGCTACCGTTTTCGCCAATGAAATACGTGACTTTGGGATGAAGTTTAAGTTTGTCGAAATTCGTGAGGGCACCGAGATTGAACGGATATTCGTCGAACGACTCGACATTGTCGCGGTTGAAAGTGACGTCAATGAGATAACGGCCGGGGATCATAAGAAATACATTTTCGCCGTCGTGACGCTGCGATTGCAACTGCGAGCGGCAAATGGTTTAGAATGGTCTCAATTCGAATGAAAACTATGCAGTTCACCAAGAGAGCAGTCGTGTTGTTTATCGTCGTCGTGTTTTTGATGCAGACGTTGGTCGCTCAATCGCCGGATCCTAGCGTCTACAACGATCCGCCGTCGCGTGTTCGTGGGATTATCGAGCGGTTTGATGCTGATTTCGGCATCTTGGATCGGTATTATTCGGCGCCGATGTCTGCGAATCGTTCGGCTAGGCTGCGGGCGTTGTATGAAGAGCGTCTCGGCGAACTGAGTTCTCTTGATTACGACAAGCTCAACCAGGACGAACAAGTCGATGTAGTCTTGTTTCGCAATTATCTTGAACATGAGGTGAAGGAGCAGCTTCGTTTTGACGCACAGGTTGCCGAAATGGCGACGCTCGTGCCGTTTGCTAAGACGATATCAGACCTCGAAGACTCGCGTCGAAAGCTTGAGCCGGTGGATCCTGCGAAAGCGGCGGCGATGTTGAATGAGATGGTAAACACGATCGCGGCGGTGCAGAAGAATGTTGATAAAGAATATCGCATCGGTTTACACGACATTCTAGATATCCAGGTTTTTCGTCACCCCGAACTTAATCGTCGAGCCAAGGTCAATGATTCAGGACAGTTCGAACTTTACAGACTCAAGCCAATTCCCGTCGTTGGAAGAACGGTCGCAGAGGTCGAGAAAGAGATCGCCAACTCCTACAAAGTCTCCGAGTCGAAAGATACGGTCGTGAACGTAGCGGTGACGGGAAGTAGGAGGCGAACCTTGGCAAATCGCGCAACGCGGGCCGTGGCGAGTTTGCGAGACACTTTGCGGCGGTGGTATGGCTATTATAATGGCTTCGATCCGACGTTTACTTGGTGGTGCGAATCGCCGTACAAAGAGGCGGACGGCGCTCTACTCAAATATCAGACTTTCATCTCAACGAAACTCGTCGGTATTGCTCCTGATGACAAGACTACGATCATAGGCGATCCGATCGGCAGGGAAGCTCTGATCGAGGAATTGAAGTTCGAGATGATCCCATATTCGCCTGAGGAACTCGTGCAGATCGCGAATAAGGAGTTTGACTGGTGTATCGCTGAGTTCAAGAAAGCGTCGCGTGAAATGGGCTTTGGCGACGATTATATGAAGGCCATCGAGGCCGTGAAGCAGAAATACGTCGAGCCCGGAAAGCAGCCTGAACTGATCAAGAAATTCGCGTACGAGGCGATCGAGTACGTTGAGAAAAATGATCTCGTCACCGTACCAAAACTCGCTCGCGACGGTTGGCGAATGGAAATGATGTCGCCCGAACGACAGCTTATTGCTCCATTCTTTTTAGGCGGCGAAACGATCCTTGTCGCGTATCCGACCGACGGCATGACGCACGAGCAGAAGATGATGTCTTTACGCGGCAACAACCCGCATTTTGCTCGGGCTGTGACGCATCACGAACTAATTCCGGGCCATCATCTGCAGGGCTTTATGGCGCAGCGTTATCGCCCATATCGACGCAATTTCCGCACGCCGTTCAATACCGAAGGTTGGGCTTTGTATTGGGAATTTCTGTTGTGGGATCGCGGTTTTGTGAAAACGCCTGAGGACAAGATCGGTGCTCTGTTTTGGCGTTCGCACCGAGCCGCTCGCATTATCTTCTCGCTCAATTTCCACCTCGGAAATTGGACGCCCGAACAATGCGTCGATCTGCTCGTCAACAAGGTCGGCCACGAACGCGATAACGCCGTCGCTGAGGGCAGGCGGTCATTCGCAGGCGACTATGGCCCGCTGTATCAAATGGCGTATATGATGGGCGGCCTGCAGTTTCAGCAATTACATCGTGATCTCGTCGGCACAAAAAAGATGACCGACCGAGCGTTTCACGACGCCATTCTCAAAGAGGGTCCGATCCCTGTCGAGATGGTTCGGTCGATAATGACCAAACAAAAGTTATCTCGAGATTTCAAGACGAACTGGAGATACTACAGCCTCCCTTAAAGTAGCCCGAGAATTTTTTCATTATTGAAATATGTCAAAAGTATTACTCATTGGCTGGGACGCCGCCGATTGGAAAGTTATCAATCCACTGATGGACATCGGACTAATGCCGTCGCTCCAGAGTTTGGTTGAGCAAGGTGTAATGGGAAAGCTCGCAACGCTCGACCCGATCTTATCGCCAATGCTGTGGACGAGTATTGCTACCGGCAAAAGGCCGTATAAGCATGGAATTCACGGCTTCACTGAGCCGGATCCGAGCGGCAAGGGGGTGCGGCCGATCTTCAACACGAGCCGAACATGTAAGGCGATATGGAACATCCTTAATCAGGAGAATAAGAAATGCCATGTTGTCGGTTGGTGGCCTTCGCATCCGGCTGAACCGATAAACGGCACGATGATCTCGAATTTTTTCCAGCGGCCGGAAATGCGGACCGACAGGCCCTGGTCGATGCCCAATGGAACGATCCATCCGCCAGAAAAGACCGAGTTTTTTGCAAAGCTTAGAGTTCATCCGAACGAAATGTCGGCCGAGCATATACGACCGTTCATTCCGGCTCTCGAAAAGATTGACCAGATCAACGATCCTCGTTTAGGGATAGTGACTTCAAACCTTGCCGCGACAGCATCGTTGCATTGTGCTGCCACTTACATTTTGGCTCACGAAGAGTGGGACTTTACCGCTGTTTATTTCGATGCCATTGACCATCTTTGTCATGGTTTTATGAAGTATTATCCTCCAAGACGACCACATATCTCGATCCAAGACTTTGAGCTTTATTGCGAAGTCGTCAATGGTATCTATCGATTTCATGACATGATGCTCGGCCGCTACTTGGAGTTGATCGATGACGATACGACTGTTGTGATCGTCAGCGATCATGGATTTCATCCCGGAGACAATAGACCTGAAACTCTGCCGAAAGAGCCAACTGCGCCTGCAATCGAACACAGCCCATACGGCATGATCGCGATGAAAGGTCCGGGCATAAAGAAAGATGAACTCGTTTTCGGAGCGAGTTTGCTGGATGTGACACCGACTTTACTACACATTTTCGGGCTACCCCCGGCTAATGATATGGACGGAAAGGTACTGGTCAGCGCATTTGAAAATGGCGAGACCAAAGCGCCGATCGATAGTTGGGAAACGGTCGAAGGCAATGACGGCAGACACAGTTCTGACACCGTCGTTAGCGACGAAGACACCGAGGCAGAATTGCGACAATTGATCGAGCTTGGATATGTAGACGACCCGGGCGATAACGTTGAGGCGGCGGTGAAGCTTGCTCTTGACGAGAACAATTATAACCTTGCTCGATCTTACATTAATGGGCAGTTATGGGACGAAGGAATTAGACTCCTTGAAGCCTTGCATGAGGAGAACCCTGATATTCTGCGATACGCCACGTATCTTGCAAATGCTTATCAGTTCGTTGGAAAGTTCAAACAGGCTCGAAAAGTCGTTAACCATATTCGCGAAATCCTAGACAGAGAGAATCCACAAGTCGATCTGCTCGAAGGGGCTCTTCTTTTATCAGAACAGCGCCCGTTAAAGGCATTGGAGTTGTTCAAGAAAGTCGAGGCGGAAACCGGTGACCAACCTCAATTGCGGTTGAAACTGGCAAATGCTTATTTTCAGTTGAATCAGTTCGACGAAACCGAACGCCTTTTGATCGGCGTTCTTGAAAACGACGAAGAGGAAGTCGGAGCATGGTATTTGATCGGGCTTTGCTACTTTAATCTCGCTCGGTACGAGTTGGCGATCGAGCATTTGCTTCAGGCGATCGGACTTCAGTATTACCAGCCTATAGCTCACTACTATTTGGCAGAATCACTTTTGGCATTGCAAAAGTACGAAGAGGCGGCGACGGCCTATGAAGTTTGTCTTCGACTTGCCCCCAAAATGAACTATGCTCGAAAGCGATTAATCACGGTTTATGAGCAGTACCTTGGAAGACCGGAAAAGGCGGAAGTCTATCGATCCGAATTTGATGGAGCATACCAAGGCGAACTGACGATAGTTAGCGGTTTGCCCAGAAGTGGGACTTCCATGATGATGCAGATGCTTACGAATGGCGGCCTCGAAGCATTTACTGACGGAGAACGAACACCCGACGAAAACAACAAGAGAGGCTATTTCGAACACCAAGCCGTCAAGAACCTTGCCAAGAATAAAGACTGGCTACCGCAGGCTAACGGCAAAGCTGTAAAGGTGATCGCTCAGCTGATACCACATTTGCCGCTCAATTACCGATATAAAATGATCTTTATGGAACGGGAGATCGAAGAGGTACTTAGCTCTCAGAGGAAGATGCTCGTAAGGATGGGCAAGCAGGCGGCGGAACCGCAGAACCTCAAGGATTCGTTCGAACAAAGCGTTGATGAGATAAAGACTTGGATCGCGGATCAACGAAATTTCGATGTCTTGTACATTAGCTATGCGAATGTTGTCGAAAACCCTGAAGTTGGTGCAAAGCGAGTGAATGAGTTTCTCGGAGGGGGGCTCGACGAATCAAAAATGTCGGATTCGGTAGAAGTTAGTATGCGAAGGGAGTTTTCTTCAAATGCCGCCTGAGTGAAATCTTTGTGTTAGACTAACTTCTGTGTTATGTTTTACAACATCACATAAAATTGCACATTCGAAACATTTGCGCGTTTACCGTTTCCTCGACGATCAGATAGGTAGAAGTTATGAACAAGCGAAGTTTTAAAAAAGGTCTCAAATATAGTCTGGATAATTACGTTGAGTTGTCTCGTTCAGTCGTTGCTCGGCCCGTTCCTCACGCTGATAAGTTTGTGGGAGTTTCGATGGCATTGGCCCTTTTTGGAGCTTTGCAAACCGTTGAGGCTCAAATGGTCTATTCAGGCATCCAGAATGTGGCATGTAATTTGGCGGCCAATTCGAATCGATGCTATGCCAACATAAACTTGGCCGGCGGAAACGATTTTGAGTTCCATCGAAATAATGTTGGCGCACAGAACTTTATTCAGGTCGACGAAGTCCCGGGTGGAGGTTTCGAGCTCAATGGTTTTCAAGCACAGATCGTAGGCGGCTACGTTTATCCTTATGCTCTTGCAGCCGGTGCGGTGATCGGTCCGGCTAGCCCGTGGGGCTTTCAGGCAGGTCAGGCGAATAGTATGTCGGACAATGGATTTTATCCTAATCATAAGTGGGAGCCATTACCGAATGGGACTACTCGGTTTCTTGGTATTCGGGGGACGATCGGTGGACAGACCAAATATGGCTGGATCCGGTTGACGAAAAATGGCTTTGGTAATTACACGATCGTCGATTGGGCATACAACAATACGACGAATGGAGCCGTTCTTGCCGGAAATGCGATTGCAACGTCTGCAGGAGTTTCGATCGGTGGGCGTGTGCTCACTTCTGATGGAAGCGGACTGCGTAATGCAATTGTTACGCTGACCGATGCTAACGGCCAGATTCGATCGGTCCGAACCTCAGCATTTGGTTACTATCGTTTTGACGATATTCCGACCGGACAAACGGTCATTGTTTCTGTTCAAAGCAAACGATTTGTGTTCAATTCGCAGACGTTAACGATTAGCGACGCTATTTCCGAGCTCGATTTTGTGGGTTCCGAGTAACGTTGATCTATTTGTTCGTTTTTCCATTGGCAGCAGCAGTGCTGCCAATCTTTTTTGTAACAATGAATTCGCGAGAAAGTGAGTTTGAAGCTAACGATCCAACTACGCAGTTGGTCGATCATCCACTGGTGACCATCGACGGTGCGCCATATGAGATCACTGACGAGGGATCCTTGGGACTTCTAGCGATGGGCTATGAGGGAATAATGCTTTGGCGCAACGAACGAAACAAACGTCTGATTACCCCCGAATTTCAAACCTAACTAAGTATAATTATGATCTTTGTGCAACTCACTGGCCTGTCTGGAGCCGGTAAGACCACTATTGCAAACGCCGTTGGTAAAGCACTGCGGGACCTTGGACACAAAGCTGAAGTGATAGATGGTGATGAATATCGCAAAGGGTTGTGTAGAGATCTTGGATTCTCACGTGCGGACAGAGCTGAGAACATCCGGCGTCTTGGCTTTGTCGGCCTAACTCTTGCAAAGAATGATGTTATCGCGATCATGGCGGCCATCAATCCGTACGATGACCTTCGACAGCAAATGCGAAATAGTTCGAGCCTTGTAAGGACGGTTTGGATCAGATGTGGCCTTGATACGTTAGTCGAGCGAGACGTTAAGGGGCTTTACAGACGAGCATTTCTTTCGGACGACGATCCTGAGAAGATACATAACCTGACCGGCGTCAGCGATACGTTCGATACACCAAAAGACCCGGACCTCATCATCGATACGGGCACGGAGGTCGCGGAAGTCTCGTCGGTAAAGTTGCTCGAATTCATATTGTCTGAAATTGCGGCAAGCCGACGCAAACATGTTCGTCGTGCGATGTTTATAGGCCGCTGGCAGCCGTTCCATAACGGCCATAAGTGGCTAATAGATCAGAAGTTAGGTCAAGGTGTTCCCGTATTGATCGCGGTGCGAGATACAGCTCCGGACACGAATAATCCATTGTCAACCTATCAGACAGTTGAGATCCTGAAGAACGTTTACTCGGAGGATGATGTAGAAATTGTCGTGATTCCTGACATAGAAAGTGTGAATTTCGGCCGCGATGTCGGCTATGAAATCAACGAGTTCGTGCCGCCCGAGGAAATCAGGACAATCTCGGCATCCGAGATACGAGAGAGTATCGCCCGCGGCTCTGATGTTTGGAAAGATAAGATCAACGAGAAGATTCATAGTTTGGTCGAGAAGTTTCTGCAGCCTTAGATCGAAACCGTGGAGCATTGGGGATGGAACAATTCGTATGCCTATGCGTACTAAATTACTAATGAGAAACAACAGATCATCATCCTTTTTCGTTGGCGTCATATTCGTAACTTTGTTTGTTGTGAATGCAGCCGCTCAGAAAGCCGGAAACGTGTCGGTCAAAGAATCGAATGTGCGGGCGGGCATGTATTTTCTGGCAGGCGACGCTCTGCAAGGTCGCGGCAGCGGCACGATTTTTGAGCGAATTGCGGCGGAATATGTGGGTTCGCAATTCATGCAGTTCGGACTCGAACCTGCCGGCGAGAAAGGCGCTGATGGAAGGCCAACGTTTGTGCAGACCGTCGAAGTTCCCGGACGCGAGATGGTGAGCAACATCGCGATCGGTGGTGCCTATACGAAACCGGCGGTATTCGGAACGGACTTCGTAGCGTATTCGGTGAGTGCGAAACAGATCAGCGGGCCTTTGCAAAAACTAAAGCCAGGAGCATCGGCAACGCGTGGTTCCATTGTTCTGCTGATGCTTGGGCCCGATGAGAAATTCGATCAAGCCGCGATTAGAAAACTCCAGCAAGAGGGTGCCGCTGCGATCATGATGGCGGAAACAAAGGAGTCGCGAGAAAATTGGGCGATGGTAGCCGCTCGGAGAAGTCCGGTTTTGTCGCGAGCACCTTTTCTGTTGTCGGTTTCGACCGCAACAGTTGCCAGTCTAGACGCATTGGCCGACGGTTCGACCATAGAGATCAATGCCATGACAGCTCCGTCTGCAAAGACCTACACATGGAATGCGGCAGGTAAGATAACCGGAACCGACCCAAAACTCTCTAGCGAAGTCATACTATTATCGTCGCATCTCGATCATTTGGGCGTTCGCGAAAACACGCCGGGCGACGACAAGATATTTAACGGGGCAGACGATGATGCATCGGGAACCGTAGCGGTCATAGAACTTGCACGGGTGTTGGCGGCAGGAAAGAAGCCGAAACGGACGATCTATTTTGTCGCATTTGGTAGTGAAGAAGCGGGCGGCCACGGTTCGCGATATTTTGCTGACAATCTGCCGTTTCCGCAAGACAAATTCGTCGCCAATCTACAATTTGAAATGATCGGTCGGCCTGACGATAAGGTAAAAGCTGACGAACTTTGGCTGACGGGCTATGAGCGTTCGACGCTCGGGCCGGAGCTTGCCAAACGGGGAGCCAAGCTGGTTCTCGATCCAAGGCCGGAGCAGAATTTCTTTCGGCGATCTGACAATTACACATTAGCGGCAAAGGGAATCGTCGCTCACACGGTCTCGAGTTTCGGTTTGCACACCGATTATCACAAGGTGACCGACGAGAACAAGACCATTGATTTCGAGCATATGACCAAGTCGATAAATTCGATGGTCGGTCCGATCAATTGGCTGGTGAATTCTGATTTCAAACCGATGTGGAACGAAGGAATGAAGCCGTAACGAGTTTCTTTGGACTAAAAAATCAAAAACGCTAGAATAGGACTTCGACCAAGATGAGCAGCACGTTCCGCGTTAACGATGACACCAGAACGCTGGCAGCAGATCGAAGAAATTTTTCACGAGGCGTCTGACCTCGACGGTGCCGCGCGCGTTGATCTTCTAGATAATAAATGTGCGGACGACGATGAGCTTCGTGTTGAGGTCGAACGCCTGCTGTCGCAATACGAGCAGGCCAGTAGCTTCATCGAACAGCCAATAATTAACGGTACGTCCGGAAATGTGCTCGCGAATTTGCTAGACGAATCCGATGCCGATCCGATGACCGGAAAGGTGCTCGGCAGCTATCGTATCGAACGCGAGATCGGTCGTGGCGGCATGGGAGCCGTTTACGAGGCGGTTCGTGCTGATGGCGAATTTCGGCTTCGAGTCGCGGTCAAGGTCGTCAAACGAGGCGTAGATACCGATTTTGTTTTGCGGCGTTTTCGCAACGAACGCCAGATACTGGCAGCTCTCGATCACCAATTCATCACACGTCTGATCGATGGCGGCACGACCGACGACGGGCGTCCCTTTTTCGTAATGGAGTACATCGACGGTTTGCCGCTGTATCGATATTGCGACCGAGAAAAACTCTCACTTAATGAACGGCTTCAGCTTTTCTCACGCATTTGTGAGGCAGTTGAATACGCACATCAGCGTCGCGTCATACACCGAGACCTCAAGCCGTCAAACATCTTTATTACCAACGATGGCAATCCGCGTCTTCTCGACTTCGGTATCGCTAAGTTGCTCGATCCTGATCTTGCGATCGACACTTTGCAGCCAACGGCAACAGCATTGCGGATGATGACCGTCGATTATGCGAGTCCTGAACAGATCCGCGGCGATAAAGTGACTTTCGCAACTGATGTTTACAGTCTCGGTGTGATCTTGTTCGAATTACTGACTGGCTATCGTCCGTATTCATTCGCAAGTCGTTCGCCGCACGATGTCGCGCGAACTATCTGTGACGAGGATCCGCTGCTGCCGAGTGGTGTTGCCCGCGGCGGCGTCGAAGGTGCAACTCCAATTCGAGTCAACCCGAATGCCGAAACGCTATCGAATGTGTCGATCGTATCGAGCCAAGGCATCGATGCCGCCGATATCGAAGGAAATCTTGATCGAATAATTCTACAAGCACTAAAGAAAGATCCGGCCGATCGGTACTCATCCGTCGAAGAACTGCGGCTTGATATTCTTTCGCACATCGACGGCGGGAAGGTCGCGGCGGCTGAGATCGACCTTCGTGCTAGCTCGCCGTTGATCGAGGACGATCCCGATTCGCGCTCAGTTGCTGTTCTGCCGTTAACGTTGCTAAGCCCGACCGGCGAAGAGACCACCGGCGAAACATACCTGACCGTCGGCGTTGCGGACGCGATAATTACGAGATTAACGAACGTTCAGCGACTGACGGTACGGCCGACAAGCTCAATAACTCGATATTCCGAGCGTGAGATCAATCCGTTTCGCGCCGGTGAGGAGCTAGGCGTTGATTATGTTCTCGACGGCCGAATTCGAAGATTTGGCGAACGCATCCGTATTTCGCTCCAACTTCTCGACGTTCGCAAGGTCAAAACCATATGGGCCGGGCATTTTGACGAGCACCTGACGGACGTTCTCGAACTTGAGGATGCAATCTCCGAGCAGGTCGCGACCGCACTGATCCCGCATCTAACTGGCGAAGATCGCGAAAAGCTATCGAAACGCGGCACTAACGATCCGTTGGCGTACGAGGCGTATCTTCGCGGTAGGTTTCATTGGAATCAGTTCACATCTGAGTCGCTGCCAAAGGCGCTTGAGGCGTACAGTTCTGCAATTGCGATCGATCCTCGGTATGCTCCGGCTCACGCTGCGATCGCCGAGTATTACATCTGGGCGGGCATCTACGGTCTCGTGCCGACTGTAACGACGTACCGAAATGCGTGGGATTCAGTTCACCGAGCACTTTCGATAGATCAGAATCTGGCTGAGGCACATGCGGCGTACGCACTGCTATTGGCAAACGAATTTCGATGGGATTCTGCTGAGGAGAGTTACAAGCGTTCGATCGCGCTCAATCCGAAATACGCACTTGCTCGTGAGTGGTATGCGGCGTTCATGGTCGGAAATGGTAGGTTCGAAGAGGGCATTGAGCAGATGCTTCTTTCAGAAAAACTCGATCCGATGTCTTTGCGGACAAAGGTGCTTGTTGCCTGGTATTACTATCAATGCCGCGAATATGAACTTGCGTTGAAAAAGGCTGACGAGATCATTGCGATCGACCCGAATTATCCGCAAGGTCATCTGCAGCGTGGCAACGTGCTGTCGATTTTAGGGCGCCACGATGAGGCGATCGAATCTCTAACTCTTGCCGATCGAATGATGCCATCGACGGCGCTCGTCGAGTATCCGCTATGCCTCGCCTATCAGCGAGTCGGTCGAACTGCCGATGCCGAACGGCTAGCAGATGCGGTGGAAGAACGTGCTCGAACCGAGTTCGTGAAGCCGTATTTCATTGCGATGGCAAATCTTGCAACTGGACGAATTGATAGGGCATTCGACCTGCTCGATGTTGCACTCGAAGAGCGGGATGCCTGGCTAATTTGGCTCGGCACTGATCCGAATTTGGATGTCCTCAGAGATGACAAAAGGTACAGTCAAATGCTGCGGGCGACCGGTCGTGAAATGATCGACGGTCGTGTTCACGTCGTAAGTTCCTCGCCGTTGCACATCACGCCATCGACATCTTTGGGTTCGGCGATCACTTCCGAGGCCGTAACAGAACCGCTAGCTGAGCAAGAAACTAAGCAGTTTCGTGATCCCTTTCTTCGGCGGCATCGATGGAAATTTGTCGCCGCATGTGTCTTCGCTGTTCTGGTCGCGATCGGAATGTCGACTGGTGTTATCACCGTGTATTTTAATAATGCTCCGAAACTGACGGTTCACCAAGTCGGAAATCTAGCGCCAAGATCCATCGCCGTTCTGCCGTTTGAAAATGACACAGGCGACCCTGCAAATGACTACATCGCTGACGGCATGACCGATGTTTTAACGGCGAGGATCTCGGGTTTGCCTGATATAAAGGTCCTACCGCGATCATCCGTTTCCAGATTTAAGCGTTCCGATCTGACGGCGCAAGGTGTCGGATTAGAACTTGGGGTCGAACGAATCGTAAACGGCGAACTCACGAAACAGGGCGATAAATTGACACTCAAGATAGAGATGGTCAACGTTATTGATGGCAAGAAAGTGCTGTCTCTGAATTTTGCCGAGCAAGGAACGAATATCCTTGATCTGCAAGAGGTTATGACCGCGAAGGTCGCCGATGCGCTTGCAAGTGCGACGGGTTCGCCCCGAGTTGTAGGCAAGAGCTATACGACCAACAACGAGGCGTTCTCACTTTATCTAAAGGGTGAATTCAGCCGACAAAAGGGAACTCCGGCGGGCGTAACGGAAAGCATTGAATACTATAAGAAGGCGATCGAGATCGACCCGAACTATGCACTTGCATATCAAGGCCTGGCACTTGTTTATCGGACAGCCCCGGCATTCGGAACTCACTCGCCGCAGGATGCCTATCCGGCCGCTAAGACTGCGGCATTGAAAGCTCTCGAGATCGATCCGTCGCTTGGTTCGGCACATGTTCCGCTGGCGTCGATCAAGTTTGTTTGGGATTGGGATTTTGCCGGAGCGGAAGTCCAGTACAAAGAAGCCATTCGCCTAGCACCTAACAATTCGGAGGCTCACTCAAGCTACGGAAATGCTCTGCTTGCACTTGGCAGATTCGAAGAGGCTTTGAATGAGCTTCGTATAGCTCAGCAGCTCGACCCTCCGTCGCTGACGATAGCTTCCAATATCGGTTGGGCGTTGTACATTTCAGGCCGTCTCGACGAAGCGGAAACGCAAACACGGCAAGTGTTGGAGCGCGATCCAAATTTCGCCCGAGCGTACCTTTCGCTCGGTGAGATCTATGTTGAACGCGGAAGATTTGACGACGCGATCATTGCATATCAAAAATCGCGGCAGATCGCAGGCGATCCGATAACCGATATGGCACTTGGGCATGTTTACGGCGTTGCCGGTCGATCAACCGAGGCACGAAAGGTCGCTGTCGATCTTGAGAATAAGGTGCTGAAAAAGGAAGTTTCGGCATTCTTGCCTGCGGTTGTCTACGCGGGTCTGAACGACAAGGACAAGGCATTCTATTGGCTCGAACGAGCATATCAGGAGCGTTCGAATTGGCTGACGCTTGCTAAGGTCGGTCGACGGCTCAAGAACCTCCGCGGCGACCCGCGGTTTGACGATCTGATCAAAAGGATCGGAATGTAAATGAAATTTCTTTGGTATGACCAATCGAAACGCGAATCTGCCTTGCCTCAAATGTCGAATCTGAAATAGAATGTAAGTTTGCGAAAGCATTGATAATACATACAGGAATTAACAAGGAAATGAGTACCGGAACAGAAACAACAGCAGCGGCCGCGGGACTTCGCGGGGTAGTAGCGGCACAGAGCTCGATCGGCGATGTAAACGGCGAACAGGGCATTCTAATTTATCAGGGCTATGATATTCACGACCTCGCAGAACATTCGACGTTCGAAGAGGTCGTATATCTTTTGTGGCACGGAAAACTGCCAACTGCGGACGAATTAGCGGCACACACCGCTGAGCTTCGTGCGAACTACGCGGTACCTTCGCAGGTCATTGACCTCATGAAGCAGTTCCCTAAGGACTCTGATCCGATGGACGTGCTGCGAACGTCGGTCTCGTCCCTCGATTTCTTTGATAAGGACGGTCATGGAACTGATCGCGAGAATGCGACCAAGGCTGCTGTTAAGCTAACCGGTCAGATCGGTACGATCGCTGCGGCTTGGGATCGCATTCGCAACGGCAAAGATGTCGTGGCTCCTGACAATTCGCTTTCGATCGCCGAGAATTTCTTGTACATGCTTCGCGGCGAACGTGCTGATGCGGATGAAGCCCGCATGTTCGACATCGCATTGATCCTGCACGCTGATCACGAACTCAATGCATCCACCTTCACGACGCGCGTCGTCGCCGGCACGCTGGCCGATATGTACGGCTCAGTTACGGCAGGAATCGCGGCACTTGCCGGCCCGCTGCATGGCGGTGCTAACACTGCCGTGATGAAGATGCTTATAGAGATCGGCGACGTTGACAATATTGAC
Source organism: Blastocatellia bacterium (assembly GCA_016789145.1). Lineage (GTDB taxonomy): Bacteria > Acidobacteriota > Blastocatellia > Pyrinomonadales > Pyrinomonadaceae > OLB17. Next base: position 25,225 of record JAEUQI010000018.1, on the reverse strand, counting down.
GGCTGGCTCGAAAAGGCTCTCGAAGAAAAACGTAAGATCATGGGTATCGGCCACGCTGTCTATAAGACCGAAGATCCGCGTGCGACTTGGCTTCGCAAATTCTCCAAGCAAATGGCTGAGAAGAAGGGCGAGTCGAAGTGGTTCGAGATGTCGCAGCGTATCGAAAACGCAATGCTCGAAAAGAAAGGCATGCATCCGAACGTCGATTTCTATTCGGCTTCGACCTATTACCTAATGGGCATCGCTCTTGATATGTACACGCCCATCTTCGCCGTCAGTCGCATTTCAGGCTGGACCGGCCACATCCTCGAACAATATGCCAACAACAAACTCATCCGCCCAAGAGCCGAATACATCGGTGAACGCGGCCTGAAGTACGTTCCGATCGGCGAGAGATAAGGTTGTTTTAGATGAACTGACACACAAAGGCACGAACAAGACAGGTCGCTTGTTCGTGTCTTTTCTTTCTAAACTAACTTTCGACTTTTTTCGTAGTAAACTCTTACACAACCTACGAACTTTCAGGAGTAGAAAATTATGAGAACGTTGTTCACGTCAGTTGCATTTTTATTCATCGTTATCGTCATCGGTAACACAGTTATTATAGCCCAAGATATGAAACCACCTGTTGCTAAGAAAGAGCCCAAGGTTCTTAAGATCCATGGTTATGAGATCACGGATAATTATGCGTGGATGCGTGATCGGAACAAGGAAAAGGACCGGGCGATCATCGAGTACCTTACGGCCGAGAACAAGTACGTAGATTCGTATATGGGTATGCATCAGGGGCTTGTCGATACGCTTTACAAGGAAATGCTTGGGCGTATCAAGCAGACTGATATGAGCGTGCCGACGTATAACGGTGGTTATTGGTATTTCAATACTACTGAGGAAGGGAAGCAATATCCAAAATTCCTTCGCAGCAAGACTCGCGACGGTGCGAATCCTGAGGTTCTGCTCGACGTGGAAGAAATGGCTAAGGGCTTCAAGTTCTATTCGGTCGGTGCTTTTGAGGTCAGCGACGACGGCAATATGCTGGCGTTCTCGGTCGACACCACAGGTTACCGGCAGTACACCTTGCAGTTCAAAGACCTAAGGACCGGCAAAATACTTCCCGAGAAATTTGATCGAGTCACTAGTACTGAATGGTCGGCAGATGGCAAGCACTTCTTTTATGTACAAGAAGACGACGTTTCTAAACGGTCCGACAAGCTATATCGCCACACCTTTGGTTCCACTGGTGCTGATCCTCTGATCTACGAAGAGAAAGACGAGTTATTCGGTATCGGCATCGGACGTTCGCGTGACAAGAAGATGATGTTCTTGGTCTCGTACGCCGCTACGATGCGAGAGGCTCGTTACCTGTCATCGGATACTCCAACAGGCGAATGGAAAGTGATCTCGCCGCGTCGCGAAGGTCATGAGTACGATGTCGATTTCGACATGGGCGAGTTCTACATTACGACGAACAAAGACGCCGAGAACTTCAAGGTCGTCAGGGCTCCGGCGAGCGATCCGAGCGAAAAGAACTGGACGGATTTTATTGCACATCGTCCGGCGGTAAAGGTCGATGGACTCAGCTTTTTTAACGGTTACGCCGTTGTTTCTGAGCTTGAGAATGGCCTTGAATACCTTCGGGTAATGGACCGCAAAACGCGTCGGGCTGATATGCGTATCCCGACCGAAGAGAGCGTTTACACGATGGGGCTAACGGGAAATCCGGAATACAACACGGACTATGTTCGCTACAACTATTCGTCGATGATCACTCCGAATTCGACCTATGAGTTCGATCTCAAAACCCGGGAGAGCAAGCTCGTCAAGCAGCAGGAGATCCCAAGCGGCCACGATAAGTCGAAGTACGAAACAACACGCGTGTGGGCAACTGCACGTGACGGCGTCAAGGTTCCGGTCTCGATCATTATGAAAAAGGGAACCAAGCTGGACGGCAAGGCACCGATGTTGTTGTACGCGTATGGTTCGTACGGTGCATCGATGACGCCGAACTTTTCGACGGCTCGCTTAAGCCTTGTTGATCGTGGAATGATCTACGCCATCGCACACATACGCGGTGGCAGCGAGCTCGGCGAAAAATGGCGTCAGGATGGACGTATGTTCAAGAAAATGAACACGTTCCACGATTTCATCGATTGTTCGAAATGGCTAATTGCCAACAAATACACGTCTAGCGATCGTCTCGTTATCCAAGGCGGCTCGGCCGGTGGTCTGTTGATGGGCGTAGTTGTGAACCAAGCTCCCGAGCTATTCAAGGCCTCGATCGCTCAAGTGCCATTCGTCGACGTTATGAACACGATGATCGACGACACACTGCCGCTAACGACAGGTGAATGGATCGAGTGGGGAAATCCTCGTGATGACAAAAAGGCGTGGGACTATATGTTCACTTATTCGCCCTACGACAACGTTAAGAAGCAGAAGTATCCGAATATGCTGATCGAAGTTTCCCTCAACGATAGCCAAGTCCCGTATTGGGAAGGTGCCAAATGGGCGGCCAAGCTTCGTGAGATGAAGACCGACAACAACGTGATCTTGCTAAAGACAAACATGGGAGCCGGCCACGGCGGTGCCTCCGGCCGCTATGATCGGTTGAAAGAGGTCGCATTCGATTATGCCTATGCGTTGACACAGGTTGGAATCGAAAAGTAGGCTCTCTATTATTAAAGCTAAGGGCGACGCTTGGATCGAGCGTCGCCTTTTGTCATTTTGACCGAATGACTCGGTCAAATCGAACGAATAAGTCAGGTCTCACGACGGCTAGACTAACCAAGCCCTTTCCTAAGCCCCACATTTACAATTAGTTACGCTATTTCTTTTAACCTGGCACGTCCATTGCGACAATTGCCGCGAGCATTGCCCCGCTCACTTGGGTCGTAGAGTGTCTGTTTTGAGGGTCTATGAATAGTTTAACTGCAAGAATGCTAGCTGCCGTACTGGTCAGTGCGATGCTATTGCCGATAGGAGCCTTTGGCCAAGAGTCGAAAGGTGTCCGAGTCGGCGATCGCTCTACAGATCATACGCCGGATGCAACATCGTACGTGAGCCTTGTCGAAGGAGCCGCAATTCCGCAGTTCGAACGCGAATCCGCAGCGGCCGCCCGCGTTATCGGCACTAAAGGCAAGAGTGCAGTGCTCATTGATGAGCACGGCTACGCCCGAGATGGCGTACTAAGCTCGCTCGCTGCAAAACTCGAGTCAAAGGGCCGTCATATGGTTCGGATCGACTGGCGCAACCTCTTCTCCAACGTGAGGAGCGATGAAGAGCTCAGGTCAGAGCTTGAGAAGATCGTTGCGACTGCGAGGGGATCGAATACTGCGATCTACCTGGATGATCTTGCGACTATCTCCAAGCAAAGTGCAATGTTTGGAGCCGTAGCCGCAGATGTGCTCTCGAAAGCCGCCGCTAACGGCAAGCTCGCGATATTTACTGCGTCAACATCGAGTGAGTTCAATGCGACGGTCGCCGATGATGTAAGTCTGCGGAGCAGATTCGAGCAAGTTGCATTGGCAAGTGGAAATGACGACTCGTTTGTCGGCGATAAGATCTCGCCTGACCTAAGAGAGTTGATGAAAGGTGCCGACCAGGATAGGACCGTAAAGGTTATTCTGCAGTCGGATGATCTGAACGATCCAAAGCTCATCAATACACTCAAGGCCAATGGCGTTGTGATCGGGGCCCGGGCAGAATCACTTGAAATGCTTGTTGTCGAAATGCCGCTTCGTGTTGCCGAAGCCATCGCTGCCGTCGATTCTGCCAAACACTTGTCGCTCGATCGCGAAGTCAAGCTTCTGGGCCATGTCGAAGCAACAACAGGTGCCTCGCTGATAAGGACATGGACACAAACGAATACGATCATCAGCACAAGTCCGCTTGGCTTGCCGATCACTCTTTCGAGCACTTCGACGACACAAATAAATGGCACGGGTATTGGTATTGCGATCGTAGATTCCGGTGTGTACGAAGAACATCACTCGTTCTGGGACGCAAATAAGGCGGATCGCGTGAGTGTTAGCGTTGATTTCACAGGCGATGCGGACACAAATGCTGTAGTGAGAGATCCATTTGGGCATGGCTCTCACGTTGCAGGAATAGCAGCAGGCGGCTCCGGAGACCGTAACGAGTTTGTTAATCATACGGGCATTGCGACGAATTCAAAGATCATAAATGTCCGAGTTCTAGGTGCGAACGGCACTGGCACAACTGCCAGCCTGTTGCAGGGCCTCGACTGGATATTGACCAATAGGCAAAATCACAACATCCGAGTTGTTAACCTAAGCCTTGGTACGCCTGCGATCGAATCGTGGAGAAATGATCCGCTTTGCCGAGCTGCAAGGCGATTGGTTGACGCCGGAATTGTAGTTGTGGCTGCAGCCGGAAATAATGGAAAAGACCTCGCGGGAAACAAGCTCTATGGTGCAATTCACAGTCCTGGCAATGATCCTTCGGTCTTGACAGTGGGTGCCGTTAATACTTTTCAAACCGATCGTCGCAACGACGACGGTATCGCGACCTATAGTTCTCGTGGGCCTACACGTTCGTATTACACGGATACCGAAACAAATGAAAAGGTCTACGATCATCTGATCAAGCCGGATATTGTTGCTCCCGGCAACCGAATTGTGGCTGCGACCGGACGAGGCAGTCGCCTCATCACGGAAAATCCACACCTTAAGGTGAACGTCGTCAATTCGAACAGCACGGTTGTTCAAATGATGGAAATGTCCGGCAGCTCAATGGCTACGCCAATGGCATCAGGGACGGCAGCACTGCTTTTACAGGTCAACCCTAAACTGACGCCAAACATGATCAAGGTATTGCTGGAATACACGGCGCAGCCTCTTCAGGGCTTCAACCTTCTCGAACAAGGTGCCGGACAACTCAATATCGAAGGGGCGGTACGGGTCGCTAAGCTTGTTCGCAAGGATCTGAACAGTTCGACAACGAACGGTTCACCGATGCTGACGACGACGAATATACCCGATCATACTTCGACGATCGCAACGACAAAGTTCCAGTGGTCCGGCGGTATCCTTCCAAACTATGGAACGCTGACCGGGACGGATCTGATCATGAAGTACCAGTCGATATACGGACTCGGTCTTATTGTTAGCGATGGTCTTATCGTCAGTGACGGATTGCTTGTCAGCGACGGACTGCTCGTAAGCGATGGACTTATCGTAAGCGATGGTCTGATCGTCAGCGACGGCACGATTCTAGCAAACGGTGCGTCTGGGTCAGGGTACCAGACGATCAATCGCGGAAATCGCATATTCGGGTCAGTTAAATTGTTCGGCGCTGATCAAGGCATGAACGATTTGACCTTGATAGCTGATGGGCTCCTTGTAAGCGACGGATTATTAGTAAGCGACGGCCTCCTCGTCAGCGATGGATTGATCGTCAGCGATGGTGTGCTTTCGGTACCGTAATTTCGAGATCCCATTCATAACGGAGCGAACGATCCGTAGGTTCGAGAACGGCGGTTTGAAGGATCGCCGTTCTTTTTTGCGATCTCGTGCATTTTTTGCTTGGCAAACAACAAAGTTTAACGTATGATTACAAATGTCGGTTTATATCGGCATCGATCTCCTACCTCCGAACTACCTTCACTAACCTCGATCAGCACGCTTTTTCCGGCCTCATCACCGGTCAGAATGGAAAACAAAGATAAGCTAATAAATCTGTACATGGCGATACTCGCGCCACTTGCTCTATTCGCGATCGGGTGGGCATTGGTGAGCGGATCATTCGTGCGTGTGGATTCAGGATTTCTAACTATCTCTGCTCTTACGATCTTCTGCGGTTGTTTCTTGCGGATCCAATTGCCCAGGATCAATATCCATCTGACTATATCCGACGCCTTGATCATCTTGGTCATGGTGATCTACGGCGGCCCATTGGCACTGCTTCTGGCCACAGCAGAAACGACTGCTGCATCGCTGAACCTATATCGACAGGGCATTACCATCAAGCCAAGAACCATCTTGTTCAACGCGATGGTTGCCGCGATCAGCGTTTTTGTCGCTTCCAACGTAGTCTCGTTCATTTTTGGGCCGACCGATCTGATCCTCGAGCGACACGACTTCACAAGCTTTGTTTGGCTGTTGGCAGTAATGTCAATAATGTTGTTTGCGGTAAACTCAGTAGCCGTTGCCATCTTTTCAGCGATCAAGAGTGAAAAGTCGTTCGTAAAGGTCTGGGTCCAGAATTGCGTCGACACCGTCGTAATGTATTTGAGCGGAGCCTTGATGGCAGGAGTTCTGCTAAAGGCGCTTGAGCAGGTAAACATATATCTAATCACTGCGATCGTCGGCTTCTTTGGCGTTATGTATCTCACATTCCGTCATTTTGTGAACGATGTCCGACGTTCGAACGAGTTTGCAAAGAAGAGCGAACGCGAACGAGCTGAACAGGCCGAGAGTCACATCAAAGAGCTCGAACACTACGTCGAGGAACTCGAACGCAGCAGCGAAGCTTTACAGGAAAGCCACGAGAAATTCAGACACGCTGCCTATCACGATGCGTTGACTGGGCTTCCAAATCGAAACTTCTTCCTCGATAGACTCAAGGTCCTACTACAGCAAAGCCGTGAGAATAGCGAAGTTAACTTCGCAGTCCTACTACTCGACCTTAATCGTTTCAAAACCATCAACGACAGTCTTGGGCATTCGATCGGCGATCGATTGATCAAGAATGTTGCCAAACGCCTTACGAATATGGTTCGCGAGGACGATATGGTCGGTCGATTTAGCGGAGACAAATTCGGTATCATCCTCACCGACCTATTGATGCGTGACGAAGCGACGGCATTTGCCGATCGACTCGCGAAGCGCGTAGCCGAACCTTACACGCTTGATGGCAGACAAGTCTTTACAAACGTAAAGATCGGCATTGCCTTTGGCAACTCGAAATACGCTGAGGCTGAGGACATCTTGCGCGACGCTGATATCGCGATGTATCACGCCAAGGATCACAATGAGAACCATGTGATCTTTGACCAAAAGATGCACGTTCGAGCCGTTACTCGGTTACAGTTGGAAACTGATCTCCGATTCGCAATTGAACGTCGCGAATTCGAGCTCTATTATCAGCCGATCATCGGTCTTGACACGGCGACCCTTATTGGATTCGAAGCTCTTGTTCGTTGGAATCATCCTCAAAGAGGCCTCGTTCCACCTAATGAGTTCATTCCCATTTCAGAAAGCACCGGGCTTATTATCCCGATGACGATCCAGATCTTGCACTCAGCGTGCGAGCAGATCGTCAAATGGCAAGGACTTGCAGCGGACGGCCAACCGCTGAGCGTTGCGGTTAATCTATCCGGCAAGCATTTCGCACATCCTAATCTCGTCGAGCAGATTCGAGACGTTATCGAAGAGAGCGGAATTTCGCCTCATTGCCTAAAGCTCGAACTGACAGAAAGCGCCGTAATGGAAAACGCGGAAACCGCGATCTTGATGCTGAAACAGATCAAGGAAACCGGCGTACAGATCAGTATCGACGACTTTGGTACCGGCTATTCGAGTTTGAGCTATCTACACAGATTTCCGATCGACTTGCTTAAAGTCGACCGTTCATTTGTGAGCGCGATGGAAGACAACACCGAAAATGGCGAGATCGTTCGCACAGTTATCGCTCTTGCCAAAGCGTTGAATCTAAAGGTAGTTGCTGAAGGGATCGAGAGCATCCACCAGTTTCACCAACTTAGAATTCTCGGCTGTGAATACGGCCAGGGCTACTTATTCTCAAAACCGCTCAAGGTCGAAGACGTCGAACGGCTCTTACAAGATCGGTCTCGCTGGCAGAATATCTTGCCGCCGACGGCAGGCGTCATAGCACGAAATCCTAACATCTCGCACCTCCGACTTACGCAGTAGCACTATCGCTTTTTCTTCTTCTTGTCAGAAGCTTCCGTTGTCCGGGATCGAACTAACGACTTTAGTTCAGACATAAACTCGGAAACGTCTGCGAACTCTAGATAAACCGACGCAAACCGCACGTAGGAAACTTTATCGAGAGCCTTGAGCCGGCGCATGATGATCTTTCCGATCTCAGTCGTGGGGAGCTCTCTGTCGAGAGAATCGAGCACATTCTTTTCAACCTCGTCGACGATCTTCTCGAGTTGTACGGTCGATACCGGGCGTTTCTCGGCGGCTCTGAGTAGTCCTGCCAGAACTTTGTGTCGGTCGAAATGTTCGCGCTTGCCGTCTTTCTTGACGACCATGAACGGTATCTCGTCGATACGCTCGTACGACGTAAACCTGCGGCCACAGCTGATGCACTCGCGGCGACGGCGTATCGAATCGCCGTCTTTTGATTCGCGCGAATCGACGACCTTGTCTTCTATTTGATCACAAAATGGACAGCGCATTTATTTGGCATCCGGCGACTCAGATTCGATCTCTTCGACGGCATGCTCGCTCGAGAGCAGGCTGCGAAATCGCTCAATACTGATATCTCCGTGAACAAAGTAATATAAACCGAAAACTATAGCCGGTGCAAAATAGACTAGGTGCATTGCGATCGAGACGGCGGCGGCATCCTCGCGGTTTATCTCGCTATTTAGGAACAGCAGGCTCGCTGCGGTTCCGGTGTGAAAAGCACCTGCCGCACCGCCCGGCGTCGGTATCAACGAACTAAAGGCGGCGATCCCCATAATGAACAGCGAATCGCTGAACGAAAATGGCAGGTCGAACGCAAGCAGGACGAACCAAGTAGGGATCGCGATCGCAAACCATAGCGTCAGCGTCCAAAAGCTTGCCAACGCAGCCTGTCTCCAGTTTCGTAAGATCCCAGCGGCGGCCCCGAGCTGCTTCAGAATACTGACGATTATCCGCAGTATCCGATCAGGTATTCTAAACCTAGGGCCAACGCGTTCGATCCAACCGATCAATTGCGGCGAGATCCCTTGGTAAAAGTAAAGAAACAAAAAGCCGGCCGCAACGGCGATCAGCATCAACACCCCGGCGATCTCGACAAACTCAAACTCTTTCTCGCGTCCCGGCTGAGGCGTGAAAAAGAGCATATTGATCGCGAAAAAGGTCAATAGCGACGCGAAATCGAAGATCCGCTCCATTCCGAGCGTAACCAACGCTGCGGACGGTCGAACGCGTTTATCACGCATCGGCAGCCACATCGGCCTTACGATCTCGGCCGCTCTGCCTACAAAGAACACAGCCGCATAGCCGACCGTGGTCGTTGCGAAAAGCTCTCTGATGCTGCTCGGCGTGATTGGCGACAGCAGCACCTGCCATCTGATCGCCCTGAGCAAGTAGCCAAGGCAAATGATCGCAACCGCCGCCGACAAATACCAGCCATTCGCCCTAGCCAAGCTCGAGCGCACGGCTTGCCAATCCAGATTCCTCCCAAAAAACCAAAGGATGAAAACGGCGATGAGGAACAGGACTATGAACTTTATATACTTACGCAAACAGCAGGTCTCCGATCAAATACCAATCTCTAAAGATACAGTATCGCGAACATGTCAACAAAGACACGCGATCGGTGACGAGCTCAAATCCTGCCTACGGCACTAGGTCCGCAATACAGAAGTGCTGACTTTGACGGTGATCTTTTTTGCATCTTCCGGCAGCGTTCTTGCTGTCCACGTCGTACTCCCCGTTCCCAGAGTCCCCGAAATGTTTCACGGACTGTCCACCGCGTGTCCACCGCTTGTCCACGGCGTGTCCACTCGCGTCTGTGGACACGCAAGTCATTAATAATCAGTGACTTAGCCGCGTTTCCGCGCCATTTTTGCGGGTTTCCTAAAAAATTTGTGCCACAATGTGCCACAGCACGCCATTTCACGCCACTGACGGATTCGTCGTTCCACGGTACGCAGAATGCACGTCAAAAGGTTATCTCCATTATTTTCAACAGTTACAGCAAGACCCGGAAAACAGCGTTCCAGCGGCGTTCCAATACTTCGTGGAACGGTCAAACCATTGAAAATAAACCGCTTAGAGCGTCGGATCTGCGAAAATCGGCCCGAAACAAAAAATATGTTTCACGCGATCCGGACTCAGACTCCGGCACTCCAAGGCCAGGATACGAAGACCAAAGTCCAAGGGTCAATTTTGCCAAATTATCAAATATCCCGCGCAACGTAGAATTGCACCTACAAAGGAGTATATCATAGACGCAACAAGTCTGCGCCTCTATTTTTCCGCCGGCCCGCTGTCGGTTTTTCTATGCCTTTTCGTTGTTTCTAACTTCACCAGCCAAAACCTAGTGCGGGGACACCAAACGGCTACGCAAGAGCAACTTCCGTCGTAGTCTTTCCAGCTTGTTGATGGCCATTAATTCCCTTGGTGCCGCTGCGCAATCAACTAATGTTTCAACGATCATGCCGAGCCTTCGCGGATCGTATTGATGTATTCCGGTTTTTGTAATCTATGGCCGATCATTGCGCTGACCTAACTTCGCTGGAAGGCGTCCTTAGAGAACTTTTGGCAATAATGTTAACTTGATAAAAAGTGACCGAGCTACTTTTGTTAAGCTGAAACGGATCCAAGTTGTTTTGTCGGTTCGAAATTTTATACGGTTATGCGACCCGTGCAGATCCGTTTGGCATATTGCGTGCTTATCATTAGTTCAAGATCGTGCGTACAAGAGCATCAAACTGCAGTTTCATTTCAATGGCGGTCATCGTCCTAATTTCTGCTTTTGCAGGGAATGGGCAGGTATCGCCATATCGCACGTTCGTCGATAAGTTTACGGTCTCGAAATGGACCACAGAACACGGGTTGCCGCAGAATACCGTAACTTCGATAGTTCAAACCCATGACGGTTACCTTTGGATCGGGACCTTTGGCGGGCTTGCTAGATTTGATGGCGTAAGATTTACGGTTTTTGATTCGACGAACCAACTTGGCCTAGCCAGCAATCGCATTTTGTCTCTATATGAGGATCGTAGGCAAAGGTTGTGGGTTGGAACCGAGACCGGTGAGGTGTATATCTATGCCGATGGAAAGTTCGTTGAATTTAAGTCCGATCCGGATTTCAAACGGGTAACGGTTTGGGAGATCCTGGAGGATGATAATGGTCGAATGTTTATCGCTTCAGACTCCGGCCTCGAACGTGTCGAGTTTCGAGATGATGGCTCCCTAATAGCGGAATCGGTACGGATCATATCTAGAAACCGCTGTTTTCAGCTTGCAAAGGGGCCGGGAAACACGATCTGGACCTCATCGGGAAAGGCTTTGCTTGTTCAAGGTGACGAGTTGGTAAAAGCTGAATCACTGGGCAAGAACATTCCGAAAGACATTCTGCACATGGATTTTTCGGCCGACGGGAGAATGATCGTCGATTCGATCCATACGTTCGGTTGGTTCGCGAATGATAGGTTTGACCCGATCCCACCACCGAAAGGAATAAAGGGCCTGTCCGGATGTACACCGGCATTTCAGGCCGGAAAGCTCAGGTGTCAGGAGGGAAACCGGCTGCACGAGTTCAACGACGACCGGATCGAGACTCATGATCTTGGGGATACCGTCGTAGGCGGTTCACGAAAAGTATTTTTCGATAAAGAAGATAACATTTGGCTAGCGACCGAATCCGACGGGCTGGTGCGCTTATCACCTAAGAGAATTAGTCTCGTTGGGGACCTTACGGAATTCGATGTCTGGGGGCGTTTTGCCCTGATCGAGGACGCTGAAGGGGCCGTTTGGTTAGGTGGGCACGACCTACTTAAGGTTCAAAACGACAAGGTCGAAAAGATCGTAGTGAAGACGCCGGTTGGTACCGATGAATTGATCACCGCTCTTGCTGTTGATAGTAATGGGGTCATTTGGGCCGGCGGCCGGTTAGGCCTGTACTCGGTTGAGAATGGAAAAGTAATACGTTTGCCACAGTTTTCGGGTGGTCAGATAGATTCGCTTTTCATTGATTCGCAGTCGACGCTTTGGGTCGGGACGCCGAGTGGCTTGTGGCGACGGACAAACGACGAATTTACAAAATTTACGACAGACGACGGCTTGCCATCTAACAGCGTGCATTTCATTACGGAGTCGAAGGATGGAGCTCTGTGGATCGGCACCTTTGGCGGAGCAAGCAGATTTAAAGATGGTACGTTCGAGAATTTCACCACTGAAAACGGCCTGTCTGCCAATTACGTTCGCGAAATACTTGAGGACGAGAATGGTATGGTCTGGATCGGAACTTATGGCGGAGGAATAAACCGACTAAGCGACGGTAAGATAAGCACCATCACCACAGCTAATGGAATCCACGATAATTTTGTTTCGCGGATCCTCGTCGATAATGTAAACAAGTTTTGGATTCTTGGAAATCATGGCGTATTTAGTGTGAAACGTGACGACTTGAATGCGGTTGCTGATGGTCGATCCAATTCAGTGATCGGTGCGGTTTACGGAGTTGCCGATGGAATGGAGAGTAGCGAAGCCAGCGGCGGCCACCAGCCCGCAGGAATAAAGACCAAGGACGGTCGGCTGTGGTTCCCGATGATCAAGGATGTGGTCATACTCGACCCAAAAGATGGCAACCAAACGCCGCCGAAGGTCGTGATCGAAGGGCTATCCACGAGATCGGATGATGCTCGTTCATTACCGAACGCGCTGGATATTCGCCAGGACGCTCCCATTTCGATTCCAACCGGACAGCGCGATCTAGAGGTACAGTTTACCGGATTGAGCTTTACCAAGCCTGAGAGTATTAAGTTTTACTATCGGCTCGATGATCTCGACAATGATTGGACCGACGCCGGAAATCGTCGAAAAGCCATTTATCCTTATTTGCCTGCCGGAACCTACACTTTTCGCGTCCGGGCCGTTAATGCTTTGGGAGTCATGAGCGAAAACACCGCCACGCTGAACATTAGCGTGGACAAGCCATTCTGGCGAAAATGGTGGTTTATATTGCTTGCGCTGATCGGAGCGACGTTCGCTGCATTCATGCTCTATCGGTTTAAGATGGAGCAGATAAAAGCGCAGCGTTTGAAGGAGATCGAATTTTCAAAACAACTCTTGAAAGCTCAGGAAGTAGAACGTGGTCGGATCGCCTCAGAGCTACACGACGGGCTGGGGCAAAATCTGCTGATCCTTAGAAATTGGGCTCAGCTCGGGCTTGACGCAGCCGAAGACCCGAACGAAGTCAGGGAGCATTTACTTCAGATCTCCGAAACTGCGGCTCAGTCGATAGATGAGACCCGTAGTATCGTCAGAAATCTCTCGCCGCAGAACCTGAAACGCTTCGGTTTGACCGAAGCAATTCGAAACATGATCGAGCAATTGCATAGTTCCACGGGAGTTGTGTTTGAGAGTAAAATAGATAATATTGACGATCTATTTCCTGAGGAGGCGGAGCTAAGCATCTACCGGATCGTTCAGGAGTGCCTCAACAATGTTGTGAAGCACTCTGAAAGCCCAAGAGGCCGAGTCGCGATCACGCGTTCGCCGGAAGTTGTGGAGATCGTCATCGAGGATTACGGCAAAGGGTTCTCCGCCAATGAGTATCTGGAATACGACGACTCCAAACGTGGATTCGGTGTTCAGAGCATTATTCAGCGAGTAAAGCTGCTTGGCGGCGAGATAAATTTCGAATCACGATCATCTGAAGGTACGAAGATCCAGATCAGATTGAAGAAGTAATTATGTCTAAGCTGACAAAGGTGCTTATCGCCGACGACCATCCGATCTTTCGTCGGGGCTTGTCGGCGACTATCGAAAAGGAAAAGAATATTTCGATAGTAGGCGAAGCTGAGAATGGTAAGGTTGCGATCGAAATGGTCGAACGCCTAATGCCTGACGTCGTCATTTTAGACATCGACATGCCGATCAAGGATGGCATCGAGACCGCCCGTGAACTCAAGGCAAGAAACTTAACGATCAAGGTCGTCTTTTTGACAATGCACAAAGACACGTCGATCCTGCGATCGCTGAGGTCGCTCGGTGTTAAGGGCTACGTTCTCAAAGACTCAGCATTAAGCGAGATCGTCCGCTGTATCTCGACCATAATGGCCGGCGATACCTATCTCAGCCCGGCATTGAACGAAGTGATCCTCGAAAATGTCGAGCCAAAGAAAGCTTCGGATATTTCATCGCTTATCAGTTTGCTGTCGCAAGCTGAACGCAGTGTTTTGAAGCTTGTGACAGATTCAAAGACTAGCCGGGAGATAGCCGCGGAGCTTTTCGTAACGGTCAGAACGGTCGAAACACATCGCTATAATATCTGCACAAAACTCAACCTCAATGGGCCGAACGCCCTTTTTAAGTTTGCACTTCAACACAAGGACGAGATCGTCTCACTCTCTTAAGTCATCAAAATACGTAGTCCTACGTAGAAATTTTCAGTAGCGTTCGGTATTTCAATCCGCATTGATCGCGACTAATCTACTGTTTCATCAAGAAGTTGTAGTGGATGAAACTTGGTCTTCATTAACCTTGAGCACAAGTGTTTGTGCATCACACGCTTCGGCTTGATGGTCTGAATGTAGCCGCTCTATTTATTTTCCGGGCACCCTCCAAGCTACAAGCTTTCTGAATTCCAATAATTCGGCAGTTGTCGACGTTTTAACCAAGCGATCAGGAGTCCGCGTAGGAGCCATTATGCATTTACCGAATCTTCGAATACGAACTATACAACGTAACTTTGCGCTTTTAATGCTGATCGTTTTCGGCTGTAGCAGCGTTTTCTCGCAGGAACTCTACATGCCGCGAAATGTAAAGGCTGCATACGCGGCAGGCTTGCGTTCCAAGGATGGAAAGCCTACGGCAAAGTATTTTCAGAATAAGTCGACGCACAATATTAAGATCTCAGTGAATCCACCAAGCCGAAGAATAACCGGCAGTCAACAGATCGTTTACAAGAACAATACGCCTTTCCCGCTTGACCGGCTGATCCTGCGACTCGAAATGAATGCCCATGCCCCGGAGGCTCCGCGGGAAAAGCCGGTCGATACCGACCAATTGACGTCGGATGTCGTGATCGACGAATACTCGGAGAACGGTAAGGTTCGTCCATACGATCCGCTCCTTAAATTAAAGGGGATGACCTACAATGCGCAGATACTCGAAAAGCCGCTTGCCCCCGGCGAGTCTATAACCCTTGGGTTCAAGTGGCATTACGAACTTGCGGCCAAATCCGACCGTGATGGAGCCATTGACCAGACCACGTTTTATATAGCTTACTTTTATCCACGTGTAGCGGTCTTGGACAACGTAAATATGTGGGATGCTGACCCGCACCTTCTCGGCGGGCATGAGTTCTACAACGAGTTCAATGACTACAACGTAGAGGTCACTGTGCCGAAGAATTTCATCGTTTGGGGAACCGGAAACCTGACGAATATTGACGAGGTTCTTCAACCAAAACACTCAGAACGTCTTAAACGCTCGTTCACTAGTGACGAAGTGATAAATGTCGCATCGCTAGCCGAGGTTAAGGCCGGAACTGTCACTGCTCAAACGCCAACTGTCACATGGAAATGGAGATCCGAGAACGTACCCGATGTGGTTTATGGCCTCAGCGACCATTACATCTGGGACGCAGGCAGCGTCGTTGTTGACAAAAAGACGGGCCGTCGTGCATCGACCCAAGCTGCCTATGATGAGCCTTCAAAAAACTTCGCCAATATGGTGACTTATATCAAGTCAGCTTTGGACTATGCGTCGAACGATTGGCCGGGAGTTCCTTATCCTTACCCGAAGATGACGATAGTTCGGGGCAATGCTGATATGGAAGCCCCGATGATGGCAAATGACAGTTCGCAGGCAGATGCAAACACGCAACATTTCATTGCGGCACACGAAATTCTTCATACATACTTCCCATTCTATATGGGGATCAATGAACGAAGGTATTCGTTCATGGAAGAAGGTTGGACTACGGCTTTCGAGTACGGGTTTAATCAAAAACGCTTCGGCCAGCCGTTCACAGATGATCTCTTTAAGAAGTACCGCGTAATTAACTGGGTAGCCAACCCTGATGCTTCAGCCGATATGCCTATAATGACGCCTGAGAATGCTGTCTCCGGCTTGGTTCAAGCCTACGGAGACAACAAATACGGTAAGGCGGCCCTTGGCTATCTTGCACTTAAGGAGTTGCTCGGCGACACCGATTTCCGTAAGGGTCTGCACGGTTTCATGAACGATTGGAACGGCAAGCACCCTATTCCGTGGGATATGTTCTACAGCTTTAACACGCACACGGGGCGAGACCTGAACTGGTTCTGGAACGCCTGGTTCTTCTCGAATGGCTATATCGACCATTCGATCACCGGCGTAAAGTCCGAGCAAGGCAGTACGACGGTCACGCTCAAAAACCTTGGCGGCTATCCGGCACCGTTCGACATGGTAGTTACCTTTACTGACGGATCAACCGAAACCTATCGTCAAGGGCCAGATATTTGGAGGCTGAATATGAGAGAGGCGAGCGTAAGAGTAAATCAACCAAAGGCCATTAAGTCGATAGTGCTCGACGGCGGGATATTTATGGACGCAAATCCTTCGGATAATACCTTCAAGGCAAATTGATCGTCATGTATTACGTAGGTTGGGATCATTCGAGGAAGAGGGTTTTTATTGATTTTTAGCCTGGCAGTGTTTGCTGAGAATTTCACATTCGCCAGAAAAAAGGAGAATAGAGATGTTTGGAAAACAAAGGTTCATAGCTATTGCTGTTGCAGTTTCGTTGGCGTTCGGTACGTTAGGAGCTACTCCTGCCGCTGCCTTTTCCGGGACCGTAACGTGTGAGAGTTTTGGAGGCAGCTACAACTATTGTCGAGTGAATACGGACAACAATGTTCGGATCGAGCGTCGATTGTCCGCGTCCGGATGTATATACGGACGCGACTGGGGATATGATCGACGCGGAATATGGGTCGATCATGGCTGCCGAGCTGAATTCCGTTATGGCGGCAGCGGCAATACAAGTGCTGCCGTTGCTGGTGGGGCGATCCTAGGCGGTCTAATATTAGCCGGCGTGATCGCAAGCAAGAGAAAGAAATCTGACGACAACAGCGAAGGTTGGAAAGATGGTTCGTCGCACGTTTCGAGTTATTTCGTGGGCACATTTCGAGGTTGGAACCCTAACCGAAACGAACTTACAGATATAACAATATCGCCCGACGGTTCGGTTACCGTTCGAAACTCCAATTCCAGCTACACCGACTTCGGTACCTTTAGCGACAGAACGCTAGCTTTACCTTGGGGTGTATTCGAAGTGGAAAAGAAAGATGGTGGATTGTTGGCAAAAGGACGAGGGGATGAATCGCTGACGTACGTTCGCGTTCGATAGCCCGGCAGGAGAAAAGAGAAAAATGAAAGTCAATAAGCTAATAAATACGTTTCTGTTGTTCTCGGTCGTTCTATTCGCCGGCTCGAGTTTTGTATACGCGCAAAAAGGCGGTCGAAGACCTGCTGCCACTGTGCCAGCCCGGTCCGCCACGCCACCAGCCGCCATTCTCGACAACGCGGATACTCTCACGATGATCCGTCGTAGTAATCGACTTAACGTAGGTGTCGCATCATATGTCCCTTGGGCAATGCATGATAAGAACGGTAAGTTGATCGGCTTTGAGATCGATGTTGCTCAAAAACTAGCGGAGGACCTTGGAGTAGAGCTTCATCTAATGCCTTCGGGGCAAAGCTCGCTACTGGATAATCTTTTAAGTAAGCGTGTGGACATACTTGTTACCGGAATGTATCCAACTCCACAACGGGCTCTTCTGGTCAACTTTTCGGAGCCGTACGCAAAATCA
The DNA here is from genome assembly GCA_016789145.1 of Blastocatellia bacterium. GTDB lineage: Bacteria > Acidobacteriota > Blastocatellia > Pyrinomonadales > Pyrinomonadaceae > OLB17. Next base: position 7,494 of record JAEUQI010000018.1, on the reverse strand, counting down.
AAGATCGAACTTATAGCAAGTCGAGACAAAATGCGCGACAAAGGCGACCGAAGACACTATAACGATCCGGATGTCACGATCGGCGTTGTTTCGGGCGCGGTTTACGAATCGATCGCTCGTGCTGAGTTTCCAAAGGCTAAGATTCAGCTGTTTGATAATGAGGCCGAATTGATGGAAGCGGTCGGTAGCGGTTCGATCAATGCAGCAATGGCTTCGACGCCTGGACCTGAGTTTGCTATGAAGCACGGAGGTGCACGTATCTATAGGCCGCTTGCAGACCCGCTCAGCACCATGGACGAGAGCCTTGCCATTCGTAAGGGCGATGTCGATTTTCTCAATTACCTTAATACGTGGATCCGCTATTACGAACGGAACGGCTGGCTGAAGGCCAAACGCGAGTATTGGTTCGAAAGCACCGATTGGTCTGATCAGCTATAGTTTTTGCCGCCGTCGTGGCCCAGATCAGCGATGATTTTCGACGTCCAACGTGGCGCTACATTTGCATAGTGCTGTCGTCGGATTCTTCTCTCGATCATCAGGTTGCATAGGACGAGAATGGCTAGTGAGCATTAGACTGGGCTAATTGCTGCCCTGAAGAAGGAGATTTATGTCAATGAAGAAAATATCAGTTGCTTATTTCGCATTGTTATTGTTGACGCTGGTTGCGGTCGCTCAACAGGCACCAAGTGGTCTGGGTGATCTTGTTGGAATACGAGCCTCAAACGGTGAAAGTGAATTGAGTAACCGTGGATTCAAGTACGTCAAGACCTCAAAAGGTGGCGGTACTTCCTATACCAACTGGTGGCGATCATCCGACCAGATGTGCATCACCGTCGCGACAGTTGATGGTCGCTATAATTCGATCGTAAAGGTGACAAATGTTGACTGCAATAAACCCTCTGGCTTTACGTGGAATAGCGGAGGAAACTGGGGTGGAAATGGAGGCTGGAATAATAATAGCGATCGCCAGATCAGCCCACCCGATTGGGCTCGGGGGAATTTTTATGCCACCGGTCCTCGAGGTGAGCATATTCAACTCACGATCAATAACAACGGAAGCGTTATTGCTTATGTAAACGGCGGACAAAGCTACGGCTCGTTTACAGGTGGAAACAACCTAAGCATCAACGGTGCTCGGTCGAGTGTTTCTCGAAATGGAAATGGCATTACGACCACAAGCACTTCGAACGGTGAACGGATCGTTTACTCCCGTAACTCATGGGGAAACAGCGGCGGCAGTTGGCATGAAAATACATGGGGATCGGGGAATAACGGTGGCGGACAGGTAAACCCACCAAGTTGGGCAAGGGGCAATTTCTATGGCACTGGACCAGGAGGCGAGCGGATAACCCTGACGATCAATAGCAACGGTTCCGTTTCATCTGATGTCGATGGCGGTGTCAACTACGGCAGCTATATCAGCGGAGACATGATCCGGATCAATTCTGCAACATCCAGAGTTTCACGGAACGGCGGTGGAATTACTACAACCAGCACTATCAATGGAGAGCGGATCAATTATTCGCGGAGCGGATGGTCCGGTGAGTGGAGGAACAACAGCTGGAGCAATAACAACAATTGGTCAAACTCTAATAGCGGATACGCGAGTATTCAAGGATTGAGCGGAAAGAGCAGATTTGACGGCACTTTGGAAATGGTTCGTCGTGGATTTAAGCAGGTCGATGTATCAAATGCCGGATCCACGACCTACCTGATCTACTGGAGATCCTCGAGCCGTCAGTGTGTTCGAGTTTCATTGGTCGCAAACCGATTCGATACTGTCGACGACATCGGTAGTCATTCGAAATGCCGATTCTAAACTGATTGGATTAGCTTTCGAGCAGTTCCGGTTCAGCGTGTAGGATTCGATCATCGTGGCAAATAATTGGGATTTTCGTTTAGCGTTGGTGGCATCCTAATTTTACTTTGTAAACAGCGCAGATTTCCGAATGTTTGTTAAAGGGAAGCGTTTGGCTTTCGTTATTGCGACGGATGAAGTTTTGGGTCCGTAACTATTACTTTATACACGTAGAACTTTGGTTTATTGCCGCTAGTTGTTTCGGCGGGTCAGGGGCGGTTGATGCATTTCGCCGCTCCAATTTTAAGACCGAGCGTTTCTATTCTCATATATTCCGCATTCCGTTTTCGAACGTTGTTTGAATAATTTTGGCAGATGAACGCGTTCGGTTTTATGTTCAAAGCTGTTCGCAATATCTTTTGAGGACGATCAGATCATACGCATGTATTAGGTCTTCGGACCATTAAGGAGCATAGAGCAATGAAAGTTAGCATCTTTAAATTTCTACTAATTGTCGCAGTAGCTTTGGCCGGAGTTGCATCCGCTGTTGCTCAGTCCAAGCGGATAAACGTTAAGTTTGCTAAGGGAGCGACTAGTGGAACATATTCAAATGCCGTCATGGGCTACGGTTCTGCCGACTTTTACGTTAACGCAAAAGGCGGTCAGCAGATGTCGGCGAAGCTAACATCCTCGAACAAATCCCTTTATTTTCTGATAATTAGGGACCCGGCAAATCCCGAAGCGATCGCCGATGATGCGCGTGACGCAACCAACTGGTCTGGCGAACTGCCGGAAGACGGCACGTACATAGTTCGTGTATTCCTTTTTAGAAATGAAGCCAGACGAAATAAGTCGCCCGTAAGGTTTAGTCTTCGTATCGGAGTCAAATAATTGCGGTAAAGATCTCGGAACGCGGGGAGTTTTCACATGAACGGAAGATTGGTCATATCGCTCTTAATATTGGTCGTTTACCTTTCGATCATCTTGATAGGGGCAAAAATCGAGGCTGGCAGCGATCCTATGAGCCAGGCTGAGGGAGTTAGCCGTCAGATCTCGATCAGTTTGGTCATTGGATTTGTATTTTTGGCCGGCGTTGTGGCTTTTTTTGGATGGCGTCGCGAAACGGGACTAACGCCAGTTCGAAGCACCAAAAGTCTCTTGATACTTTGGCTGCCTGCTCTTTTCATTCTTGGATTTTTCTTACTTTCCGTCTTGTTAGGAATGCCAACATTACAGGCATTCGTGTTCGTTGGTATCAACACACTACTCGTAGGCATATCCGAAGAACTTGCGTTTAGGGGAATATTGTTCAGCGGTGCCAGGACGGCGCTCCGACCGATCGGAGCTATCGTTCTAACTTCTGTGATCTTTGGTGTTGTGCATATTTTCAATGGTTTTACAACGGGAAATTGGGTAGGAGCTGCCGTCCAAGCTACAGCCGCGACGATGTCCGGCCTCCTGTTCATCGCCATACTTATCAGGACCGGCTCGATAGTTCCCGCAATGATCGTTCATTGGCTTTGGGATTTTGGAATATTTGCTCTTGGCTCTCGTAACGGACACCATCCGGCTCCGGTTGCGGCTGAGGAACCAGGGATAATGTCGGTCGCCGGACCGATCATATTTGTATTACCAAACTTTCTCTACGCTCTCTGGCTATTACGAGGCGTTGGTTCAAAAAGCAGTGACGATCTGATCTGATCTGCAAGAAAAGCATGATCTTTTTTGGAGAAATATATGTTAAAGAAATTACTATCGATCACAGTTTTAGCTCTATCTCTTGGAGCTTCCGTTATCGCCCAGGATACTCCTCGCGACGTCAAAGATCTTGTCGGAGCAAGGGCCGCAGGTGGAGAAACCTCACTCAAGAGCCGCGGATACGTCTTCATCAAAACGACGAAGAGCGACGACCGTTCATATTCGAATTGGTGGAAAGCATCAAGCAAGACTTGCCTGACCGTCGCAACTTTCAACGGTCGCTATGATTCGATCGTTTCGGGGCCTGCCGAGGATTGCAAAACTGAGACCGGCAATTCGGGCAACACTACGGGTGACGGAGCTCCGGACGACGTTGCGGACCTCGTCGGTGCCAGAGCGGCCGGCGGCGAAACAGACCTGAAATCGCGTGGCTATCGCTTCATCAAGACTTCGAAAAGTGACGATCGTTCGTATTCGAACTGGTGGAAAGCCTCTTCGAAAACGTGTCTGACGGTTGCGACGTTTAACGGCCGTTTCGATACCATCGTCTCGGGACCTGCCGAGGATTGCAAAGCATCGTCAGGCGGAGGTGCATCTTCGGGTAGCTCAGCTCAAATTGACTTGAGTGATCTGGTCGGAGCACGAGCTGCCGGTGCTGATACTGAGATGCAGAGTCGCGGATTTCGCAATACTCGTTCAGCAAAGAGCGGTTCGGCTAGCCTGACGTATTGGTTCAATGCTGACAATCGCCAGTGTGCGATGATCACAGTCCGTAATGGAAAAGTCTCAAGTGTGAGCAAGAGCACCGATAGGAGCTGCAAATAGGTCTTAGGAGGCATCCGGTTTTATATTGACGGGTGCCTCATTCCCGATCACCGGTTCATTTGGGGAATAGAAGTATGAAATTCCAACTGTTTTCAGTACTGCGGTTAATCTTTATAATTTCGTTTCTTTCTGTATTGGCGTCTGTCAGTGTCATGGGTCAATGCCCGACGAATGTGAATCTGATCGTGAACGGTGACGCTGAGGCTCAACAGAGCATCACTGGCAATACGAACCAAGATGTTACCGGCTGGGAGAACGAGACCGGAGCCTTCACAGTAGTACGATACGGCGAGCCGGTCGGATTTCCGTCTGCAACAGATCCAGGGCCGGCAAACCGGGGCAATTTCTTCTTTTCCGGTGGTCCCTCAAGCTCATTGGCGTCGGCTACCCAAACGCTCGATGTGAGCGGATGTTCTGCGCAGATCGATACCGGCAATCTCAATTACACCGTTTCGGGCTTTTTTGGCGGTCGAGTTGGCCAAAACGATCGAGCGCGACTTGACCTGCAGTTTTATGACGACGTGAACATTCAGATCGGTTTAGCGACTATCGGACCTGTCACGGCATCGGATCGTGGTAATGCGACAGGGCTACTTGCCAGGGCATTGAATGGAAGTATTCCCACTGGAACAAGGTCGATTCAGTTCGTCATTTTTATGATCCCGCAGGCGGGAGATAATGACGGGTATGCCGATAATTTGAGCTTCATCATTAATGCCCCGACCGCAGCGAATGCGACAGTTTCGGGGCGTGTTACTGATCAGATCGGTCGTGCGATCTCGTCGGCTGTTGTTTCAATCGTTGATACCACCGGCAATACTCGAACAGCGCGAACCGGATCATTTGGTTATTTCAGCTTTGACGATGTCGAGGCTGGGCAGACATACGTAATATACGTGACGCACAAACGGCATACGTTCTCCTCACAAGTAGTCAGTGTGTCAGACAGCGTTAACGACCTGTCTTTCATTGCAAATTAGGACCGTTAGCTATAAAGCCGATGGAGGGAAAGATATGTTCAATTTTCGATCACACAATTTTATGCGTGCAGGGATGGCACTGCTTCTGCTTGTCGGTTTCGTCCTAAACACAGCCGCCCAGTCAGGTCTGTCAAAAGACGAAAAGCGGCTTACTAAGTCGATAAATATCAAGACTATTCAAAGGATCACGAGTGAGCTTTCCGACGACAAGTTTGAAGGTCGCGGCACGCTTCAACGCGGAGGCGATATGGCTGCTAGCTGGATCGCGGATCAAATGAGAGCTATGGGCCTTAAGCCACTTGGTGACAATGGAACTTATCTTCAATCGATGCCGCTGGTTGAGACTGTTTTTACCGATGAGACCAACGTGTCGCTAGATGGTGAGAAGCTAGTTTACGGAAAAGATTGGAGCGCGGGAGCGTTACTTGCCGATATGAAAGGTGAGAGCAAGCTCGTCTTCGTTGGTCACGGTATGGTTTCCGATGAACTCGGGCGAAACGACCTCAAAGACGTTGATCTCAAGGGCAAGATCGCGGTACTTATCGACGGACCACCGCTAAAATACACCGCAGAGAAATGGAAGGAGATCACAGACAAGACCTCCGCGCTACCGCTTTTGATCCAGCGTGGAGCCGTCGGTGTTCTATTGGTCGGTAACGGCCGCGAGTTGTACAAACACGATTTCATCGTCGATCAGACCGCCAGACGGAACATAGCGACGATCGAAGTGGCAAAACAGCGACTACCCTTACCAATCATGTTTCTGGGCGATTCGGCAGGAGCCAAGCTATTTGCAGGTTCGGGTATGACTAAGGCTGAGGCGATGGACGATGCGTCGGATCTAGAGTTTCAGCCAATGAACCTCAAGCCCGCATTTAAGTTCGACCTAAGAGCCAAACAGACCGAGGCAAACTCACACAACGTCGTCGGATACATCGAAGGCTCCGATCCAATCCTGAAAAATGAAGCCATTGTGTTTACTGCCCACTACGATGGATTTGGCAAGTTAAATGGCAAGATCTACAACGCCGCCGCTGACAACGCGATAGGCAACGGCGAAATGCTGGCGGTCGCCGAAGCATTCTCAAAGATGAAGGTGAAGCCAAAACGCTCGCTCGTTTTCGTCTCAACAACCTCCGAAGAATATGGCCTTTTGGGCGGCTACCATTTCGCGAAGAACCCAAAATGGGACATCACGAAGGTCGCGGCGAACCTAAACCTCGACGGTATTGGAACCGAGATCATGGGTCCGATCAAGAACATGGTCGGCTTCGGAGCCGAATACTCGTCGCTTGGTGCGATGTTCAATGACGTCGCACGCGCCTACAAGATCACTCCAATGGAAGACCCAATTCCTGAACAAGGTGTGTTCGGGCGTTCGGATCATTATCCATTCGTAACACGAGGAGTTCCGGCATTGATGCTAGTCGGCTCGCCCGAAGCTACAAAAGAAGGTTTTGTTAAGCGATTCAATGAGTTCGAAGAAACTAAATATCACCAGCCGTCCGATGACGTTTACAAGGATTGGTATTGGCCCGGAGCCAAGACTGTTGCCGACATGATGGGAATCCTCGGGTATCGCATAGCTCAAGCCGATTCGATGCCAACGTGGCTTCCGGGGAACAAATACTCGAAATTGCGGCGTGGCGATACGCTGCCTCAGTAAGAAAGCCGACCGAAGAGGAGATCAACGATGAAGACTATACGATTGAAAGCATTTCTGTTTCTAGTGACTGTTGCGGCAATTGGCGCGTTTCCAAACCAGTCGATCGCACAGGAAGATGGCTCGAAGGACGCCTTCGTAGGAGCAGTCGAAAAGATCGACGCCGAAGCGAAAATGATCTACGTGAAATCAAAAGATGGCGTAGTCAAGGCATTTAAGTGGACAAAAAAAACTACCGCACATGGGATCAAGACTGCTGTGGTATGGACGAACCACGAGGCTCATGTCGGAGCGCACGTCGTGATCAGATCGCTGAAGATCGCCGGTGACGAAACCATCGCCGGTATCCATTGGTTTGGCGAAGGCACGGTGAACGTCGTGAAAGGCACCGCGAAGTTTGCAACAAAAGGCACCAAGAAGATCGCTGTAACAGTCGCAGGCGGTGCAACTGAGATCTACGACATCGCAGAACATGCCGTCGTCCATACCGGCAAGGACATTTGGCATGGTGCCGTGAAGGTTGAGAAAAC
>JAEUQI010000189.1 GCA_016789145.1 Blastocatellia bacterium | reverse complement strand
AGCAATGACGGACGTGGATTGAAACCCCCGCGCCAACCCCACCGGCACCAACAGCAGCGCCGATTCGTCCGTCAGCAATGACGGACGTGGATTGAAACGAGGCGCTGAAGGAGGTGGCGGGGTTTGCGGGGGGATTCGTCCGTCAGCAATGACGGACGTGGATTGAAACATCGTAAGCGTCAAGGGTCTTGGCCACAGCCCTTAAGATTCGTCCGTCAGCAATGACGGACGTGGATTGAAACGAGAAACAGCCGCGCTTTATCAGCGCCGTGCTGTGCGATTCGTCCGTCAGCAATGACGGACGTGGATTGAAACATCCACACTGCGGGCCGGCTTGATGCCAGCATACTGGATTCGTCCGTCAGCAATGACGGACGTGGATTGAAACATGTTGCATAGGGCGGCGTTTGAGCAGCGCAATCCGGATTCGTCCGTCAGCAATGACGGACGTGGATTGAAACCACAATAGGGTACGCAAGGGCAAAGGCTGCGCTGGATTCGTCCGTCAGCAATGACGGACGTGGATTGAAACTTGGATGACATGGGGGGAGGAATGGCATATTGGGGGATTCGTCCGTCAGCAATGACGGACGTGGATTGAAACACGGCAATCAACTCGATGACGGCAGTGATAGCCTTGATTCGTCCGTCAGCAATGACGGACGTGGATTGAAACGTGCTTGCCTTGCCGCCGCGCCGCGTTGATGACGTGGATTCGTCCGTCAGCAATGACGGACGTGGATTGAAACAAGCCATGAACTTAGGGGAACGACTCAAGGCCGCCAGGATTCGTCCGTCAGCAATGACGGACGTGGATTGAAACTTCACGGCCTGGAACACCTGATTGACGCTGCCACCGGATTCGTCCGTCAGCAATGACGGACGTGGATTGAAACCGCTCATCCCAGCCATCAAGCTCAATCCGCGCCGCCGATTCGTCCGTCAGCAATGACGGACGTGGATTGAAACTCTTCCTGATCCGGCTCGCCACCTGGCAAGCCGGATCCGGATTCGTCCGTCAGCAATGACGGACGTGGATTGAAACCAGGTGAGGCTGTTCCAGGACCGGGTGCCGTGGGTGGATTCGTCCGTCAGCAATGACGGACGTGGATTGAAACATCAACAAGCTCCAGGCCGTTCACCTGCCAGGTTTCGGATTCGTCCGTCAGCAATGACGGACGTGGATTGAAACCCGTTCGGATTCGGTGAGGGAGCGGTACTCGGCCGGATTCGTCCGTCAGCAATGACGGACGTGGATTGAAACTTTGAGGGAGCGGACGAATGACCTCTTTTGACATGGATTCGTCCGTCAGCAATGACGGACGTGGATTGAAACTCGCACCTGTTTGAAGATGACCCGGAGGTGGGGCGATTCGTCCGTCAGCAATGACGGACGTGGATTGAAACCTTTGATAGGCGAGTGATCGCCTCGCTCCGCGCGTCTCTTTCGTCCGTCAGCAAGGAGGGACGTGGATTGAAAGCTGCCTTTCTAGGCGTTGTGGCGCTTTCGGGTGCGATTCGTCCGTCAGCAATGACGGACGTGGATTGAAACCATGGCGAGCGTGTTGAAGGGGGCGTTCCACAACGGATTCGTCCGTCAGCAATGACGGACGTGGATTGAAACGAGGTTGTGCGCGAAGATCGGCCCGATGCTGAGGCCGATTCGTCCGTCAGCAATGACGGACGTGGATTGAAACACGTCGAGATAGCTGAGACGGCGCAGGGATTGGCGGATTCGTCCGTCAGCAATGACGGACGTGGATTGAAACGATTTTGTGGCCTTCTTCGGCAAGATCGGCCATCGAGATTCGTCCGTCAGCAATGACGGACGTGGATTGAAACTTCATCATCTTGCCGGACAACGCCATAGCTTTCGGAGGATTCGTCCGTCAGCAATGACGGACGTGGATTGAAACATTGATTGGCTGGTTGCCCGATGGAAGGGCCGCGAGATTCGTCCGTCAGCAATGACGGACGTGGATTGAAACATTGACTGGCTGGTTGCCCGATGGAAGGGCCGCGAGGGATTCGTCCGTCAGCAATGACGGACGTGGATTGAAACTCTCGTCGCCAAGGAGGTGCGCGGTCAAGCCCTGAGGATTCGTCCGTCAGGGCCATTGCACTT
>JAEUQI010000188.1 GCA_016789145.1 Blastocatellia bacterium | reverse complement strand
GGCATTTGCCGAGAGCAAGACCGTCGAGGAATACAGCAAAAAACTCGACGAGATCAAAGGCAAGATCGATTCGCTCAAGAAAGAAGGCGACGAACTATCTGCCAAGGTCAAAAAACTCGATGAAGAAGTAAAGGCCAAGAACAAATAGACCAACAAACAGAACGCTCCCACACACAAACTATATGAGATCGCTGATATCGCTTGCATTGATCATCGTGACCGCGTGCATAACGGCCTCGGCACAAGAGTTCAACAACGTCACAAAAGAATACACGTTTGTATCGCAGACCGAGGCAAAGACCGAGACAACTCGGACGCATCGGCGTGTTCTTTGTGACTATCAGCCTTCGGGGCTTTGGGTGCGTCGCGGCGAGCGGTTTTCGGTTCAGGTCACTGATCTCGATCCTGAGTATAAACTCTCGACGATGATCGGCTTTAAGCCAATGTGGGCAAATACGAATCGAACGCAGGAGAACGAGCTTCGCGAAGGTGCGAACACCATCACCGCGGCGAACGACGGCATACTTTCGTTTATTTTCGTCAAGCGAAGCGGCTACGACACCGAACCGGTGACAGTCGATGTAAAAATCACTGGCGGCAAGGCAATTCCGTTCTACATCTCCGGCGAGACGGCCGATGAAGACTGGCAACGTGCCATTGCGAACATGGAAGACACCTATGTTCAGCTCGTATCTGATCGAGTTCTCATTACGCTTCCGTCCCGAGATTACAGGCGTTTTCCGATCGAAGATGTCGAGGCGATGTTTGAGACTGTGCACAAAATGATAGACCTTAACGATGAGCTTGCCGGTTTCGACGATTCAGCTCCCGAGAATATGCGGACACGAAACCGCATAAATTATCTCGTTGATGTTTACACTCCTCGGCCCGAATCAGATAAATACTACGCCTATGCCGGCGAATATTTTATCGGAATGAAGCGCGACAATTTTACCGCGTTAACGCGGGATCTCGGTTTCGAATGGGGCTATTGGCACGAGACAGGACACACATACCAGCAACGAAGCTGGATGTTTCGCTCCATTGTCGAGATCCAAGTGAATATGTTTTCGCTGTACGTACAAGAAAAATTCGGCCTGCCGTCGAAGTTATTGAATAAGGAAGGCGGCAATACCGTTTCATCCTTCGAAATGGCGCGGCGCTACATAGCCAATCCGAACAAGAATTACATGGTCATCAACTCGGCCGAATACGGCGAGTTTTTTACCAAGCTTGTGATGTTCCATCAGCTGAAATCAGTTTATGGTTGGCAAGCTTTCACGCGGCTACAAAAAGAATTCCGCAAAAAGCCATTGGGGAATTATACGGACGAGGAGAAGGCTGCTCAGTTCGTCTATATGATGTGTTTCGTCACGAAAAATGACCTTGTGCCGTTCTTTAGAAAATGGGGACTGAACATCAACGCAGCGACGGCGCAAAAGATCGCAGCTATGCGTTTGCCGCTGCCAAAGACCGATCCTTCAACGATCTTCAAGTAAACAGAAAGGAGAATAATAAAAATGTGGATTACCTTCAAAAATACTGCCAACCATTCAAAGCTTTCTGTTGCATCTCTGTTGATGGGCCTATTGCTCGGCTCTCACGTATTTGCTCAGACAGATCGCGTCAAACCGCTTCACGGCGGGGCGGCGACGGCATTTATGCAAAAGCTAGTCGGTCTGCTCTCAAAGGATATTAAGGATGAAGACTTAGAATCCGATATCCTGGATAAATGGCAGGAACGGGTAGATAGCGGGGAGATATTCGGTAAAACAGAGTACCAAATAGCTATATTGTTCTGGGGCGACGTGAAGTCGGTTGTCCAAGACACCAATATTTCGAATTCTGTTTGGGCAACCTGGATGTCGGGAGCAAAACCGACTACTTCAAGGTGGCCTGCAAGATTCAAGATCGAAGACGATGGATATTCGGGCTCGGTACTCGCCATTGGCTATACCGAAAGCGAACAGTACGACTGCCGACCCACACCATGCGCTTTCGGTAGGGTCTGCAACCCGGGCGCGATGACTTGTAAAGGACGCTCGGCCGGTTTTCGGCATCGGGCGTATCAGAGCCGAGGCTTTGATTGGCTCTTTCAACCGGCAGGCGAAGGGTACTACTACATCTTTCAAGGAGAATCAGAAAGAGCTATCGTCGCGGGCGACTAT
>JAEUQI010000187.1 GCA_016789145.1 Blastocatellia bacterium | reverse complement strand
GATCCGTTATTGACCGACAGAGCTCGTACATCACCCGCTGAAAAAGGGAGTGCAGAATATGCCGTGCCGTTCCATTTGACGATGCCTGTTGCGGGCGAGCCGTCAGGGATATTGAAATTTCCGCCGATGTAAACTTCGCCTCCATAAACTGCGATCGAGCGGACAATATGCGTGCCACCGCCGAGGCCGTTGCCCATTCGCGTCCATGTGGTGCCGTCCCACTTGGCGACATTGCGAGCCATTCCGTCCGAAACTGCTACGTTAAAGCTACCCCCGACATAAACGTCGTTTCCCGAAACGGCAATTGCAAAGATATCTCCGTTAATGCCGGCACCGAGAGCTGACCAAGAGTTACCATTCCACTTTGCAATGCCATTTGCAGGCAGTCCTTGGATGTTGTTGAACTCGCCGCCGAAATAGATGTTACCGTTGCCGTCAGATGCGATCGCGTTGATCTGGTCGTCAGCACCGTTCGAGGTGAATGTGGTATCCCAATTGTCGCTGCATCCTAGTGCCTGAGGAAAAGCTGTAAGAGACTGGAAACCCAGAATCAAAGCGATCAAGACTGCGAAAATAGGAGCGTGCCTGGGCGTGAACTTTCTCATAACAATTCCTCAACTTCCAAAACTACAAAAACTAGAGGCATTACGACTAGTGATGAAAATGGTTACCTGTAAATAGTAATGCTTATCGCAATAGTCGTCAAAAATTATTCCCCTCCCGTTGCCCTTAGCAATCACGAACCCGATACGCTAAAATCCAACTATCATGATGAATAACGAACCAAACTCCGAACACGGATTGCTCGATACGGTCAAAGACCTTGGTCAAAAGATCATCGGCGAGATCGAAGAGATCGGCGGTGCCTTGACCGGCGATCCGCTCACTCAGGCCGAAGGGCATTTCAACGTCGATGTCGCCAAGATCCGTGAAGAGGCTGAAGACGCACTCGATAAGGAAACTGACGGTACCGATTCACCGGCCGGAGGTAAATGGTGAACATGACGGCTTCGCATCCTGAAAGAGAACCCTTTGTTTTGCCTGCTCGAATGCGAGGCCTGCAGCCGACACTGATCCGCCAGTTTTTCGAGCGAGCCTTGCCGGATTCGATCAATTTTGGCCTCGGCGAACCTGATCTGCCGACGCCGCAGTTCCTTCGCGACGAAGCTGCTCGCATTTCCCGCGACGAACAGAACGGCTACACGTCGCATCCCGGAATTCCCGAGCTTCGCGACAAGATCGCCGAGCAATATCCGCATCTGAACTTGCCGCGTACCGGAGTTGTAGTAACCTGCGGCTCGCAAGAGGCGATGACCGACGCGTTTATGTGCGTCATTGACAAGGGTGACGAGGTCCTGTTGCCCGATCCGAGTTTTCCGGCTTACGACGCTTGCACCCGAATCGCCGAGGGCGTTCCGGTCTATTATCGAATGCCTGCCGATCAGGATTTTGCATTTGATATCTCAAATTTCAAATCTCAGATAACAGATAAGACCAAAGCCGCAGTTGTTATCTCACCATCGAACCCGACCGGCAAGATAATGACCGAGCAAAACCTTCGCGACATCGCCGAGGCTCTCGAAGGTACAGGCATCTGGCTCATATCGGATGAGATCTACAGCGACCTGTATTTTGGGGAACGTCCACATTCTGCCAGCGAATTTTACGATAAAACCATTATTGTCAGTGGTTTATCGAAATCACTGTCGATGACCGGCTGGCGTCTCGGTTGGGCCGCTTGCAGCGATCCTGAGGTCATCAACGCTATTCAAGTTCTGCACGGATTCACTACGGTCTGTACATCGACCATAACCCAAAAAGCGTCTCTGATCGCATGGTCACCCGACGCCGAGGCTGCGAAACAACATGCTCGCGAGGTTTATAAAGAACGCGGCGAATTTCTTGTCGATCTCTTCAAAACCGAAATGGGCCTTCACGCCACTTCACCCGAAGGCGCTTTCTACACGATGCTAGATGTGCGCGACCTGGGCGACGATATTGAGGTTGCTGAAAAGTGCCTTCAAAACCGCGTCGTCACCGTTCCGGGCGTAGCTTTTGGCCAAGAGGCAAAAGGCTTCCTCCGTATTTCGTTCTGTAACACCGAAGAAAAAATGGCCGAGGGCGTCAGACGGATGAGAGACGCTCTCGTCTAGGCTTCGCGAATCCTACGATCGGCGTAGTTTGCGATTCGAGCATCGAACCGTTCCCGCTGTCCCGAGCGTTCTTGCCGTTCTCAGCGTTCTT
>JAEUQI010000186.1 GCA_016789145.1 Blastocatellia bacterium | reverse complement strand
CTGTTTTCGACCTCGTGAAACATGCCGCGGACAGCAAGAACGCCGCGGACAGCAAGAACGCTCGGGACAGTGCGGACAGCCGGAACGCGGGCTTCTAGCCCGCACGTCACATCTCGTGAAACACGCCGCGGACAGCAAGAACGCCGCGAACGGCGAGAACGCTCGGGACAGTGCGGACAGCCGGAACGCGGGCTTCCAGCCCGCACGTCACGTCTCGTGAAACACGCCGCGGACAGCAAGAACGCCGCGAACGGCAAGAACGCTTGGGACAGTGCGGACAGCCGGAACGCGGGCTTCCGGCCCGCATGTCATGTTCTATGAAACACCTCACGGATAGCGTAGGACCCGGCACTTCAGAGGCCGAATTCTTAAATTGAAATGTTTTTCACTCGATCGTCACTAGTAACAGAAAGGAGAAAAAACATGAAGAAACTACTTTTGATCACAATAGTTACTTTGACATCGATCTCGGCCGTCAATGCCCAAGAGAAATGTGACGCGCTTGATGCAAATATGATGTTCGCAAACAATGCGCTGCAAAGTTCGCTGAACAGTCCATTTCACGTCATCACTGATGATATGCAAAAGCTGCTGTTCACGCCTGATGTCTGGAAAGCCGAAATGGCCAAGTTTCTAAACTGCCCTGTTTCCAAGTTTCCGGCAAATTGGATGGATCCAGTTCGCGACAACGTAGCCGAACTGAAGAAGATCGCCGATGCTGACGGTAAGTCGAAAGTATGGAAAGACCGTCCGTTCCAACGTCCGGTTGAGCAAAATCTCGTCAGATCGAAGTACACCGCGAAATATCCCGGCCTGACGATCTACAAGATCGGTTCGAACGTGAAGGATTGGAACGTGTTCAAGAACTCGCTCGGCATTCCGACCAATCGTTACATCAAGGGCGAACTGCTCATCAAGATCCCCGGTCGTCCCGGTTGTCAGGCTCAGGAGTGGGTCGTAAAGCAGGCGTACAAAGGCGGCAGCTACGGCGCCTCGGTTGCGGAGAATATAGGCGGTGCGGGCTATTTTGTTCAGTGCCCACAGTAGTTTTACAAGGAGATCAAAATGAAAAAAACACTAGTAATAAATATCTGTTTTGTAGTTGCGGCCATTTTCGTCGGTGGAACTACGGCAATTGCACAACCTTCGGCGGCTCAAGTGAAGAAGGACGTGAGCGGAGCTAAGACGATCTCCGTCACGGTCGGCGGACGCGGGACACGCGTTTGGAGCAAAGGCTATTCCAAATGGGTTTGGGACGTGCCGTACAGTGCAAAGGTCAAGAGCGAAGAGCCCGGCGTGAACATTCTCGTCGAGGCGACCGCGAGTTACGACATTGTCGGCGGACGCTACGTTTACTGGCGATCGTTCGTCGGTTCGAACATTTACGAGGGCATTCCAAATCCGACAGATGCCGAGGTCGCAAAGCTGCTCGAACAATTCGGCCCGCAAAAGGTCATGATGGGCGATTTCTACAACGCCGTCGGAGGAATTGAAAGCGTCAAGCTGGCCGCAAAGCCGCGATTTGAATGGCATACACTCAATTCCGTCTCGTTCACAGTTGTAGTAACATTCACGGAAAAGGTGGACAATTCAACGACTCGCCGCGTCGCAAAGCCCTATCGTGCAAGGCTTTATCGCGACGGCAAGACAATGCCGTGGAGAAATATTCTCGGCACAGGCGAGCTGAATGATGATGAGGTTTTGGTTGTTCTTTAGGAGAAGAGAGATGAAGAAATTTTTAGTTATCGCATTGGCAGCCGTTTTCGTTGCTGCTTGCGGCGGCGGATCGTCTACGTGGACGGTCAAGTACAAAGGCAAAGACCTCAAGTTCGAGAAGATGGTCGGCAATGCCAATTTTCGCCCTGATCTACAGCAAGGCCAGATCGTGATATCGAACTTTGAGCCCGAGATCAAAAGCGAATCCGTGATGGGCATTGCTGATACACAGAAGCCCGGCGAGGCGTTCGTTGGTATATATTTCAAGACCAACAACCAAGCCGATTACAAGAATTCGGTAAAGCCGGGTGACGTATCGGAGAACATAACTTCGCTCTGGATATCCAGCGGCGACGACAAACAGCGAGTCAGCTTTGCCGAGGGCGGCAAAGTTACGGGCAAGCTTGAGATCACCGAAGTAACAGACACAGTTATCAAAGGGAAGATCAACGTAACCAAAGGTGATTCGTCGGTCAGCGGACCGTTCGAGGCAAAGATCATTAAGAAGACGCCATAAACTAACTAAGGAGACACCAA
>JAEUQI010000185.1 GCA_016789145.1 Blastocatellia bacterium | reverse complement strand
AACGCGGCATCGTCCTGATATTCGACGAAGTACAAACCGGCATCGGGCGAACGGGCAATTGGTTCTTTGGCGGCAGCTCATTAGTTGACGGCGTCGAGCCTGACATTATCACGCTCGCAAAATCGCTCGGCAGCGGCGTTCCGGTCGGGGCTTGTCTGGTCAGTGATGCTGTTTCTTCGAACATAAAAATAAACGATCTTGGAACGACATTTGGCGGCGGAATGCTCGCAATGGCTGCGGTCTTGGCGACGCTCGAAGCTATCGAGAATGACAACATGATCGCCAATGCAGGAAGTGTCGAACAACATCTCCGCGACTCGCTCGTTGGCGTTTCCGGCGTAACAAAGGTTCGCGGCAAAGGCTGTTTGCTTGGCGTCGAATTCGATGGGCCATGCAAAGATGTCCACGCTAAGTTATTGGCAAATAATATAATTACAGGCACGTCGAGCGACCCGAACGTGTTGCGGCTTCTGCCGCCGCTGTCTGTGACTACGGATGATATCTCGCGGTTTGTGGAGGTCCTGCGATCATGAATTATCTAAACACATCCGACTTCAACCGAGCCGAACTCGAAGCATTCATTGCGAAAGCGATCGATATCAAATCGGGCAAGAGCGTCGAGAAACCGCTTGCGGGAAAGTCCGTCGCTCTCGTTTTCTTCAATCCGAGCCTGCGAACACGTGCCTCGATGCAGGTCGGAATATACGAACTTGGCGGCAATGCGGTGATACTCGAGCCAGGGGGCACTTCGTGGACGCTGGAGCATCGCGAAGGCGTCGTTATGGACGGCAACAAGACGGAGCATCTTGCCGAATTTGTCCGCGTGCTCGAACGCTATGTCTCCGCGATCGGCGTTCGTACATTTGCTGAACTCAAGGACTGGGAGACGGAACGAAACGATCCGATCCTGAACGCGTTCGCCAAATACGCGAGTGTTCCGATCATCAATCTCGAATCCGCGATGCACCATCCGTGTCAGTCTATGGCAGACATGATGACCATCCACGAGCATCTAGGCAGAAACACGACCGGTAGGGAGTGTGCCTCTTCGAAAGCAAAGGTCCTACTAACCTGGGCATGGCACCCGAAACCGCTGCCGATGGCTGTGCCGAATAGCTTTGCTCTCGCAGCGGCTCAGTTCGGCCACGACCTGACGATCGCTCATCCCAAAGGTTACGAACTCGACGACGAACTCATCGCCGAGATCGAACAGCAAGCATCGGCAAACGGCGGCAGCGTCGCATTTACTAACGATGTCGAAACGGCCTACGACGGCGTTGAGATCGTCTATGCCAAGAGTTGGGGCGGCAAGCAGTTTTACGGGGACAACGACGCCGACATCGCTCACCGAGCGGGCTTACGAGACAGCTGGATCGTTGACGAAGCCAAGATGTCGCGGACAAACGACGGCATTTTCATGCACTGCCTGCCCGTCCGCCGAAACGTCATCGTTACCGACGGCGTCATCGATTCACCAAACTCCGTCGTTATCGACGAAGCAGAGAATCGGCTTCATATTCAGAAATCGATCCTCAGCGAGTTGGTTCTTTAGGTCTTCTTTTCTCTTTTTCCTTTTTCCTTTTTCCTTTTGACTTCAGACGCTATGAACATAGAAAGTATCGAACTATTACGCGAAGCTCTTCCCTACATCCAACGATTTGCGGGCAAGACGTTTGTCATTAAATTCTCCGGCAAAGTGACCGAAGACCGAGACAATCTCGCGTCGCTTGCCGAGGAGATCGCATTGCTCCACGAAGTCGGCATTCGCGTCTGCGTCATCCACGGCGGCGGCAAGCAATTGAATGAGCTTGCTGAGCAGCTCGGCGTCGTGCAGACAGTGGTTGCTGGCCGCCGCGTCACTGACGACGATACGCTTGAGCTCGCGAAGATGGTCTTTCGCGGCAAGATCAACACCGAGATCCTGTCGCAGTTTCGCCGCCGAGGCATTCAGGCGGTCGGCATTTCGGGCATTGACGGCGGCATTATTACCGCCAAAAAACGCCCGCCGAGAGATGTGCTTAATACAGAGACCGGCGAGACCAAGATGATAGATTTCGGCCACGTCGGCGATGTTGTTCAGGTCAATGTCGATCTGATCAACACAATGCTGAACAACGGCTATCTGCCGATCATCTCGTCGCTCGGCGCCGATGACGAGGGCCGCATTTTCAACATCAACGCCGACACGATCGCCGTCGAGATCGCCGCCGGTCTGCAGGCGGAAAAGCTAATTCTGCTCTCAGACGTCAACGGCATCTACCTCGAAGAATCGAACGAAGACACAAAACTCTCGCGTCTGACGGTCGAGGACGCCAAACACATGATCGCCACCGGCCGAGCGACCGGCGGCATGATCCCAAAACTCGAAAGCCTAATTTCCCTGCTCTCCCGCGGCGT
>JAEUQI010000184.1 GCA_016789145.1 Blastocatellia bacterium | reverse complement strand
AAACAGCTTGTTGGAATTTCCGCGTTTTTGCTGCTCGGTTATTGGTTAATAATGACCGTCATCCCGGTTCCGGGCTGCGATGTCACGACCATCAACGACAAAGCCTGCAACCTCGCCGCGTACTTAGATCGTGTCATCCTAACCGAAAACCACATCTGGCGCGGCGGCAAAGTCTACGACCCCGAAGGCCTTCTCTCGACCTTGCCAGCGATCGTGACGTGCATCTCCGGTGTTCTCACGGGGCTGTGGCTCAACGGAGCGCAGGCTGCCAGCCTGCTCACGTCCGGTGACAAGGAAAGGAGCAGGCTAGCAGCCTGCGTTCCACTTTTCTTCTTCGGCCTCGTCTTGCTTGCTCTCGGATACATCTGGCACAGCTATTTCCCGATGAACAAGGCTCTGTGGACGAGTTCGTACGTGCTGGCGACAAGCGGACTGGCGTTGCTAATTCTCGGAGCGTGTTATTGGCTGATCGACATCCAAGGTTACAAACGCTGGGCGTGGCCGTTCGTCGTTTTCGGCGTCAACGCAATGCCGCTGTTCGTTTTTTCCGGCATCTGGGCACGAATGCACGCCGCCTATCGCGTCACCGGCCCCGAAGGCAATCCGATCTCGGTCCAACGCTGGGTGATGAACAACATCTTCTCGCCTATCTTCAACCCCATCGACGCCTCGCTGGCGTTCGCCGTCAGCTTCATACTGCTGTGGCTGTTCCTTATGTGGCTTCTGTATCGGAAGCAGATATTTATTCGGGTCTAATTTCTATTTTCGAGGTGTAATATGGGCTTCCTAAAGAACTTGTTCGGTGCAAAAGATGAACCAAACACAATAGACAATGTGCGCGTCACGACGAAAGAGGAGTTTTGGTCGTGGTTTCAGACTCGTGAACGTGAATTTTCAGCGAGCATTCGGACAACGGAACTCGAGAACATGGAGCGAACCATCTTTGGGCCGCTTTCGGATAAGCTCGGACAGCTTCGCGACGGCATTTATTTCCAAATGGGAATGGCCGGCGACGACACGGCGGAGTTGGTATTGACGCCCGAGGGCAACCCAAAGAACATCGCGTTTGTCGAAGAACTGATCGCGGCCGCTCCGTCGATCCATGGTTGGCTGTTCACTGCCCTAAAAAAGCCGGAGTCAGGTACCTACATCGAGATGAACGGGCTTAGATTCGGTTTGGAAACGCTAAAGTTCTATCCGAATGATCACGAAGATTTGCCTGATCTGGTCGACATAACTATCGTTCATGACGAGTTCGGGGGCGGCAGCGACAAAACTATCAAGAATGGTTCCTTTTTGTTTCTCGATAATTATCTAGGGGAGCTCGACTTTCTGACTAAGATCGACCATGTTTCATTTAGCAGCCCTGCCGACGCAACCAAAGACCTTATTCCGATCGACGCTCTTCCTAACTTTCTTGACACTAGGGCGGCGTTGTTCGTTGAAAAGTACGATGGTGTGCGTATATTCACGGATAGTGATCCACATGTGATCATGGAGGCTACTCATGAGAGCGGGCATCGACTTGTCGCGACAGTCAACGAAGAACTTCTGAAATGGGACAAAAAGGCTTCGCATCCGTGGATTCTGTTTGTAACGATAGAATATGACTGTACGCACCACGGAGGTTTGCCTGATGCCGAAACGGCAGATGAGCTTAATGCGATCGAAGATTCTATTACTGCCAAATTAAGGGATCAGGATGGCTATTTAAATGTCGGTCGAGACGCCGCTAACAACACGCGTACGATCTATTTCGCTTGTATCGAATTCCGCAACGCCTCGAAAGTGCTCGACCGCGTTATCAAAGACTACACAGGGAAGTTGTCTATCAACTACGAGATCGCTCACGACAAATACTGGCAAGCCGTCGATCATTTTAGGCAAAACTGACCAACCGTGGTAAGAAACTCGAACTAAGATGTCACCCATCGACGCCTCGCTGGCGTTTGCGATCAGCTTTATCCTGTTGTGGCTTTTCCTGATGTGGCTGCTTTACCGCAAACAGATATTTATCCGAGTTTAGGTGTTCGCGAACGAATTCATTAACTCCTTTACGGCAAAGAGTTAACCTCGATTTGCTTGCGTTTTCGACCGTTTTCACGATATATTTCCCAATTAAACCCCTCGATCTCGACATTCATAGGAGAGTTGTGATGAAGCTATCGGTTATCAAACTGTCAGTTAGATCTCTCTTTGTGTTGATCTGCCTGCCGATGTTGGTGTTTTCGCAGACTCAGTATCGAGTTTTTGACATTGGTTCCACTATCCCTGACAGCATTTCGTCCAAAGGCGTATCGATAAATTCGTTCGGCAATGTCGTCCTTTCCTACGACATTGCGCATCAGTCGAATGTGCCTGCGGTTTGGCAAAATGGCGTGCTCACTGATCTGCCGATCGACGGCAATCGCTATCCGACGGGGCTCGATCGTTGGGGCAACGTCGTGGGAACATTCACCGGCAACTCGTGGGGTTGGATATTCCGCACGGGAGCTTACGCCGCGGTTCCGGACACTTCGTGGCTCA
>JAEUQI010000183.1:2032-2556 GCA_016789145.1 Blastocatellia bacterium | reverse complement strand
GATCGCCGATATTGCGATTCGTCCGTCAGCAATGACGGACGTGGATTGAAACATTTGTTTTCTCCCGCTGGTCGGTCGTTGATCTGCTGGATTCGTCCGTCAGCAATGACGGACGTGGATTGAAACTACCATGCTCTGCAGCTCTGCTTTTTCTTCCGCGGCGATTCGTCCGTCAGCAATGACGGACGTGGATTGAAACATGTTCGGCTCCCACCAAACCACGCAGATGCACGAGATTCGTCCGTCAGCAATGACGGACGTGGATTGAAACGTTTTGAAGACGTTCTGCTTTCGCGGGTCAGCCTGATTCGTCCGTCAGCAATGACGGACGTGGATTGAAACTCTTCAGCAACCGCCTTTCGCTGTTCCAAATGCGGATTCGTCCGTCAGCAATGACGGACGTGGATTGAAACGATCTCGTCAAAATGCACGGCAGATAGCGCATTGTGATTCGTCCGTCAGCAATGACGGACGTGGATTGAAACGATCATGGCTTTAGTCCTTGTTAGCAGTGCGAAAGATTC
>JAEUQI010000183.1:1032-2022 GCA_016789145.1 Blastocatellia bacterium | reverse complement strand
AGCAATGACGGACGTGGATTGAAACCGATACGTCATCCTCGAAGCTGCACATCGACCATTGATTCGTCCGTCAGCAATGACGGACGTGGATTGAAACAGGTACTCAGGGCTCATTCTTCAATCTCCACTGGGATTCGTCCGTCAGCAATGACGGACGTGGATTGAAACAATCTCCACTGGGTTGGGGCTTGTACCGCCCCTGATTCGTCCGTCAGCAATGACGGACGTGGATTGAAACCGCTTACGGCGCTGCGCCTCAGCCATTACAAGGTGATTCGTCCGTCAGCAATGACGGACGTGGATTGAAACGTGTTCTTGCTCACAGATCTTCCTCGGCTAGGGCGGATTCGTCCGTCAGCAATGACGGACGTGGATTGAAACCGGTTCGGGCGTGCCGTGCGCGATGGATTCGAGCGATTCGTCCGTCAGCAATGACACGTGGATTGAAACTGCTAGATTACGCGGAAGGAGATATGAGAATAATAAGATTCGTCCGTCAGCAATGACGGACGTGGATTGAAACGATGGTAGTTTGAACCTGCCGGCTGAGTAATGGCGGATTCGTCCGTCAGCAATGACGGACGTGGATTGAAACACCAGCGTGCGCCAGGAGGCACCGTCCCAGATCATCGATTCGTCCGTCAGCAATGACGGACGTGGATTGAAACGTCAGGGTGCCCATATAAAAACGGGGCCATTATGGGATTCGTCCGTCAGCAATGACGGACGTGGATTGAAACAGACTCCCAATCTAGCGAGCCTTTTTTCGGCCCGTGATTCGTCCGTCAGCAATGACGGACGTGGATTGAAACTGGGAAAGACGGCCGGTGTTCATGACTCATGGGGGGATTCGTCCGTCAGCAATGACGGACGTGGATTGAAACGCTTTCCTCCAGCCGGTAGGCCAGATCGGACGGGAGATTCGTCCGTCAGCAATGACGGACGTGGATTGAAACCGCTTACGCCAATGCCCCCCACATCGCCAACCAG
>JAEUQI010000183.1:0-998 GCA_016789145.1 Blastocatellia bacterium | reverse complement strand
TGACGGACGTGGATTGAAACCACGCCCAGGCCACCGGCCAGGACGAAGCCACCATCGATTCGTCCGTCAGCAATGACGGACGTGGATTGAAACAAGATGAGCCAGGCCCAGGGCTGGCGTATGGACAGCGGATTCGTCCGTCAGCAATGACGGACGTGGATTGAAACCCACCTGAAACGGCGCGTGATGAATGCGCGATCCTTGATTCGTCCGTCAGCAATGACGGACGTGGATTGAAACTTGCCGATGGCGACCGCCAGGATGGCAACAACGGCGATTCGTCCGTCAGCAATGACGGACGTGGATTGAAACACCGTTCTGCGCCGGACCGGGCAACGCACGAGCGTGCTGGATTCGTCCGTCAGCAATGACGGACGTGGATTGAAACTGCCGCTATTTTGTCTCTCATAAACTGTTCGACAAAGATTCGTCCGTCAGCAATGACGGACGTGGATTGAAACACGCTGGGCGAGCTGGCGGAGCGCAGCAACGCGAAGATTCGTCCGTCAGCAATGACGGACGTGGATTGAAACGTCATCAACGATTGCGCCACGTCGGATGGCCTGCATGATTCGTCCGTCAGCAATGACGGACGTGGATTGAAACTTTCCAGTCCATGTCAGCCCCCGTTTTTCTTGAAGGATTCGTCCGTCAGCAATGACGGACGTGGATTGAAACATGAAGTCCGGCAACTACGTCGCCCACGGCTACGGATTCGTCCGTCAGCAATGACGGACGTGGATTGAAACTCGGCGAACATGACGGCGGCGAAGGTCTATCGAAAGATTCGTCCGTCAGCAATGACGGACGTGGATTGAAACACAGTTTTACGCAGGACCGGACAACGCACGAGCGGATTCGTCCGTCAGCAATGACGGACGTGGATTGAAACATTTTCCTCGTTGTACCCTTTAGCGAGTTTATAAGATTCGTCCGTCAGCAATGACGGACGTGGATTGAAACCACCGGACGTCGATCCCCGCCTGTAGCGTGATGTT
>JAEUQI010000182.1 GCA_016789145.1 Blastocatellia bacterium | reverse complement strand
CGATGGTTCGCGGATGATCTGCTGGAAATATGGCGATAGCTCGGCATACATTGCGGCGGCAGATGGCGGCGGCATGACAAAATTACCGTTTGCCGTCGAGAACGCGGCTTGGTCTCCGGATAGCTCGAAATTTGCGTTTCAGGCGAATGCGACAGGCGACAAAAGGCTTGCAAGCACAGAGCTTCTTGTTTATTCGGTAAAAGACGCAAAGCTTACCGAACTCACGTCCAACACTTCGTTCGACGGTGATCCCGGCTGGTCGCCTGATGGAAAGACGCTGGTCTTTTCTAGCGATCGGGAAGGCAACTACGAGATCTACTCGATGAAGGCTGAAGGCGGCGATGTGCGGCGGCTGACCAATAACGCCGGACACGATTCTTTTCCGAAATTCTCGCCAGATGGTACC
Source organism: Blastocatellia bacterium (assembly GCA_016789145.1). Taxonomy (GTDB): domain Bacteria; phylum Acidobacteriota; class Blastocatellia; order Pyrinomonadales; family Pyrinomonadaceae; genus OLB17. The sequence goes on along the minus strand of JAEUQI010000182.1, from coordinate 2,152 downwards.
CAGATCGCGTTCAACTCGAACATCGAGCGTGAGACGACCGACGTTTATGTGATGAATTCCGACGGTGCAAATCCTGTTCGCATGACCACTTCGAAGGGCAACGACCTGTCACGAAACGGCTGGTCGCCGGACGGGACGAAGTTTGCTTACAACTCAGACATCGACGGTAACGACGAGGTCTATTTGATTGACATAGAGCCGTTCAAACCGGAATTGTTGATCGAGGACAAGGAGGCTGAGCTACAGACGCCTTCGTATTCGCCGGACGGCAAAAGAATCGTCTACACGGCGGAATTCGCCGACAAACATTCGGAACTGCGGGTTTATGACCGCGAAACAAAGCGTTCAACGCTAATTCTCAACACGTCAAGTCCGCAGAACTACCCGCGCTGGTCGCCGGATGGACAATGGATCGCCTTTCACCAAGAAGTGAACGGAAAATGGGATGTGTTTAAGGTTCGACCTGACGGCTCGGAGCTTTCTAACCTGACAAACGACCCGTCGAGCGACAGTATTCCGACGTGGTCGGCAGATTCCGCAACGATCTATTTTCGCTCAAATCGCAACGGCGATACTGAGAACAGTGAGCTGTTCAAAATGAACGCAGACGGCTCGGGACAGACATTGCTTCCGATAAAGAAAGGAAAGCTCGGCTGGGGAAGCGTTTCACCAAATGGCACCGAGATCGCGTTCGCTTCGGATCGAGGCGGCGATGCGGAGAAGCTCTTCGACATTTTTATCGGAGATTTAGGAAGCGGAACCGAGCGGTTGATCGCGTCGCGTCCTAAGAACGACATTCAGCCGACCTTCTCTTTCTCTGGATCGCAAATGGCCTTCGTCGGGGCAAGTGACGGAAATCAAGAGATCTACGTCGTAAAGTCAGACGGCAGCGGCATGCTGCGTCTGACTCGCAATACCTCCAACGACCTTAATCCTTCGTTCTCTTTCGACGGAAGGTCGATCGTGTTTGCGAGTAGTCGAAATGTGAAGGCTGCGATATTTGAACTCAAGGTTAACTGATATCAAGCTATCTTGATTCGGCAAACGAGGCGTAATAGGAAAGGAAAGCGGCTGTGTGCACAGCACTAAGCGTCGTGACGATCCAGCCTCTTGTCGACCTACGCGGGCATTCTGAAAAAAGGGTGATGTAACTCGATTCGTCGGATAACTCTTCTTCGGAAGGCTTAAATACGAGCTTAGAAATAAATAGAAACGCAAAATAAGAAAGGAAAAAGAGTCCGACGATTCGGGAAAGCCCACCATCACTGTTCAGTTGCCCAGGGAGATACGAGTTAAACGATGGCAAGGCCCAGCCAAATGCGAGAATTCCAAGCAGAAAAAGACCTAACCAGAAATTCGTTCTGGACTCGAGCGTAAAGATCGTAACCTCAATTGCCTTTTTCTTAGCTTCTGGATACTCCGAAGCAGCATGAACGAGCTGATCCTTCAGCTCTGTAGGTGTACGCTTTTGCGGTCTAAGTTTCAATTATGTCCACGAGTCAAGATTGTCAGTTCGGGTTTCATCGCCTCGATAGAAACCTGTCTAGCAACTTCTTCCGCGGCGTGGCGGAATGCTACGGATTGTGGTGAATCGGGGAAAGCTATGACTACGGGGACGCCGTTGTCGCCGCCTTCGCGGACTTCCATGCCGAGCGGAACTTGGGCTAGGAAGTTGAGGCCGTATTCGTCGCAGATCTTTTCGCCGCCGCCGGAGCCGAATATGTCGTAACGATTGCCGGTGTCAGGAGCGATGAAGTAAGACATATTCTCGATCACGCCGAGGACAGGCACATTCACCGTCTCGAACATTTTCACGGCACGACGTACGTCGGAGAGCGAAACTTCTTGAGGCGTTGTGACCAAAACGGCACCTTGAACAGGCACGAGCTGAGCGAGCGAAAGCTGCACGTCGCCGGTTCCCGGAGGCATATCGACGATGAGATAATCGAGTTCGCCCCAATTTACATCGCTCAAAAACTGACGTACGACACCATGAAGCATCGGGCCGCGAATTATCATTGGCTTATCAAGTGGTACGAGCACCGCCATCGATATCATCTTGACGCCGTGGGCTTCGATCGGTTTCAGTTGTCCGTCCACGACCTCAGGCTGATCGTAGCCGCTACCGAGCATGAGCGGAATATTCGGGCCG
>JAEUQI010000181.1 GCA_016789145.1 Blastocatellia bacterium | reverse complement strand
CATTTATCGCAGCTTGCGGCGGAGCAGCAAACACCAACACCGCAAAACCGGCTTCGCCAGCAGCAGCTTCGCCTGCAAAATCGGCTGAGCCTGCAACCAAGGCTGACGCAGCTCCTGCTGCAACCGACGGCCAGGTCGTCAAGATCGACGAAGCCGGCATTCAGGTCACCGCACCTAAAGGCTGGAACTTCAAGAAAGAAGGCGAAGATACGGTCATCACCAGTGCTGACGAAGAGATCGATTTCCGTTTCTCAGTTCCTGCTGACGGCGACTACGAAGCCGCTATAAAAGGTGCTGCTGCCGAACTCGACAGCTATCTGAAGAACGTCAAGATCGAAAATCCCGGCAACGAGACAAAGATCGACGGTATGGATGCCCGAGGCATGTCCGGAACGGCTAAGAATGAAGGCGTTGACGTAGCATGGAACCTGACCGTTATCAAAGCCCCTAAAAAGCCGGTCTTGGTAAACATCTACGCAACCAAAGATGCTCTCGAAAAGCATTCAAAAGAAACGATGGCTCTGATGAACAGCGTCAAGAAAATGTAGTTCGAACTACTTCGATCTATATCAACAAAGGCCGCGAGCACCACGCTCACGGCCTTTTTTTTCGATTTACAGCTCAACACGATTTATTGCAGAAGCCCGCACGAAGTTAGCGCGTTCTTCCAGCCGTACAGATCTGGATGGGCATAACCAAGCACCTACCGCGCCGTTTGTTCTTTTGTCACTCAAAGACCATCGCACCCATCGCCTTTCAAAGATCCCCAACTACCATTGATTTCGACAACGTAGAGTAACTTCAAAATTGACCCCGACTCCCAAATCGAAAAGATCTTCACGAAGTTATGTCCCAGTTGGCAACTGCTTGGCCGAGCTCTGGTTGCATCGGGGCCATTTCCTCAAGTGAGTTCGCATACTCAAAAAAGGCATGAACTGCCCGTTTCTCGACAAGGCTAAACAACCGCTTCCGCGAAGAAAAATCTGCCATCGATCTCTCACTCGGTGAAGAATCAAATACCAAAAACATAAAACTATCGCCCGGCGGCTGAAAGTCTCTGATGGCAGCGAGAACAAACGCCGGATAATACGAGTGGTAAGCCACATCAGATAGAAATGGTAAGTGGTCGTATAATGAGGCTATCCACTCAGGTTCAATTTCTTGCCATCTTCGACCTCCAAGAGCACCCCGTAGATTATCTCCGTGCTCACAAGCCACAGGCGATATCTCATGTTCAACGATTGGCGATGCCGAGCTAAAGGCATCTCTAACTCCGTCTGCAATACCTCTAAGCACTTTCTCCCGATCTTCCATCTTCTTAATTGTCGTTAAAGGCTCGATTAGCAGGTCTACTGACCTGCATCAATATTCTCGTATGCCTTAAGAAACTCTACTATCTTGTACGGATCTATAGAATTTGGTCTGCCACTATCAGCGGATCAGTGCGAATCAATGCTGTTCTATGCAGAAGCCCGCACGAAGTAAGGGCCTCCTTGTCAGTAGCCTGCACGTAAGTAAGGGCTTGAACTCCGGCGTGTTCTAAAACCAAATGTTGCTCCGATCAATAACGGAGGCGCCGATTGTTCTCTTTTGTCACCAACTCAATCGCACCGTTCGCATCCAAAAGATGCCACAATACACGTTCGCTTGACTTAACGGGTTACTTCATAGATGACCCAAGGCTTTTCACTAAGCGTCCATAGTTACTTTTCGTGCCGATAAATTGCGAAAATTGAGCAAAATTGAACCTACTTGTCCAAACAGCAACGCCAATATTAAAACAAGTGAAGCCCTATCATGCGCAACTGTTTCGAGCACTAATGAATTATATGGCGAGCCTAGACTCTCGTTAAGCTCAGGATTTTTCAACCCCAATAGCCAAAGCAAGTACCTTACGGCCAGAATCAAAAGTATTACATTAATTATCGCAACGAGAACTTTCATCTCATTTATAGAGATGCGATCTGCAGCCAAACCAAGCACAACAAAAATTAATAGAAAATAACTCAGATATCGATAATTTAGAGCTAGTTTGACGTAGGTTCGATCGTCGGGGAAAATAATCGGTGCACCGGCCTCCTTAGATTTGCTCGAAGCACTTTCCGCTTCTTTGGCGAGGTATCCTGCTTCGAAACCTTGAGTTTTCCCGACCAGATACACAAAATTTACAAAAAGAACCATCCCAACCACTATTGAGAACAAAGTCACGGAATCAACAAGTCTATCTAGGCTGACAAGCTTTAATGATTGCATCATAGGCTCCTGTATAATTACCGTCTTTGTAATTCATCCAATCAAGGTCATGGGCGGGAGTTTTCCACTGGCAGGTTCTTTACGTTTCTAGGCCAGCGAAATATTGGGGACATGCCTACGATTCTCCTATGGCGATCACCGCGGAAACTGTTCGTTCAACATTTCGCCATTTATACGACTAACCAATAACTCGATCGATTGAAACTGTAGGATTACGGGCACGAACACTCATTTCAGTGCATTATGCACCCATTTGATCCAGAATAGAAAGGATTTGTTGGTATCCTGAATCACCAACAGATCGAGGAATCACAGGCTTGACCCAGCTTCGGTCGTGACAGCGCGTCCCAAAATTCCCTCAGGCCGGACC
>JAEUQI010000180.1 GCA_016789145.1 Blastocatellia bacterium | reverse complement strand
GGCAATTCCCTTTCTCGGCAAACCGTTGGTGGGTTATGTTGCTGAGTACGTGGCAAAGTTTGGACTAACAGACATTGTTGTTAATCTCCACCATCAACCCCGATCTGTTATTGATGCTCTCGGCGACGGCAGCAACTTTGGCGTCAACATTCAGTACACGATAGAAGAACCTGAAATACTCGGAACGGCCGGTGCTCTAGATCTGGCTCGTCCGCATCTCGAGGGCGAAACCTTTGTTATCATCAACGGCAAGATCATTACGGATATAGATATTGCTGCCGCGATCGTCGCACATAAGCGATCAGGTGCGATGGCAACGATGGTCTTAAAGGAGAATCATAAACGCGAAAAGTTCACGGTCGTTGAGGTTTCCGATGACGGTTTCATAACTAAATTCGGTCCGCACGCGACACCTGTTACCGAGGCCGAACTTCGCGATACCGAACACGAGATACCGGTCCCATTGATGTTTACCGGTATCCACATCGTCGAGCCATCACTGCTTGACCTCGTACCTCGAGGGATATTTTCGGACACGGTTACTGATATCTACATCCCGTATATCAAAAGTGGAGGCAAGATCGCGGCGCACGTGGCGGCCGGTGAATGGTACGAGCTTTCGACCATTCCACGATATCTCGACATCAGCCTAGCGATGATGAAATCCGGCGATGTTCATTTTGGTCGGAATTGTACGATGTCCGGAATGGCGAGCATCAAAGATAGCGTGATCTGGGATGACGTTCGTATCGGCGATGGTGTCAATCTCTACAGAACGATCGTCGCAGACGGTGTCACGATCCCGGACGGCGAGCATTTTGAGAACGCCGCGATAGTTAACGCCGACATGGTTCGCAACTGCAAAGAGATCCCCGAAAAGGCACTGAAAGGATATGTCCAGGGCGAAAATTATATTGTTCCTCTAAATTAGCGATGAGCGATCTCTCAACAAAGATCAGAGAGTACCTTGCCACTCGTGGGCATTCTCAGGCGTTTCAGCCGCTAACGGCCGACGCTTCGACGCGCGAATATTTTCGTATCGATTTTGGTGGAGAGCCGGCGGTCGCGTGCGTATATCCCGAATCCTTCGATCCTACAACTCAATCCTACATTGACGTCACAAATCTCTTTCTTAGTTCTGATCTTCCTGTTGCTAAGATCATTGATGTTGACGGCTCTCGCGGGATCATTGTTCTTGAAGACCTCGGCGACAGGATCCTTCGCGACGTAATGGGACCGATGATCGACGATGATGATCCAAGATTGTTGCGTGAGGCGATATCCTTGATCGCTCGAATCCAAACCGCAACGAGATCTGCATTTGATCGAGGGTCTATCGCATCAAAGTTGAAATTTGACGAAGAGAAATTGTTGTGGGAATTGAATTTCTTCAAAGAACACTATTTCTCGACCTATAAGGGAGAACCGCTGGACGCTGCGACAGATGCTGCGCTAGCCACCGAGTTCCTTGAACTGTCCCGCGATCTCGAATCGTATGCGTCGGTGCTGTGTCACCGCGATTTTCATGCGGCAAATCTAATGATCGACCGTAACGGCAAGATGCGGATCATAGATCACCAAGACGCACGCATCGGTTCGCCGGCATATGATCTTGTCTCCCTATTGTTAGATAGGATAACGACTCTTCCGTCGCCCGAATGGCTGGCTGATAAACGAAGATATTTTATCGATGTTCGCAGAACTCTCGGGCTTCCAAAACTCGACGAAACCGAATTCGCCTACGAATTCCGTCTCCAAACGCTACAGCGTTGTTTGAAGGCGGCCGGCACATTCTCATACCAATCCGTGATGCGAAACAAAATATATTTCGTTCCGTTCATCATTCCGATGTTCAGAATTACGGCCAGAGCTATCTCTAACTTGGGCCGTTTTCCGGTTCTAAATGAAGTGCTGCTCGCCGAGATAGCCGCGAGCGAAACTGACGAGATTCAGACTCTCAAATAGTCGCCTTTCCAGTCCTTTATCGCCATCTTGATCTCTTTCGAGGTTGTCAGCTTAACTTCAAGAACCTGTTGAACCAATCCCGCTAGTTCCGCATCCGAGGCAAATCTAAGGGCGATGATCTTATTAACGTCGATCTCGTCGAAGCGAGACGAAAGCTCGACTGGCAATATTTCCCTATAACGGACACGTTCTTCAAATCGAATCAGACGGTCTTGAACGATGAGTGCTTGTTGGCGAGAGGCAAAAACCAAAAGCGCGGTACCCATCGAGAGGATCAGATACTGCACGCGGAACCAATCAAAGTACATTACAGTGCAGACTATCGCCCAGATCAGATTGATGACGATCAAAGGAAATATGACGAAGTGCACGAGCGGATACCAGCGTGTGTGGTTTGCGTAAGTTTGTTGTTCGGCCATAGAAAGTGTTCTCCCTTAAAGTTTTGTCTTTGCGTTCGGGTCGCCGGGCGTTCCGGTGAAATCCTCGCCCGGATTTACGAATAGATTTTGCTCGAAACGGTACTGCTTATCATAAAGCTGTTTGTAACGTCCGTCCATCGCGACCAGTTCTTCGTGAGTTCCACGCTCTACAATTTCGCCCGCTTCGACAACTAATATTTGATCCGCCGAACGTATGGTCGAAAGCCTGTGAGCAATTACGAACGTCGTGCGTCCCTTTCGAA
>JAEUQI010000017.1 GCA_016789145.1 Blastocatellia bacterium | reverse complement strand
GACCGATGAAAATGCATATCCTTTGACAACTATTCTAGCAGTCGGCGGCGCGATCGTCGCCTTATTTATAGTGCTACTCGTCATCATTGGGAACATTAATTCTTCGAGCACGGCATCGAACTCTCTTCCATCGAACGTCGCGTCTAATAGGTCGGCAAACGTTACAAACACAGCGGGAGCCGCAACAAACCGATCGGGTACAAACGAATCAAATCTGCCCGCAAATGCAGTAGCGAACGCGACCGCTGGCTCCACAACAACCAATTCAAATAGTTTACCGAAAGTCGTACCATCCGGTGCGACATTCTGCGAAGGCTTTGTATTTGGTTGGCGAGAGACATTTACGTCGAAAGTTCTATCGGTACCGCCAACACCAACATGCCCGGACCCACTGAAATATCGCGAATCAATGCGGGACGGTTACGGCGGTCAGATCGTTGGGACAATGGACGCGATGGGCCGGATAAATTCGAGCAATTCAAACAAATGACCGCGGCCGAAACCGCGGTCATTGTGAATTCAAATTGAGTGTTGGTTACGACTGCATCGACGCCAAGAACTCGGAGTTCTGCTTGGTTTTGCCAAGGCGTTCGAGGACGACTTCCATCTGTTCAACAGGTGAAAGCGGATTAAGCACGCGACGCATGACCCAAATACGGTTTAGGTCTTCTTTGCCGATGAGCAACTCTTCCTTTCGCGTACCTGAACGCTGCAGGTCGATCGCCGGGAACAGACGTTTGTCTGAAAGCTTGCGGTCGAGATAGATCTCGGAGTTACCGGTTCCCTTGAACTCTTCGAAAATAACGTCGTCCATACGCGAGCCCGTATCGATCAAAGCCGTGGCGATGATCGTCAGGCTGCCGCCTTCTTCGATGTTACGAGCGGCACCAAAGAAACGCTTTGGACGCTGCAACGCGTTCGAATCGATACCACCAGACAAGATCTTGCCTGACGGCGGCACGACGGCGTTGTGAGCACGAGCGAGACGCGTGATCGAATCGAGTAGAATAACGACGTCGCGCTTGTGCTCGACCAGGCGTTTTGCCTTTTCGATGACCATATCAGCAACCTGCACGTGACGTGTCGGCGGCTCGTCAAATGTCGAAGATATAACCTCGCCCTTGATCGACCGCTGCATATCGGTAACTTCTTCAGGACGTTCGTCGATAAGCAGTACGATCAGAGCGACTTCAGGATGATTCTCGGTGATCGAGTTGGCGATCGTCTGGAGAAGCATCGTCTTACCTGTACGAGGTGGAGCGACGATCAATCCGCGTTGGCCCTTGCCGATAGGAGTCACGAGGTCGATAACACGAGCCGCGATCTTATCGGGGTCGTGCGGTATCTCCATCTTGAGCTGTTCATCAGGATAAAGAGGTGTGAGGTTATCAAAGAAGACCTTTTCACGAGCCTGCTCAGGAGCTTCAAAATTGATCGCCTCGACCTTGATCAGGGCAAAATAGCGTTCGCCTTCCTTCGGCGGACGGATCTGCCCGGAAACCGTATCGCCGGTTCGAAGATCGAACTTGCGTATCTGCGACGGCGATACGTAAATATCGTCAGGACCGGGCAAATAGTTGTATTCAGGAGCACGCAAAAAACCAAAGCCGTCAGGCAAGGTTTCGAGCACGCCTTCACTAAAGATAAGGCCGCTCTTTTCGGTCTGAGCCGCGAGCACCTTAAAGATAAGTTCCTGCTTACGCAAGCCGGTCGCACCTTCGATGCCCATCTCTTTGGCGATACTAGTCAATTCGCTGATCGACATATCCTTGAGCTTGGCAAGATTCAAGATCTCGCTTTCCTGCTGCGGAGCGGCCTTTGGTGCTTCTGTCGAAGTTTCCAATTCTTCAGGTTGTGTTTCAGCGGCATCGCCATTGCTCGAAGCCGAGCGGCTCTTGCGCGTGTTAGAGGTTTTTGTAGCCATTGTTGTCTAAACTGGGAGTTCAGTTGTTTGGTTGTTTAATGTTTAATCGCAAAATTCTTCAATTCTGGTATGGTGACCATTTTGCTTAGCTGAATTATCAGTGAAGAAAATTGTATGGAACGATTGCAGTAATACCCGAAAAACAAGCTCTAAAGCCTTTCCACGAAACAAAAGAGTTAAGGGTATATTTAGGTTTTACAGTAATTGACACGATAAAGCAACTAAAAACTTTACTTTTATCTCACTGATTCAGAGATCACACTCCAGATCTCATCACGGCCACGGCCGGTTGTTGACGAATGCGGCAGCAGCGTTGCCAACGGCATCGCCGAGCGTGAGACCTTCAACGCCTTCGAAAGCTCATTCTGCGACATCTTGTCGGATTTGGTTGCAACAACAACGAACGGCTTCTGATTGTGTACAAGCCATTCATAAAGCTGCATATCCAGCTTTGTAGGCGGATGCCTCGAATCGATAAGCTGAACACAAAGCCTCAACTCAGGGCTCGCCGAGAGATATTCCTCTGCCATCACGCCCCAATCGGCTCGCATCATCTTCGACACTTTGGCGTAGCCATAGCCGGGCAGATCAACGAAATAGAACTGATCGTTTATCCGAAAGTAATTGATGCATTGCGTGCGTCCGGGCGTATTTGAAGTGCGAGCCAAGCCCTTTCGACCGAGCAAAGAATTTATCAATGACGATTTACCTACGTTCGAACGCCCAAGAAATGCGATCTCGGGCGTGCCATCGTTGATCCAATGCTCACGCGTATATGCGCTTTTGATGAATTCGGCTGACGTGACCTTCATCGATCTAGTCTGCAGCCGCTACGATGTCATTCTGCGCAGCGTCGGCCGTCCATATTGCCGCTGGCACGTCCTCTCCCAATTCGATCTCGGGCAATATCGGTTTTTCGATCGCCAACGAAAGGACCTCGTCGATACTATCAACCGTATGAATGGTCAGCTCATCGCGGACCTCGTCGGGCACGTCGGCCAGATCCTTCTCGTTCTCTTTCGATAGAACGATCGTTCTCAAACCAAAACGATGGGCTGCGAGCAGTTTTTCTTTAACGCCGCCGATCGGGAGAACTTTGCCGCGAAGCGTGATCTCGCCGGTCATCGCTACGTCATGTCGAACCGTCTGCCGCGTCAGAGCCGATACCATCGCGGTCGCCATCGTAATTCCCGCCGAAGGGCCGTCTTTTGGTATCGCACCCTCAGGGACGTGAATATGCAGGTCTTTCTCGCGGAAATCAGCCGGATCTATGCCTAGTTCTTCTGCACGTGAGCGAACGCACGTCAATGCTGCCTTCGCAGACTCCTGCATCACTTCACCGAGTTTGCCGGTCAATGTGACTTCGCCTTTGCCTTTCACGAGTGTTGCTTCGATCTGCAATACATCGCCGCCGACCTCAGTCCAAGCCAGACCATTTACGAGACCAACTTCACTCTTTCTGGCAATGTCCTGCTTCCGAAACCTGATAGTCCCGAGCAGTTCACGCACTTTCTCAGCATTGATAGTGACTTTGAAATCGTCCTTGTCTTCGGTCGCTACATACTTTCGAGCGACCTTGCGCAAACAAGATCCGATCTCGCGCTCAAGATTTCGTACACCGGCTTCGCGCGTATAATGGCGGATCGTCTCGAGAATGCCATCGTCAGTAAATGCAACGCTGCCTTCGCCGATACCGCTGTTCTCGATCTGCTTCGGAATCAGATGTTGCTTCGCGATCTCGTTCTTTTCTCGTTCCGTGTAACCGGAAAGATGCAAGATCTCAAGCCTGTCCTGCAGCGCCGGTGGAATAGTGTGCAACACATTTGCGGTGGCAATAAAGAACACTTGCGACAAGTCATAATCAACATCTAGATAGTGATCGCGAAACGAGTTGTTTTGCTCAGGATCGAGAACCTCTAACAACGCTGCGCTTGGATCGCCTCGGTAATCACGGCCGAGTTTATCGACCTCATCGAGCAATATCACGGGATTCACAGTTCCCGCCCGCTTCATCAATTGAATGATCTGCCCGGGCATCGAACCAATGTAGGTCCGACGATGTCCGCGGATCTCAGCCTCGTCGTGAACGCCGCCAAGAGCGAGCCGCACGAACTTCCTGCCGGTCGCTCTTGCAATTGATTTCCCTAACGAGGTTTTACCAACTCCGGGAGGCCCTACAAGACAAAGGATCGTGCCCTTAGGACTCTTGACCAATTGACGAACGGCGAGAAATTCAAGGATACGCTCTTTTATCTTCTCCAGCCCGTAATGGTCTTGGTTCAAAACACTTTCAGCCTCGTTCAGATCATTGATCTCGTCGGAACGATCTTTCCAAGGCACGCTTACGAGCCAATCAATGAAATTCCGACTCACAGTGCTCTCTGCAGACATCGGCGGCATTGCCTCGAGTCGCGAAAACTCCTGCATCGCCTTGTCCAATGCCTCTTGCGTCATTCCGGCACCGGTGATCTTGGCCTTTAATTCCTCGAGTTCTGCCTTTTCGTCTTTACGTCCAAGCTCCTTGTGAATGGCCTTGATCTGCTCATTCAAATAATATTCACGCTGATGCTTATCCATCGCTTTCTTGGTTCGCGAATGGATATTCTTATCAAGCTGCCGTTTTTCGATCTCAGCGTCGAGTGCGTCGACAAGTATCTGCAGGCGTTCTTGAACCGACGTTGTCTCGAGTAAATGCTGCTTTTCCTCGACACTAACTCGAAGTTGGGACGAAAGCGAGTCCGCGATCTGTCCGCCCGAAACGCCGCGTAAACTGGCATTCAATGCATCCGAATAAGCGTCTGGCGAAACTCGCAAAAACTGTTCGACCTGGCTGTGCAAACGCTGCAGAAGCCCATCGGTTCGATAGCCGGATTCGTCGATCGAAGGGACCACACGCACATGTGCCAGAAAAACTCCATCTTCGCCCTGATCGATACGGACGCTTCGGCCACGTTCGCGGCCTTCGACCACGACCTTGATCTGGCCGTTGTCCTGACGCTGAGCTTGAACTATACGTCCAATGGTCCCAACCTCAAATATCTGCGATGGTCCCGGTTCGTCGACCGAGGCGTCATGCTGAGTCGCCAAAAAGATCGTCCGGTCGCCTGCCATTGCGGCTTCGAGAGCACGAACCGAACTCGTACGCCCGATCTTGAATGCAACCTTGGTGTAAGGAAAGATAACAACATCACGGATCGGCACCATTGGAAGGCGCTCAATGTCGGACGGAAACTGGTCAGAAAATTCTTGCATAATAGAAACAGACAGGCCACGTGGCTCTGAGACAGCTAATTATTCGTGTAGCTATATTTACGCAAATGGATGCACCAAAAGCAACAACGCAAACATCCTATTTGGCTATTTTTTGAGCGTTCAAATTATGCAAGTATAAAGAGCTAAGGGATTGGGAATTCTACAAATCATACGAACTATTTCGGTATTCTTTTCTTACCTAATTAAGCAAAAAGCACGAAATGTGATCACCACACTTCGTGCTGCAGAAAAACGGATAATCTTAACTATGCTGCCTCTTCTGTTCTTGATAAAACTTCGAAGACCGGAACCTTTCGTTCTATCATTTCCTTAGTGATGACGATCTCACTTACATGTTTCTCACTCGGCAGATGGTACATCGATTCGAGCAGGATCTCTTCCATGATCATCATCAAGCCGCGAGCTCCAACCTTGCGTTTGAAAGCCTGTTGAGCAATAGCCCGGATCGCAGTTTCCGTGAACTTTAAGGTTATATTTTCAAACTCGAATTTCTTCTGATACTGCTTGATCAGCGCATTCTTCGGCTCAGTCAAGATCTTAACCAAGGCATCTTCGTCAAGCTCTCGCAAAGTGCCAACGACCGGCAATCGCCCAACAAATTCCGGAATAAGGCCATAATGAACTAGATCCTCGGGTTCGAGACTGTTGATGGATTCGCTATGACGCTGCTTATTCGTCTTGATGTCAGCCTGGAAACCTAGAGATTTGTTACGGAAACGCTTCTCAACGACCTTTTCAAGACCAATGAACGCTCCACCGCAGATGAACAATATATTTGTGGTATCAAGCTGATGAAAATCTTGTTGCGGATGCTTTCTGCCGCCGCCCGCAGGAATGTTCGCTACGGTGCCCTCAAGTATCTTTAATAGCGCCTGCTGAACGCCTTCGCCCGATACATCACGTGTTATTGACGGATTGTCGTCCTTTCGGCAGATCTTATCTATCTCGTCGATGTAGATGATTCCCTGTTGAGCTTTCTCGATATCACCGCCGGCTGACTGCAGCAGCCGATTCAGAATATTCTCGACATCTTCACCAACATATCCAGCCTCTGTCAAACTTGTCGCGTCAACGATACAAAACGGAACACTCAAGAAACGAGCCAACGTTTGAGCAAGCAAGGTCTTGCCTGTTCCCGTCGGTCCGATAAGAAGAATATTTGATTTCTGCAGTTCGATATCCGAGCGGCGCTTCGCCATCTCGAGACGCTTGAAGTGCTGATAGACCGCGACCGAAAGCCGCTTTTTCGGCTCGTCTTGACCTATCACGTAATCGTCAAGATGAGCCTTGATCTCGTGCGGCTTTGGGATCGAAACGCGCGACGTTGAGATCTCGTTGCTCTCATCGTCATTGATGATCTCGTTACAGATATCAATGCACTCGTTACAAACGTAAACGCCGGGCCCGGCGATCAATTTGCGGACATCGTTCTGTGTCTTGCCGCAAAACGAGCAAGCGAGCAATTCTTCCGGTCTTCGAAACTGGCTCATAAGGTACGACTTACTTGTCTCTGTGCTCGATAACTTCGTCGATCAGACCGTATTCCTTTGCCTGCCATGGATCTAGGATACGATCGCGTTCAACGTCGAGTTCAACCTTATCGAACGGCTGCCCTGTGTGAAGAGCGATCAATTCCGATGTCATCTTACGCATTCTCAAGATCTCTTCGGCCATGATACGAACATCGGTCGCCTGACCTGACGCTCCGCCTGACGGCTGATGGATCAAAACACGCGAATGCGGCAATGCAAATCGCTTGCCCTTAGCACCTGCAGTCAACAACAATGCTCCCATCGAAGCACACTGGCCGACACAGATGGTCGTCACATCATTTTTGATGAACTGCATCGTGTCATAGATGGCCATACCAGCAGTGATCGAACCACCGGGGCTGTTGATGTAGAGGTTGATATCGCGTTCGGGGTCTTCGGCTTCGAGAAAAAGGAGCTGAGCCACGAGAAGATTCGCGATCTGATCGTCGATCGGCGTACCGATGAAGATAATGCTGTCTTTAAGAAGCCGGGAGTAGATATCGAAGGCTCTCTCGCCTCGCGACGTCTGCTCAACTACCATTGGGACCAATGCCATACAGTTCTTACCTCGTGCCTGTCTATATGTTCAGGCCGTACCTTAGCTTTCTAATTATAAATGGTTGAAAATATGGCTATTGCCATCAATGACAACCGATTCTACACGTAATTTTCCAAAAATCAAGCCGTAAGTTTTCCACAGGCGTGGAACCTATGCTTCCTTAGCCTTCTTCGTTGAAGGCTTTTTCGCCTTCTTAGGCTTTTCTTCCTTTGGGGCCGATCCTGCTTCCGTAGTTGCCGCCGTAGCCGCTGCTTCTGGGTCGATCCACTCGCCATCCACAACCTTAACCTTTTCGATCACAGCCTCGACAGATTTTCGGGTCTTAAGATTGTTCCTGATCGAATCTTCACCGCCCTGTTTTTCGAGCGACTGTTTGATCTCATCGACACCGGTCCGATAGTATTCGGCCATTTTCGCAAGCTCTTCCTCTACCTCGGCGTCCGAAACCACGACTTTCGCCATCTCCGCGACTTTATCGAGCAATAAGGCGCCGCGAACATCTCGCTCCGCTTGCTGTCGCATGTTGCCGTAGATCATCTGAATGAATTTCTCATCGATCTGCTCTAGGTTCGTACCGCGTTGCTGCATGTCATACGCGAAATTGTTGAGCAGATTACGGGCCTGATTCTCGATCAACGACGAGGGAACTTCGAGAAGATTCGCTTCGATCATCTTGCCTACAGCGTCATTTCGAACGCGAGCATCCGCATCAGCCTCAGCCATTTTCTCCATATCGGCACGCAGCCTTGTTCGAAGATCCTTCATCGACTCATAGCCTTCATCCAGGCTTTGAGCCCATTCATCGTTCGCCTCTGGCAGTTCGGTGCGGCCGATCGAGTTGACCTTCGCTTTGTAGGTGACAGTTTTGCCAGCCAAAGCTTCCGATGTGAAATCCGCCGAATATTCGACCGTAAACTCCTTCTCTTCGTCTTCGCTTACTCCGATCAAATTATCCGAAAAAGAACGTTCGACCGCGTCGCTTCCGAGTTCGATCTCGATGCCGTCGGCAGTGATCGGCTGGCCTTCAGGGTCATCCGCAAAGGTGCCGACAAGATCTACGTTAACGGTATCGCCAATTTCTGATGCGCGTCCTTCTATAGGAATTAGAGCGGCTTCGCGTTGGAGGCGTTCGCTAATTAGAGCTTCGACTTCACCGTCAGTGACCGGTTTCACACGGCGAGTGACCTCGATACCGTCAAACTTAGGTTCGGCGATCTCGGGCATCACCTCAACGTGAACGTGCAACTTCAGCGGCTCGCTGCCGTTCACTTTGACAGTCTCGTGGTCCTCAAGATGAAGATGCGGTTCAGCCAGCGGATTCAGATCGTGTTCTTGGATCGCCGCCGCGACTTGAGCAGGAACTACTTCCTGCAGTACGTCGCTTTTGATCTCTTCCTTGAACCGCATACGAATGACATCTAGCGGTGCATAGCCTTTTCTAAAGCCCGGAACGTTCGCGCGCTGAGCATATTTTTGGCTGACTTTATTGTATGAAGCCTTCACGACATCGGCATCGATCTGCAGATGTATTTCGCGTTGGCTAGGTGATATCTCTTTGATTTCGGTTTTCATCTAAAAGGAAAAGGATATCGAAGCAGGCGGGAAAAGTCGAATCAGCCTTCGTGCTCGGCGACAAGCTGGCCGTCAACGAATACGCGATATTTGCTTGGCCGAAATGCAGCGAAAAACAACGGTCGCGTTTTCTCAACTACAACTTCGGAGTCGTAAACGCGACAGTTGTTGGTTTTTGTAAGCCGAAGCGAAAAGTGTGTGAAAGGGTTTAGAACGTGATCAAGTGGGATCTCGCCTTCTCGAGTTAGCAGTTTGGATTCGCCGGTCACGCCAATTCGGCGATAAGCAACCGGATTTCCTTTAACGACAAATTCGAATTGAGTGTCGTTCATTAAATGATGGTGCCGAGGGCGAGACTCGAACTCGCATGTCTTTCGACGCTAGTTCCTAAGACTAGTGCGTATACCATTTCGCCACCTCGGCATGTCGGAACCGCCTGCGTCAGCGGACGGCTCTAAAGGTAAGTAACGAGGATAATATTAGGGAAAGTACCCCGTCAAACCGGCGAAGCGAAATTCATAACGTTGATCCGCCCACTTACGTAGGCGGTTCTGACTTACTTGTGCAGATACTTTTTGTCGTACTCATCCCACGACATATTGATGTCGCCGGTACCAAGGCCTGCGTGTGGATCGGAACCCAGAACCTTCGATTCTGCCTTTACGAACAAACGATATGCGCCGTAACCGACACCGCCAAACAAAGCGAGCCAGAAACCGTACCAGAGCAATGTTCCAACCCAACCAAGGAGCCATAGTGCTAGCATTCCGACAAAGATCAGGCCGATGCCGCCGAGGATAAGTTTCAGAATATTCATAATTGCGACCTCCGTATCTATCACTTTAACGAATTTCAGGCGTCAATGTTCGTGAAAATATATTGTCGTGTCGTATAATTCAGCTTTTCGATGAAGAACACCGTAACTATTCAGGATGTTGCAACGCGGCTAAAGGCTCAGCTTTTCGGCGATGGAAACGCCATTGCATTAGACGTGACTCACGATTCGCGTGCCGCTCGCGAGGGGACGTTGTTTGCCGCGATCAAGGGCTCAACTGTCGATGGCCACCGATTCATCGAGGACGTAATGCGGCGTGGGGCGGTTGGCATTATCTCTGAATTTGAGCCCGAAGCAGATTTTTCGGGAGCTTGGCTAAAGGTTCCGCATGCTCGAACCGCTCTTGCTCAAGCGGCAAACCTTATTCATGGCGAACCATCGCACAATATCGACCTTGTAGGCATAACAGGAACGAATGGAAAAACGACCACGACCTATCTTTGCTACGCTCTTGCCGTGGCAGCGGAAAAGAAGGTCGCGATGTTAACTACGGTCGAATATCGGATCGGCGAACGCAGTGAAGAGGCCGTTCGCACGACTCCCGAAGCCTCTGACACCAACCGTTTCCTCGGCGAAGCCATCGACGCAGGTTGCACGATCGCGGTTATGGAAGCATCGTCACAGGCGATCGATCTACATCGATGTGACGATCTGCGATTCAAGATCGCTGCCTTCACGAACCTAACACGCGACCATCTCGACTATCACGAGACGATGGAAGAGTATTTCGATGCAAAGAAAAAGCTCTTCGACGGACGTCTCGGTGATACGCCTGAGGTCAGCATCGTCAATATCGATGACGAATGGGGACGCACGCTCGTTGCTGATCTTTCAGCGAGAGGCCAAAAGGTTATAACTACCGCCATCGATACCGACGCAGATCTGACGGCGACTGAGATCGATGTTTCGCTGGTTCGGGGCACTTCATTTCTGTTGAAGACGCCGGCCGGCGAACGCCGTATCACCTCGCCGCTCGTCGGTAAACCTCACGTTTACAATATGTTGACGGCTACGGCTGCAGTTTTGGCTTTGGGCCATGACCTTGATTCGGTTGAACGCGGGCTAGCCACGTGCGTCGGTGCGCCCGGACGATTTGAACGCGTGACGCATGATGGCGACTTTGCGGTCGTCGTTGATTATGCACATACGGACGATGCGTTATTGAACACATTGAAAACAGCGAAAAGTTTGACTGACGGCCGCGTTATCACGGTGTTCGGCTGCGGAGGAGATCGTGACAAGACAAAACGCGAACCAATGGGCAGAGTCGCCGGAAGACTTAGCGATATTGTTGTTATCACTTCCGACAATCCGCGAAATGAAGATCCGCAAAAGATCATCGACGAGATCGAGGTTGGGGTAAAGGCAGAAAATGCGGAATATCTCGTGGTTTCTGACCGACGCGAGGCGATCCAAAAGGCGGTTTCTTCGGCGACGACGAACGATGTCGTCATAATCGCCGGCAAAGGCCATGAAAATTATCAGATCATCGGAACGGAGAAATTCCATTTCGACGACAGAGAGGTTGCTGCCGAAGCTCTCGCCGCTATTGCCGCCGAACGCTAGCGATTCGTCGAACGTACGAGATTCACAAGTAGATCCCGTTGCGGAGCCGAAAGCGGCTCAAATCTTACACCAAATCCGATCTCATACACGTGGTTGGCTATCTTTCCGCCGAATTGCACCTTCATCCCATCCGCAAGCGGTACGAATATTCGAACAGCGTCACCATCGAGCACATCACCGGAACTCAGGATAAAGCAGCCATCGAAACTAACGTCATTCATTACGCCCGCTTGACGAACGCCGCCGACTTCCCATTCGACATCTATCTCGACCGGAAAACGCTTCGTCCCGCGACGTTCGTCGCCTGTGCGCCTATCTCTCGGTTCCATCTTCAGCCTCCGTTTCGTCAGTCTGCGGACCCCTATTTACAAGGTAATAGACGGGCAATCCGAGCAGGATCAGGCCGATGCCGATAAACGACGATGTTGTCGCGGTCATCATCGTATTTACGAGCAGCCAACCTGTGACCAACAAGAAAATGATCGGAACGACCGGATAACCCCACGCTTTGTAGGGCCTTTCGGCATCCGGATACTTCTTACGAAACACAAAGATCGACGAAGTGATCAGGCCGTAGAATATCCACGAACCGAATATCACATAATCGGTCAACGTATCGAACGAACCTGACAGCGCCAAAATGCTCGCCCAGACGCCTTGGAAAATGACGCCGTTGATCGGTACCGACTGGATGGAGAGCTTAGAGAACGGCTCGACCATCATGCCGTCCTTTGCCATTGCGTATGGAATACGAGCGGCACTCAGGATCGAAGTATGCAAGGTGCCCAGCGAGGACAACATCAGCCCAACACTAAATATCGCAACGGCAACACCCGTCGCCATACTCAGAACATCGCCTCCAAAAAACTTGCTCACAACTGTCATCGCGACCGACGAATCTTTCGAAACCGAAGCCACCGCCTTAGGGTCGAGGACGTAATAGTAAGACGCGTTAGCGAGAACATAGAGCACGATAACGAGAACGACGCTGCCAATGATCGCGATCGGAATATTGCGGTTCGGGTCCTTGACTTCGCCCGCGACGAACGACAAATTATCCCAACCGTCGTAGCCCCAAAGCGCCGCCAGCATCGCTGCTCCAAATCCGGCCATAAAGCTATATTCCGCCGAACCGAAACTAACCGAAGCGTCAACGCCTTCGCATGTGCCGCCCGCAGCCATCATCGAAAAATTGCTAAATCCGCCGCCCGTAACAAAAAGGAAAGCTCCGAGAGCTACGAACAATACCAAGGCTATCTTGACGCCCGTCAAGATAGTTGCGATCTGTCCACTCATCGATACCGACAAGCAATTCAAAGTCGTGAAGATCGCTATCACAACGATCGCAATGATCTGAAGCGTCGTGATCTCAAACGTCGATCCAAACAACGGAGTCGCAAACAGAACCTGCTTCAAACCGCCGCCAAGATAGTCGTTCAAAGCGATCGCAAACACTACTGCGACCGACGCCTGCGAGCCTGTTCTGGCAATGAACATTTGCATCCAACCAAACAAAAAGCTCGATAATCTGCCGTAAGAATCCCTTAGAAACACATACGGCCCGGCCGCGTTCGGCTTCATCGCCGTCAGTTCGGCATATGTTAAGGCACCTGCCAAGGACAGCAAACCGGCCGCCACCCACGCGAGCATCACCCAAGTCGGGCTGCCGACGTTACACGTCATCACACGCGCTTTCAGAAAGACGCCGGTGCCGATAACATTTCCGATAATTATCGAAATTGCAGCCACAAGGCCCAGGCCTCGGACAAGGTTATATGTGCGGTTTGATTCGGAATTCATATTTGTTTAGCGGATTGCTTCGAACATATTACGCGAAAACGGCGTGCTGCGTAAATCAAAAGCGTCGTTGTTCGAGAATCAACGCATGCCTCAGTGGTATCATGTGAATCAAAATCCATCGTGAGCATTGCCGGCAACATTTTCGAAAACCTAGAACTCGGCCCAAACGCCGCGATCCTCGACAGTTGCGGCATCACCAGCGCAGGTTCAAACCTAACCATTGTCGCTTCGTCGCCAGCTCAAATCTCGCGTTTTGCCGCCAACGAAACTGACAGCATCCTCCAATGCCTCGAAAACTCTCTGAACGCGGATGTTCCCTGCGTTTTCACACTTTCCTACGACGCCGGCGTTGGGATCAACGGTCTGACAAATAATTCTCATCATAAAACAGAACCCGGACTATATCTCGCGTCGCTTCCAAGCGTCCAAATAATTGATCGCGAGTCACAAAATGTTGAAATCCCAGCAAAACGTAATACTGAAAAGTCGGTAACGGCGAACTTTTCACGAGACGAATATCTTGCGGCCATCGAGGTTGTCAAAGAACATATACGCGACGGCACGACCTATCAAACGAATCTGACTCAGCAGATTTCGGTGAGCATCGGCGACGATCATTCAGCAATTGATTCGTTCGAACGGCTTCGAGATAGGCATCCTGCTCCATTTCTCGCATATATTGACCGCGGCGATTCGACCGTGATCTCGGCTTCACCTGAGCTGTTCTTTCGCATCGAAGGCGATAGAATCGTGACCTCGCCGATCAAAGGTACACGGCCGCGGGGCGTAAATGCTAACGATGATGAGCGATTGCGAAACGAGCTTGCGGCAAGCCAAAAAGACCGCGCTGAAAACACGATGATCGTTGATCTACTACGAAACGACCTCGGCCGCGTTTGCGAATTTGGAAGCGTCAATGTCGATGAATTGCATGCGATCAGAGAGTTTCCGTCGCTTTTTCATCTTGAATCGACGATCAGTGGCAAACTGCGAAACGACGCTTCGATAGCCGACATTTTCAAAGCTTTGTTCCCTTGCGGCTCGATCACCGGTGCTCCAAAGATAAGCACGATGCGTATTATCAACGAGCTAGAACCAACGCCTCGCGGCCTTTCAATGGGCTGTATCGGCCTGTATCTGCCGCCGGGATTGGTGTCGAACGAACGCATCATCGAAACGAGCGTCGCGATCCGAACAATGGTCATTCGCGACAACGTCGCCACATTCAACGTCGGCGGCGGCATCGTTATCGATAGTGACCCCGCGGCCGAATACGCAGAAACTCTGACCAAAGCCACTGCCCTGCTCGATTCCCTTGGAACCGATACTTCCCAGCTTTTTTAACTTTGGAACATTTCCACTTTTCCCGGTGTCTAAACGTTCAGTTCAATTAACACTGGAGGTTTGCAATGTCACGACCCGAAATTAACGTTACGCCGCTTATCGATGTTCTGCTCGTTCTGCTGATCATTTTCATGGTGATAACACCGCTGAAACCGACCGTATTCAAATCGCAGGTCCCGTCCGAACCGAACAAGACCGACATTGTCACGCCGAATCCCAACACACTCGTCGTTTCCGTCACGTCTGACGAAAGTATCGCTCTGAATCTCGAACCGTCCATAGCGTCCGCGAACGACACCGAGCCGCTTGTCGCAAGATTGAAGCAAGTGTTTGCAGACCGGATCGCCAACGGCAGCATTCGCTCAAACGACACACTCGACAGCGGCCGACCGTTCCCAGACAAAGCCGAGCGAACTGTTTTCGTAAAAGCACCGAAGACGATCTCGTACGGCACCGTCGCTCGTGTCGTCGATGCCGTAAAACTCGGCGGAGCATATCCGATCAGCCTTCAGATCGATGACCTGAAATGATGTGATTCGCGTTTGTGCTATCATTCTGCCTGCACGCCGCGATGGTCAATTATTACGACATCCTGAAAGTTTCGCCGGAGGCGTCGGCTGCGGAGATCAAATCTGCATATCGGCGCCTTGCCCGCAAACTGCATCCTGACAGTGCCCAAGGCAGTGAAGAAACGGCCCTAAAGTTTGCCGCGATCGCCGAGGCATACGAAGTTCTCGGCAATCCGAGAGAGCGCACAAAATACGATAAACGTCTCGGCGAGATGACATTGAGCGGCAGCGAGACCGTTCTGACATCGACGAATCGCCATGCTCAGCGTTGGCGGCAAATGGTCGTCGAAAAGCGATACAACGACATCATCGACCGCATGCTCGAAGAGGAACGCCTCGAGAATCTCGCGTTTCAACGTGCCGTTTTTCCGCTCGTATCGCTGATGATCACTTGTGTTCTGGCGACGGCGATGCAACCTCGGATCTTTATTTTGCAGGGCGTGATCGGAAAGATAATCATCGTCTCGCTCTTTGTTGCCGGTGTGATACATATCATTGGTCGCGTAAAGGACGGCTTTGTTCGTTATACCGAAGAAGACATTCACGAATCTATTTTGGATGGCACGGAGCGAAAAACTCGCCCAATGTCGCGGGTGGTTACTGCCGGAGCTATCCTGGGCGGCCTGATCGTCTGCCTCGGCGTTGGTCTAGCCATCAGCAGACTCGCAAGTTATCCGGCTCAGTATCTTTCTTCGATGTTCTCGAACGAGTTCGAGCCCGAGTTTTTCCTGTATCCGCCGATAGTAACGTTCTTTGTCGATGTGATGCACTCGATCGTTGCACGCTTCGAACGCTGACTGCGGTTGACAAAGCCGTCGCAAATCCTTAGAATTTGGAGTTTGTCCAATTAGGACGTTAGAGAGAGAAATGGCTAATCATAAATCAGCATTAAAGCGTGTTCGTCAGAACGAAAAGCGTAACGAGATCAACCGCAGCAACCGCAGCAAACTTCGCACTTCGATCAAGAAGGTGCGTGTAGCTGTTGCCGCCCACGACAAGAAAGCAGGCGAAGAGACTCTGCTCTCAACCGTCTCGCTCATCGACAAGGCAGTAAATAAGGGCCTCATCCACAAAAACACCGCTGCACGTCACAAGTCACGCCTGACCAAACACGTAAACGCGATCGCGTAGTCATCTCCAAGTTTTTTTTCAAATTGAGATCGCCCGTAGTGGCGATCTCTTTTTTTTGACTGAATTTCCTCGTTAACTTCAATTCGACCTAAAACCTCTCGACGGCCGCCGGAACTGTAACAGCTATATACAAAGTAGTACCGGAAACATGCCAAAGTGGTACAGTACTTTCCGCAAAGTGGTACCGGAAAATGCCTCAAGTGGTAGAGGTGTTTTCTCGACGCTGCTCCAAAAGTGACTGCCCCGATCACCGCTTTTGCGCCTAGTGAGGGCATTTTTCATGACATCACCGATCACTGCACCGATCATTGTTCCTATTGGCTTCGCCGCGACCACGATGCGATCGCGAAGGAACCGGCACCATTACGACCGCGGACTTGCAACAGTCATAGCTAAAGAAACCTTGCAGAAATACCTGGATCTAGGTGAAAGATATTCCTGAAGCTCGCAGACCCGTCCAGATCCGCATCCGCGTCCGCCTCTGGAAACCTCCGCCCACGTCGGCGTCTGGTCCGACGCCGTCACCATAACCGTGAATCCGCAGGACAGTGAATAGTGATCAGTGATCAGTAAAAAAAGGCCGCGAACATTACGCTCGCGGGCTTTTTATTTGTGTTGGGAACCTTATATCTTCGAACAAGCCCGCCGCATTATTGACACGCCCCCGAAACCAATCGTAAAGTACTCGCATCAAACAATCGCCGTCCCAATATGTTAAATGCGCAAAAAAAAGCCCGATATTGCACGGCCGAGCCCGATTCACACAGTTCTGGAACCGAACTTTTTATGAAACCCATTCGCTTCCGTTGGTACTAATCGTTTCCCATTTGGCTTTAAACCTCTTCAAAATGTAAATGCGGGAAAACCCCGTCCAACCGAGGTTTGCCTTCACATGTAAAATTGCGAATTGTCCGAAGAAGCCAACTCTTGACAGATAATAGTAACCGCTTGCATCAGGGTAGGTTTGATAAAAGGTTGCCCACGGCCAGCCGCCAGGATTCACGATTGATGGGTTCAGTTTGTCAACCGCATATCGTTTTTCATATTCGAGACGAGCCTTTTTATTTAGAGCATCAATCTCGGCCTGAGAAACCAACTGATAGGATTCCGAGTATGCTCCAGATGGAAATCTCTTTTCCACGATCCCCGATAAGCGGTTCTTGCGTTTGAAGTCATTGACCAAGCTTCTGTACTTCCTACTTTTAGGCAATTCCAAATCGGGATCGACTTTCGTTTGATTGATGATGACGAATTCGTTTTTGCCGGCGCGGATTACTCGGTTGTCCTGAAAGATATCCTCCAAGACACTTGCGTAAACGTCGTATTCCTTTGCAGTAATTTTCACCTGAGCCGAAAGATTTGAAACTCCCACAAGGATCAATAAGATCAATGTGCCGCTTTTCTTCAAACTAATGGCCATATGCGTTACCTCGTCTTTTTTGTATCGCAGCGAATCTTCTAATTCCAACTACCGACTTCTGATTCACGTAGCGGCACCCTTTGACATCGCGCTTCCGAATTCGATTCCAGCCGTCTTGGGGCGGAGGTGTTATCATTGTAGCAGACGTTTGATATTCGTCAGCGAAACGAAAAAAGGTCGTGGGTTTGGGGCTTGCGGTCACTTTATTTGTGTTGGGAGCTTCATATCTTCGCCCAACCCCGCCGCATTATTGACACGCCCCCGAAACCAATCGTAAAGTACTTGCATCAAACAATCGCCGTCCCGATATGTTCAACCCTGAAGAGAATCACTATATCGGTAGCCAGCTTCCAGTTATTTGTGGAAGGTAGCAAAGTGAGCCTGTCCCGAACCTTGTATGGTCAATCAGCCTAAGCGATTTCTCGAAAATCAGAGAATTCGAGTATCCCGAGAATTCACTTGGGCTCGAGGAGAAACCGGTGTAATCATTCGTCCACCGTGTGAAGTACAAATGCTTGAAAATGGATGGTTCGACGACTGCTGTAGAAAGGTCGTAACCCCAATGGGCGAGAAGATCTTTTATTGGGTAAGGTTTGATCTACCGCAGTTCGACGATTTGGGCGATGGACCTTTTTCCGAGGTTGAATTGTCGGAAGATTATATTGATGCGGTCGCTGAACGCCAATGTTGATCGATACCAAAAAGATAGAAGGCCGTGGGTTTGGGGCTTGCGGTCTTTTTATTTGTGTTGGGAACTTCATACCTTCGAACCAAACCGCCGCATTATTGACACGCCTCTGTTCACATCACACTCGCATAATTTCTCTCGGCCTTGCGAAAGTTGGTGGTGTTTGTTACAAATGGAGTCGATGAAGTTTTTAGGGACAAGCTTTTCGTTTGCGACAGATTGGCGAGCCGACTTTGGTTGGTGGCACGCCGGGGCGTCGGGTGAGGTTTGTTCATTTGCGAGGAAGTAGTAGTTTCCTTTACGCAAAACCAAATTGACCGGACGCCGCTTGAGACAACTCGGGCGGCGTTTTTTGATTGGTCTTCATAAGTTGCCACTAGCTTTAGCTAGTGGTTAGCTGAATGCAAGATCTTAGGGCTTTAGCCGAAACAAACAGTTGCGGCTAAAGCCGCTGAGGAGTCATAGGCCATACTCGTCCACTAGCTAAAGCTAGTGGCAATTCATAAAGAATGTCAGAAGAGAGCTCACGCCAAAGAACTATCGTAACGCCAGTCGTTGTGACAATGCCCGCCGATCTGCTGACGCCTTTGGCGGTCTATTTGAAGCTGTCGGCGCGGCACGGCGATTCGTTTCTGCTCGAATCGGTCGAGGGCGGGCGGAGTTTGGCGAGGTATTCGTTCATCGGCGCCGGTTCGCGGCGCGTAGTAGGCTTACAATGTCCGACAAGCGAGATTGCGATTTCTGTTACGTTGACCGGATAGAGAATAGTCAACGCACACTCGACGGTATCGATCTTGCGAAGATGGTTTTACTGAAGTGATCGGTACTTCGGCAACCTAGTTTTCTTCGATTTGTTAGTATATTTGGTAGAATCCTACTACCAATGACTCAGCAACGACAATTCAAATATTTCGACCTCATCATGGCGGCGTTTGTGGTGGTGTTGCTGTGTGCGAATTTGATCGGTGTGCCTAAGGCAACGTTTGTCAATTTGCCTTGGTACGGAGCGTTCACATTCGGAACGGGCGTGCTTTTCTTTCCTATCAGCTATCTGTTTGGGGATATTCTGACCGAAGTTTACGGCTATAAACGCTCGCGGCGCGTAATTTGGGCGGGATTTGGTGGGCTGATATTTGCGTCGTTCATGGCGTTCGTTGTGACGAGCCTGCCGCCGTCGCCGAAGATGTCGCCGGAGATGAACGAGGCGATCAACATGCTCTTCGGGCAGACATGGCGGATCGTACTCGCGTCGTTACTCGCGTTTTGGGCCGGTGAGTTTGTAAATTCGTTTGTGCTGGCAAAGCTCAAACTTCTGACCGAAGGCAAATTCCTCTGGATGCGAACCATCGGCTCGACCTTCGCGGGCGAAGCCGTTGACACTATCATCTTCTATCCGATCGCGTTCCTAGGCACATGGCCGACCGAGCAAGTCATCGCCGTCATGATCGGAAACTACATCCTAAAAGTCCTCTGGGAAGTCGTCGCCACGCCGTTCACGTACATCATCGTCGGCTACCTAAAACGAGCTGAACACGAAGACTACTTCGACCGCGACACGAATTTCAATCCATTTACGCTTGATGTCTAGATGACGATGAAAACGCTTTCAAAGGTTTCGATAATTGTACTGACCGCGATAATAGCATTCGCAGTCTTCTTCTATCATCAAAGCCGCTGGGTTGAACCTCGGATCGGTCAATGCTGTGGCTATGAAGGAGACCCAGATATGCTTGAGTTTTTCTTCCAACTCAATTTCGGAGTATTTTATCTTCTAGCCCTGACCTTAATAATTGGTTTAGAACTGTTCATCTTCAAGCGTCTAAATCGTAAGAAAGAACCGATTTCACGGTAGGTCTGTATGCCAATTAGCCTCGACACGCCTGTCCACGAACTCCATCGCCACGGCATATCGGGCGTTGGTACGGTTATGGCTGCGAAGTTAGCGGCGGCGTTGGCCCCGCATTCGTCGCGGGCAACGGCTGAGGAGGTGACGGTCGACGATCTGCTGCATTACTTCCCTGCTCGATATGAGGACCGTTCGAAATTCATCTCGATAGACGAGCTTCGCGACGGCATGGACGCGGCGATCGAGATCTATGTGCGAACGGCCGGCGGTGCTCAGGTCGGCAAGAACCGCGAGCGCTGGAAACCGCCGTTGTATCTGTTCGAGATAGTCGGCGGCGACAAAGAGCATCAGCATCGGCCCGTCGTTGTGAAATGGTTCATCTCGGGCAAGAACGCCAAGCACATCCTCGAATATCAAACGAACAGGTTCAAACGCGGAACGCGTTTCGTCGCGTACGGGACTTGGGAATTTGACGACCGAAAAGGGACATTTGCATTGAAAACTGCAAAACCTGAGGAACTTGAGGTTATTGACACCGATACCGAAGAGTCTGCCGACGAACTCGACGAGCTCGCCGAAGACACTTCAAGCGCTGAGTTCTCGACTGTTCATACCGCGCGCTGCGTTCCTGTTTATCGCAAACTCGGGCCGTTTCAGACGAAGCGTTTGCGAGAGATCATCTATGCCGCTTGTCAGCAGCTAGATCGAACGAGTAAAGATCAACTTCCGACCGAACTAATCGAGCGGCACAACCTCATTTCGCGGCTCGACGCACTCGTTCAAGTGCACTTTCCGCCTGACGAAGCTAGTGTCGCGGACTATGAAATGTTCCGTTCGGCCGCTCAGCGGCGGCTGATCTTTGATGAGTTCTTCTGGCTCGCATTTTCAATGCAATTGCTTCGATGCGAGCGGACGAGCGAACCGAAAGGTTCGGTCATCGAGGTCTCGGACGCAACTAAAAAGCGTCTGAACGAGATGCTGCCATTCAAACTTACTGACGCTCAGAAACGCGTGATCGGCGAGATATTTGCGGACCTCAAGAGCGATCATCCGATGAATCGCCTGATCCAAGGAGACGTTGGCAGCGGCAAGACCATCGTAGCGTTTCTTGCGATGGCTGCGGCAATGGAAAACGGCTATCAGACCGCCTTTATGGCTCCAACCGAGATATTGGCGGAGCAGCATTTTCGCAACGCGAAAAAGCTATTCGCCGGCACCGAATATCACATCGAACTGCTGACCGGCAGCATGAAAGCCGCCGCAAAACGTCGTGTCCGCGACGGCCTAGAGCTCGGCGTTGTCGATCTCGTCATCGGCACGCATGCATTGATACAAGACGCCGTGAAGTTCAAAGATCTGGCTCTCGCAGTCATCGACGAACAACATCGTTTCGGCGTATTGCAGCGTGCACATCTCAAAAAAGCGGGCCGCGACCCTGACATTTTGGTGATGACGGCGACGCCGATCCCGCGTAGTTTGGCGATGACGGTTTACGGTGACCTCGACGTGTCGATCATCGACGAACTGCCGCCGGGCCGCACGCCCGTCAAGACCGTCGTCCTCGGCGAAGACAAACGTGCGGGCGTCTATCGCGGCATTGAACGTGAGATCAAACTTGGCCGTCAGGTTTATGTCGTCTATCCGCTGATCGAAGAAAGCGAGAAAATGGACCTCAAGGCCGCAACCGCGATGTACGACAAAATGCGTCTCGACATTTTTCCGCAATACACGGTCGGGCTGTTGCACGGCAAAATGAAGCCTGTCGAAAAAGAAGCCGTGATGAGCGAATTTGTCGGCGGAAGGCTAGATATTCTCGTCTCAACGACCGTGATCGAAGTCGGCGTCGATGTTCCGAATGCGTCGCTGATGGTCATCGAACACGCCGAGCGATTTGGTCTGTCGCAATTGCATCAACTTCGCGGACGCATCGGTCGCGGAGCCGATCAAAGCTATTGTGTCTTGCTCGCAGATTACAAACGCACTGCCGTTGCCAAGGAACGCCTCGGCATTATGGAGGAAACCTCGGACGGTTTTCTCATCGCTGAAAAAGATCTGGAACTTCGCGGCCAAGGCGAGATATTGGGCACGCGGCAGTCCGGAATTCGCACATTCAAGCTAGCAAACATCGTCCGCGACCTTGAAATTTTAGTGACAGCAAAGAAAGAAGCCGAGTTCTACGCCATCGAAAAACGCCTTTCGCCCGAAACCACCGAACTAGTCAAAACCGCACGTTCCCACAAAAATGTAAGCCTCGGCAGCATTGCATAGAGTGGAATTGCTCGTTTCTGTTTCGTTCTTTAGACTAAGGTTTATGCGAATAATTGCCGGCGAATTTCGAGGCCGTGTGCTCAAAAGCCCGCCGGATCTGAAAACGCGGCCGACGTCCGATCGGCTTCGCGAAACCCTGTTCAATATCATCGCTCCTCGTATCGACGAGGAAACTCGATTTCTGGACCTTTGTGCCGGAACAGGCGCGGTTGGTATCGAAGCGATCTCGCGTGGGTCGGCGTTCGTTACATTCGTCGATCGCTCAAAACGCTCGTGTGCGTTGATCGAAGAGAATCTGGACAAACTCGGGATTGCCGACGATGCAACCGAGATACTTGCCGTCGAAGCCGAAACCTTTGCTGGACGCGAACATAAAAAGCCTTGGGATATAGCATTTTTTGATCCGCCGTATGACTCTGACTACTCACTGGTGATGCACGAATTCGGGTCAAATAGAACGCTGCTAGCCAGCGATGCCTTGCTCATTGTCGAACACCACACGAAACATCCTTTGCCCGACCTAACGGGCTCAATACGCCGTTGGCGAATAGTGAAGCAAGGCGAATCGAGTCTGAGTTTCTACGAGCAAAGTTAATATGAAGATCGCCGTCTGGCTAATCTTAGCGTTCATCTGGAGCACGACATGGATCTTTATCAAGGTTGGGCTGGATGACATCCCGCCGATGGCATTCGCGGCGGCTAGGTTTTTGGTTTCTGTTTCTTTGCTTGCGGTCGTCATCAAACTTCAGCGGATCGCTATGCCAAAGACGTCCGCTGAATGGAAGCTGATCGCGATCACGGGCATTCTGCAGTTTTCGATCAACTATTCGCTCGTGTTTTGGAGCGAGCAATATATCACATCGGGCCTTGCCGCAGTTCTGCAGGCGACCATTACGGTATTCGGATTGATATTGGCTTGGCTAATGCTTCCAAACGAGCGGATCACGCTTCAGAAGATCGTTGCGGTGAGCGTTGGGATCATTGGGGTTGCGGTTATCTTCTTCGATCAGTTAAAGGTCGATAACTTGATGGCTTTCGCAGGGTGCGCGGCGATCGTGGTTGGTGCGTACGCAGCTGCGCAGGCCTCGATCTTAGTTAAGGCAAAGGCCGCTGACATTCATCCTGCGACGCTCGTTTTTAGTCAAATGCTCTGCGGCCTTCCGGCGATCATCATTTACAGTCTCATCCGCGAAGGAAATCCACTCGCATTCAATTGGTCACTGAAGGCAGTTCTCTGTGTCCTGTATCTGGCTGTACTAGGCACGGTCGCAGCGTTTTGGCTCTACTATTGGCTGCTCGCGAAGGTCGAATCGACCAAGGCAATGATGATCTCGCTCGTCACACCGCTACTTGCCGTCGTCATCGGCTGGCTCGTCCTCGGCGAAACTCTGCCGCCGCAAACCGGCTTCGGCGGCCTGCTTATCATCGCGGCAATAGGGCTCATCGTTTTCCGCAAAAGAAAAAATCAACCGCAGGTGAACGCGGATACACGCAAATAAGAAATCGTTTTATCTGTGTCTATCTGCATTCATCTGCGGTAAAATTTCACCAATGCACTTCAAATTCACAACCTCAGGCGAATCGCACGGCAAGGCACTCATCGCTATCGTCGAAGGCGTGCCCGCGGGCCTCACGATCGACATTGACCCAATAGACCACGAGCTTTGGCGTCGCCAGCAGGGCTACGGCCGCGGCGGGCGTATGAAGATCGAGACGGACACCGTCGAGATACTGTCTGGCGTGCGTCACGGCAAAGCTCTCGGTTCGCCTATAGCGTTGATGATAAAGAACGACGACTTTGTGCACTGGGAAGAAGTGATGTCATCAGAAGCGTTGGAGGTTGAACCTAGGAATCCACGAATCGTCACAAGGCCACGTCCGGGCCACGCCGACCTGGCGGGCGGGCAGAAGTATCAGACACGCGATCTGCGCGACATTCTCGAGCGAGCATCGGCACGCGAGACGGCGGCTCGTGTAGCGTGTGGTGCGATCGCAAGACAGCTACTTGCAGCATTCGGCATCGACGTCCGCAGTCATGTCATTCAACTCGGCGGCGTTCCGGAGACTCCGATAACTGCAACGTTCGACCAAGTCGCGGCGATTCCCAAAGACACGCCGCTCAATTGTGCGGACGACGACGCCCAGCAACTGATGATCGCTGCGATCGACGCCGCCAAGGCTGATGGTGATACGCTCGGCGGCATTTACGAGGTCATCGCTCGCGGTTTGCCGGTTGGCTTGGGATCGCACACTTCGTGGGAAGACAAACTCGATGGCCGCATCGCCCATGCGATCATGTCCATTCATGCAACCAAAGCCGTCGAGATCGGCGAAGGCGTCGCAAATGCCGAACGGCCCGGCTCAAAAGTACATGACGAGATCGTACACGACGGCAGTTCGTTCTCTCGAGCAACAAACCGTGCGGGCGGCCTAGAAGGCGGCATCACGAACGGCGAAGAACTCCGCGTTCGCGGCTACATGAAACCGATCGCGACGCTGCGAAAGGCTTTGCAAAGCGTCGACATCGACACGAAAGACGCGAGCGACGCAGCATTCGAACGCTCAGACATCACCGCCGTCCCCGCCGCGGGAGTCATCGGCGAAGCAATGCTCGCGATCGTAATTGCCAACGCAATGCGTGAAAAGTTTGGCGGCGATTCTTTTGGCGAGATGAAGCGCAATTTCGTGTCATATGTAGATAGCGTTTCTCAATTTTGAAATATATTCCCCTCGAATTGGAACAATTTGAGGCCATTAAGCATCTAATTATTTCAGCTTTAACGGAGATCAAATGAAAAGAAGTATCCTTGTCGGTATCATTGCATTCACATTCGCTGTTTCCGCCTACGGTCAGAAGATCGAAACGCCAACGCTGGTCCCAACACCGTTGAATGCGGCTCAACAGAAGACCCTCAACGAAGGCGTGGCATTGCACGACCAGAAAAAGTACGACGAAGCGATCGCAAAGTACAAGTCGATACTCGCCGAATGCCCGGAATGTATTGGAGCGATGTACGAGTTGGCTTTGTCCCTTGATAACAAGGGTGAAAAAGACGCAGCCGTCGAACTGGCATACAAAGGCACTAAGTACAAATCCACCGAATTGCCGCTTTTTTATGTGATAATTGCGAACCGCTTGGATGATACTGGGAAACCCGAAGAAGCTATCAAACTGTATCAAGAAGGCCTCAAGCAGTTGAAAGACAAAGAAGAGTTTGGCCGCTACCGATCAAGCCTGTCGTTCAATCTTGCGATAACTTATTTCCGCCAAAAGAAATACGCAGAAGCGAAGGAGGCTGCCAAGTCTGCGGCCACCGATAGTTTTGAATACGCTAGCCCACACTTCCTCCTGTCTGTCTTATTTAACGGAACACAGCACAAGGTGCCGGCACTTCTCGCGGCTTCGAGATTCCTTCCGCTTGAATACAACACAGCCCGTGCTACCGAATCCTTGAAGATCTTTAATTCGATCTTAAAACCTGCAACAAAGGATCCAAAAACAGGGAACACAACAATATTCCTCGATCTGAATGCTCCGAAGGACGAAGGTGATTTCGGGATATTCAGCCTTATTCTTGGAACGATCACGACGGTTCGCGGCGATGATGACAAAGACAAAAGTGACAACCAATTGTACGTTGACGGTATCAGCTCGCTCATCGCAATACTTGACGAAGACAAGAAATTGAAAAAGACCTTCGTCGGCCGCACCTACATTCCATATATGGCCGACATGAAAAAAGCAGGTCATGTCGAAGCATTTGGCAATATGATACTTTTCTTAACTGACAATAAGAATAAGGAAGCGGAAACCTGGCTCAATACAAACGGAGCGAAGGTAAAGTCTTTCTTGGATTGGGCAAAGGCGTACTCTCTTCCGAAACAATCGTGAACCTAAGATCGATCGCGATTCTGGCGCTGAGTAGCACATTGCTAACGTGTTGCTCGGCGGAGTCACCCAACGACAGGCCCGCGGCGAACATGTCCGCCGCGCGCGAGGCCAAGAAGGAGCTAAAGGAACTTCGCGAGTCGATGAAAAAGGTCGAGCCGTTTTTTGAGCCGATGGGCAAGCCTGAGGCTTATGATTGGCTTGGGTCTAACAACGAGCCGGGGCAGACATTTGAGCAGTATCTCGACAGCGATCCGACGAAACCGACGAAAGAGCGTCAGACGATCTACGTTCTTCCACTCGGAACATTCACTCCGCAACAGAACAAGATCATCGACGCGAGTGTTGGGTATCTCGCGGCGTTTTATGATCTGAAGGTCGAGAAATTGGCGGCTCGCGAGTTACGAGCGGTTTGGCCAAACGTGCGCCAGAATAAATTCACGCGTACGCATCAGATCAAAACAGGTCATATCTTAAACGACATTCTCAAACCGATGCTGCCTGCGGACGCGGCGGCATTAATCGCGTTCACTGTTGACGACCTTTATCCTGACGATTCGAAGAGCTATGTTTTCGGTCAGGCTAGCTTAGAAAGCCGCGTCGGTGTTTGGTCGCTGGCGAGGCTCGATGACAATGCCGACTACAGCAAATTTCTCCGACGAACATTGAAGATCGCCGCTCACGAAACAGGCCATATGTTCTCGATGTGGCACTGTACAAAATACGAATGCCTGATGAGCGGCACAAACCACCTCGGCGAAACCGACCGTCGCCCGATCGACGCGTGCCCCGAATGTATGGCAAAGATCGCGTGGATATCAGACATTACGCCAAAAGATCGCTATAAAAAGCTCGCGGATTTCTGTCAAAAGAATGGCCTTGCAAGCGATGCGACCGAATTCACGAAGAAAATGAATGCCGTCGCAGGCAATTGATATGCTACCGGCGACAACATATTAGCGTGACAAAACTGTGAAAGAAACATTTGCGATCGTTGCCGGACTGTTAGTCATTGTGGCTAACGTCTCGTATTCGATCGACATCATTCGAGGCCGTGTGAAGCCGCATTCTTACACATGGTTTGTCTGGTCGGTGGTGACGGGCATCGTGCTTGCGGGGCAATTTGCCAGCGGCGCAGGCGTCGGAGCCTTGCCAACTGCATTGAACGAGCTGTTCTCGCTCCTGAATTTCTTTCTGTCGCTGAAATATGGCTACTCAAAACGAACTACGATCGACACCGTCTTCCTAATTTTCTCACTCGTCGGTATCGCCCTTTGGTTTGTTACAAAGGATCCGACCGCGTCCGTGCTGATAGCCGTCGGTATCGACGTCGTTGCATTCATGCCGACTTTGAGAAAGGCGTGGCGCGAACCAAAAACAGAGGCCAAGCTTCTCTACGGAGCCAATGTCGTACGCCACATCTTCTCGTTGCTTTCACTCGAGACGTACAACATTGCAACCTCCCTTCACTCCGGAGCAATGCTTGTAACCAACACTCTAATGTCCGGAATACTTTTGGTAAGACGACCGACGAAAAATTGAAACCGTTGAGCTTTGTGCTAAAATTTCGTTCAGTTGAGGGAATTTATGAAACGAACAAACTTGATCTTATCTTTACTATTTATCGCAACTTTTGCCTTGGCGGCTTCGGCTCAAAGAACTGATGCAGAAAGCCCGGTCGTGGCGAAATGGAACGTCGTGTTCGCGGCTCCTGGGCAGGATGTTAGCGGCACGCTTAACTTCGAAAAAGACACCAACGGCCACAAAGGGCTCATTTCGACCGACCTTGGCGATTCGCCATTGAGCGAGATCAAGATCACGGGCGATACGTTTAGCGGTAAGGTCGTCGTAAATGCTCAGGGTCAGTCGTTTGCAGGCACGATCTCCGGCAGTGTCAAAGACGGCAAGATCTCAGGCGAATTAATTCTTGAAGGTTTAGGTAATATTCCCTTCTCAGGCAGCAAACCTGAACCAAAATAACTAAGTTCGCCCAATATCGCGGCGATACTGCATACCATTCCAACTGATCTTTGCGACCGCTGAATAGGCGGTCGCAAGTGCATTATCGAGAGTATCTCCGACGGCCGTGACACCGAGCACGCGGCCGCCCGCCGTATAATATTCGTCTACTGTTAATGCCGAGGTTCCTGCGTGAAAGACAGAAACATTCGGAACTTCAGACGCCGCTTTGATCCCTGAGATCAGATCGCCAGTGCGTGGCTTGGCAGGATAATTTTCTGCCGCCAGAACGACACATGCCGAACTGCCCCGCCGCCAAACTACGTCCAGACTGGAGAGGTTTCCATCCAACATTGCCTCGCAGATATCGACAAGGTCGGTTTTGAGTCGCACAAGTATCGCCTGCGTTTCAGGGTCTCCGAACCTGACGTTGTATTCCAACAACTTTGGCCCGCTTTCGGTCATCATCAACCCGAGAAATAGTATTCCGCGAAATCGGAACCCCTCGTCCACACAACCTCTCAAGGTTGGTTCGATGATCGATTCTTTGATGTCCTCGATCTCATCACCGGGCAAAAGGCCGGCGTCAGTGATCGTCCCCATTCCGCCGGTGTTCGGGCCCGTGTCGCCCTCGCCGATTCGTTTGTGGTCACGCGTTGGCGGCATTAGCACGTAATCGTCGCCATCAGCGAACATCAGCAGCGAGACCTCTTTGCCGAACAGACACTCTTCGAGAACGATCTTTTCCGCGGCATCTTCACCGACCAACGATGCCATGTCGTCAATTGCTGCGATCGCTTCAGCCCGATCCTTTGCGACAACTACGCCTTTTCCGGCCGCCAAGCCGTCAGCCTTTACAACGACCGGTGTTGCAACATCGCCAAACTCACCACGGTTAAGTAGCTCGACCGCTTCCATCGGCGAGTTCGCAGTGGCGTATTTTGCGGTTGGCACACCGTGTCGGGCCATGAAATCTTTGGCAAATGCCTTGCTTGATTCCAATTGAGTTGCCGCACGCGACGGCCCGACGATCCGCAGTCCGCTTGACTGGAATGCATCTACAATACCTAAGGCCAGCGAGGACTCGCCGCCAACGAAGGTCAGATCGATGGCGTTTGTTAAAGCAAAATCGAGCAATCCTGGGATATCGGTCGGCGATAGATAAACGCATTCCGCGATTCGAGATATTCCTGCATTCCCGTTTGCGCAGTATAACTTGGACACTTTTGGGCTGTTAGAAAATGCGTGGCAAATTGCATGCTCTCTGCCACCTGAGCCAATAACCAGAACTTTCATAATTCGCGATTTTTAACGCCGCAATTGGTCTTACTCTTGCTTGACACTAACGGTACTTAGATGTAACTTCGGAACATTCACCCTTTAATTGACCGATCTGGCAGCGGGGTCATCTGGCCATCGGTTTTGCTCTCACTTTTCGAATTAGCTTTCTTTCAATCGGCCGAATATGTTCGAAACGAATCAAAGTGAGATCAACGCTTTACCGGTCAAAGATGGTGAGTTTTTCGACATTTCCATTGTTTGCATTGATTGCAGTGAAACATTTGTCTTTACGTCGGGCGAGCAAGCTTTCTTTCGAGATAAAGGTCTTCTAAATCCTCCTAAACGCTGTAAGGAATGTAAAAAGGCAAAAACCAAGCGTATCGATGCGATCGAAATTGGTCGTTTGCTTGGCAAACGCCAACGCATTGATGTCCGTGCTAAGTGTGCTCGGTGTGAGACAATTACCACTGTCCCATTCTATCCGTCGCAAGGGCGTCCGGTTTATTGCCGCGACTGCTACAATTCAATCTCGTCGAACCGATCAAACGGTGCTACAAATGGCCTTTAGCCACCAACGTGTACGCTTGGCCTAAGTTCCGGATCTTCCTCTGCCTGACGCAATATCTCGCGCGTAACCGGCGCCGTATCTCCTTCGCCGAACAGGATATAACGAGCCAGATACATAATCGGATTGCCTTCGCTCCAGCCAAAATAAACGTGCGGGATCTTCCCGGTCTTATCACGCAAATAGAGCAGAAACGCCGCGATTGCATTCGGAACTGCAGGAGCCTGCGTCCGTAGTATCTTGTAACCGTCAACCTCGACACCGCGAATGAAAAGTTTGCCCTTAAATTCGGACGAGTCGCCGGGTTCGATCTCGTAAAAGATCACCGGATCGGACGACGGAATGTGATTATCAACACGCTTCTCGTGTTCCTTGAATCGGTATTCAGTCACATCGCCGGTCTCTCGGCGATTTGTAACGATACGCAGATCGCCTTCGTCATTCAGTTCATCAATAAAGCTTTGGGCTGTCGCGTCGAGTTCGATCTGATCAATACGGATCTCCGTTGACCGCATCGCTCGAGATATGAATGACGTCAAAATGATACCCAATATAAAGAGCAATGCTATCTGAAGGCCGCTCGGCTGTTCAACGACGTTCACGATGATGGTAAACAGAAAGATGAGCGTTATCAGGGCGTAGAACAACCAACTCGACGATCTTTTTCTGCGGGCAGAGATGGTGACGGCCAGGCTGGCAGACGTCATCAAAGCCAAAATACCGGTCGCATAAGCACCGCCTTGGGCAGCAACATCAGCCTGGAAAAGGATCGTAACGAGAAAACAAATAACGGTGAAGACAAGAACGAGTGGCCTGACGGCTCGAGCCCAATCCGGAGCCATTCCGTACCGCGGCAAGTATCGCGGAACGATGTTCAACAGCCCCGCCATAGCGGATGAACCTGCAAACCAAAGTATCAATATTGTCGAAATGTCATATGCCGTACCAAACTCCGGCCCCATCAAATTATGAGCTAGGTAGGAAAGAGCACGACCATACGCTTCTCCGCCAAGCTGAAATTTCTCAGCCGGTATCAGCATCGTCGTTATAATGCTACTTCCGACGAGCATGACGCTCATTATGATCGCAGCACCGCTGAGCAGTTTCTTGCCATTGCGTATACGGCCTTCTAGGTATCGTTTTTCGTCTTCGCCGACCTCGACCTCAGCAAAGGCATGCTTAATGTGCTTCTTCTGTTCCGGGTCGAGTTTGACGTCGCTTTTGACCAATGGCATCACTACCACGCCGGTCTCAAAACCCGAGAGTCCGAGGGCGAGTTTAGGAAAAACCAGTAGCGAAGCAAAGATCAGCCACAATACACTTCCGCTGACAGACGGCGTCTGCCAGACGGCCTGCTGCCAATTTGCGAATGCTTCAGGATGTATCCAGAAGATCTCGTAAAGCCCGCGTCCGATCGTAACGACGTTCAGCACTAAGAAGATCGCGACAATTCCGACCGCGATGCCGATAGCCTCATTAAATCCGCGCAAGAATACAAGCCCCAAGAGACCGATCAGAACAAGAGTTACGATCACAGCGTGATCCAGAAACTTGAGGTGCTCGTGAACGAACGGATTTTCGATGATGTGTGCGGTTGCGTCTGCAGCTGACAGCGTAATGGTAATGATGAAGCTCGTCGCAACGAATCCAAGCAGGATCAGAACGAACATCTTGCCTTTCCATCGAGAAAGCAAGTTCTCAAGCATTGAAAGAGAGCCATCGCCGTGAGGGCTTTCCTCAGCGACACGCTTGTACATTGGCAAAGCCCCAAAAAGCGTGAGTAATACAAGAACGAGCGTTGCAAACGGAGATATGGCACCTGCTGCCAAAAATGCGATTCCGGGCTGATAGCCTAGTGTCGAAAAGTAATCAACGCCTGTCAGGCACATTACCTGCCACCAGGAGTGCTTTTTGTGACGGCCTTCGGGCTCGTGCGGCCCTTCCATTTCGGAAACACCTTCGTAAAGCCATTTTTTTAGCCAGCCAGGCTTACCGTTCTTCATCGAAAAATAGAAAAGCCGCACATTTGCGCTGAAAACTATCAGAGCGTGCTGCGGCAATCTTCAATGACCACTAGTGGTATCGAATCTCATAAATAAGTGAGGGCGACGTCTCCCACACCGTCGCCCTCGGGCGCTGGGGCTCCTCACAAACCCCAACTAATGTTCACCGGGGTGGTGAACAACTTCGATTATGCACAAACTAATTTGAAATGCAAACAAAGAGCAGGCACGAGGGCTATCGAATACCGACGGCACCGGCGATAC
This sequence comes from Blastocatellia bacterium, assembly GCA_016789145.1. Classification (GTDB taxonomy): domain Bacteria; phylum Acidobacteriota; class Blastocatellia; order Pyrinomonadales; family Pyrinomonadaceae; genus OLB17. The sequence goes on along the minus strand of JAEUQI010000017.1, from coordinate 11,541 downwards.
ATGAACGTGCTCCCGCAGAATCAGAATAGCAGACCGAGTGGTTTCCTTTAGCGGCTGCCTCGTCTACGACAACGTTCATCAGAAATGTTCGAACACCGTCAGCATGATCGATCTCTAGAACACTCGCTGCATCGATCCAAACACCGGGCGACAATATCACAAACCCTGCAGGTACTTGGCTTCCCTGTTCAATGGAGACCATGATCTGCGACTGAGTTCCGGCTTGCAACGATATGAATCGATCCGCTAGCACACCGCCAACCCCGATCGCGACAATACTGGCAATTTGTCTGCCATTTGAAGATTCAAGTTGCAAACTCGAGCGAGAACCATCCCGGATCTCAACGATTCCTAGTTCACGTACCTCAAAGAGTCGTTGCCCGATACGAGCCTGCGAGTAAAGGCTGTAAGACCCGTTGCCTAGGCCCGCTAAACGAAACGAGCGGCCTCGTGCGACCGTGGTGGCCGCTTTGACCAATCCGGACTCAGTGTCCTGAGCCCAGACTTCGACCATCGCTCCCTTTCGTAGATTTGTCGGCGCCCGGCCGACGACCTCGCCGCAACAGTCATCTGAGTTGATAGAGTCGCCGTAGAGCGACCTCAGCTCTGAGACATCCGACGCCGAAATAGAGCCCGCAGTATTCACTCGATCAACCGCGCCATTTTGCACGATCGAGTCATACATTATCGACCCAGGCACAAAGCTATGACGAAGCCCGAGCAGATGACCGATCTCATGCGTCAATACAGCCTCTAGATCAAAAGTTCCATATGTACCATCGGTCGAAAACTGAACGGCAGGATTCAAAACAATGTCTGCCTCTGTGATGACATTTCGACGCGAATAAAAAACTCGTGTTTTCGCAGGAGAACTATCTGAGCGGGCGAAAAACAGTGTATTCGCTGCTGTAGGAGCTATCGTCAACAGACTGACGCCGTCACCGGCGTTGCCCGAAGGACTGACATCCTGACGCGTAGATTCGACAAGACGGATCTCAAAAGGAGAAACTTCTCTCCATGCCTGCACGCTTCTCGCGATCGCACCGGCTATATCACTATTGTTGACAAGATTTGGAGCAGCATCCGAAAACGAACTCGAAACTGCGATCGTCACCGGTCCACGCCATGTAGGCCTGCGAGCTTCGTCCTTTGCCTGGAACTCAATAAACGTCGTTCCGAATGCCTGGAGAGTAAACACCAAGGAAACGAAGAACGATATTATTGCTGAGCCCCTACGATACATTATTCGTTCAACTTTCGTTAGCTTCGTCTTTCATTCGTTGTGCCGCCTTTTCGAGGTCCGAAAATCCGACGATCAACAAAAGAACCACAAGTGATAAAGTAACAAGCACGTAAAGAACGGAAATCTGTTCTTTCGCGATCAATACGCCAATAACAATGCCGACAAGGACCATCCAAAATAACGCGATGGTGCGACGGCTGAACCTAGATGCAAAATTAGCCATAAACACTAGAGTATAAGAATTTTGTGGCGATCAATACAAGCCCTGATCGACTATCTTTAATGGCAACTGTCCGACCGTTGGCCGATTTCTTCCGTTCAAGATCGGTACGAATTTACGTAAGCCTTCGCCTTTTCCACGAACATCTACAATATCAAACGCCTTTAGTGGGACGTCATCGGCGGTTCCGGCGGCTATCGCCTTGAGATCGGCCTCGATCAGCTTTGTCTCACTCTGATCTCGTCGGTAGATCACCACTTTGCCGTCCGAACGCTTAGAAAGCCCACCGGAAGCGGCTACCGCCCTTGAAAGCGTCAACTGGGTCCGAGCTGACAATGACCTTGCATTTTCAACTCCGCCGATCACATAGATCTCATCTGCGGTACGAACACTTACGATGTCGCCGCTACGTATCAACGGATTTGCGGCTTGCTTTCCAGCAACTAGGTCACTAATTCGGATGTTAGTAAACTGCGACGGGTTGCCGCTTGTGCCTTTATCACAGTTCAATGCGTCGGGACGGAATAGCTGAATATCGCCGCTGGCATCGTCGGTCAGGCCGCCTGCCATTACGATCAATTCCAAAAGACGAACATCGCGGCTTATGAGAAATCGCGTTGCGGTTCGAACCGAACCTTCCAAGATAGCAACGGCACGATTAGATCGGTCGACAATACGAACCCTTACTTTTGGTTCGCGAAGAAGAGTCTTAAGTCGTTCCTGCACTGCGGCAGCGAGTTCTGCTTCGGTTTTGCAGACTGCCGGCAATAGGTCGCCGTAAGGTGTGATGCCCTCGAGATTACCTTCTGGATCGATACCGCCGCGCCAGTCGAACTCAAAACCGCTTTCAATATCTATATCGACAACGTCTCCGTAGAGTATCCTGTCTTGCGAATAGCCAAGTGTCGCGAAAACGAATACGCACAAGATGACCCTGAGCAAGCGATGACGGAAAAAAACGGCATCCCAACGGTTGAAATGTCGCGTATTCAGCATCATTTTGAGCGGATCACTTTCGTTCGGACGAAGGTTTCTTACGGCTGGTTGGCCTCGATTCTACTGTACCTGGAACTGCGAAGCCCCAAAATTCCCAATTACAGGAATCGCAGAGAAGGCAATATCGGAATATGAACTTTGAGAGCAATGGCGTCGGACGGTAACCTCGTCGTATGCGGCTGCTTTTACATTTTGGGCACTTCTGGGAAATCATCTTAAATACAAACGGAAACTATAGCATTTGCCGACCGCGTTAGCTATTCGACTCGATCTCAAATCGCAATTTCTCCATACGATCGACGATCTCATCGGCCTTAAGCTCACGCTCAACCGAGGAACGATTCTCGCGTCCTAGATGAAACAACGCGTCGCGATAATACGCCAGCGCCTCGCGGCGCTGTCCATTGAATATCGCCCGCTCAGCTCTTTCCTCAAAATGCGCTACCCGAACCGAAAGTAGCATTTCGGCCAATAGCGAGCGGGTGTCGTTTAGCGACAACTCATCAGGACAATGCAAAATTGCGGTATCTATGAGCGATATCGCTTCCTGAACAGAAGCGATCTTTTCAACCGAGCGGTCCGAAGCCTGAGCTGCCTGAGTCAATCGAGTCGTCTCGATCTGAGCCCATGCGAGCACGTGAAATCGCCGCAACTTCTCTGCTTTAGTCGCTCCTTTTCTTAGGGCAGGCAGTCTCGGAGAACCTACATTCACGGTTGGCAACTCACGCTGTGCGACCGAAATATAACTACTACAAAGCTCAAATACTTCCCGATGCGCATCGGCAAATTTACCCAAGACCTTAGCAGCTTCCGATTTCTTTGTGATCTCAGAAAGCAGCAACTGGTTCTGCTCGATCGTAAGCTTAGGGGCGCGCCCTTTTGCGCGCACCTTGGTCATGGCCTCCGCTAGCTGGTGGTCCATTTCGCGCTTGGTTCTTTCAAAACGTTTTCGCGCACGTCTGATCAAGACCTCTCGCACGATCACCGCCCCTCCAACGAAAATGCTGAACACAACTCCGGCCGTTACCCAAGGCATTTCGTCTGCTGTATCGTGTAGCAAGCCCCAAACAACGAAGAAAATTCCCGTGCCTATCGCAAAAGTTAGGACATAGTAATTCGCCGCGGGAAGATAGAAGGGCTGCGGCCGTTTGGGTTTTCGTGAACGCATCTACGAGTAATCTAGTTCGCATTCAACTGCGAGCGTGCGTTTATGTTGTGATTTTCGATTACGATTGTCAATTGCTATTGAATGCCGACGTTCGCTATCATCAAGCTATGAAACACCGCAAAAATGTGAAAGATGAGATGCCGGTTTTCGATAATATCCGAAAGCCGACCGCTCCACCTTCGCGTAGATTTGGTGCGGAAAAGCCCGACGAGCTCGCTCGGCCCTCACTCAGAAAGGCCAAACACAAACCGGCAAAAAGCACTATTTTAGGAGAGACCGATGATCGATGAATCAGACGGCAGTGTTTGGGCACGCCCCGAAATGTCGGTGATATTCCGTGCCGAGATAATGCCTGGGAAGAACCGCGAAGAACGTACGTTCCGCATCGCACACGTGATGCCCAATGGACGGGTTGTGCTTCACAACTTTAATGGTGAATATCGACAAACAGCTTTTGAAAAGATCGATTTCCAGCGGAATTTAAGCTCGTAGAGCTACAGTTCAACAACCTCGCCAATTGTCATTATCTCGACGTTGGGAATTCGTAGTTTGGCGATCTCTGAAATGACTTCGTCGCGATAGCTTGCCTTTATGTTCGTTACGAATATTCGCTCAGTTGGAACATGAAGCTTCCCGATCTCGACGCCAAGTCGTTCAGGTGTTAGGTGATTAGATCGATCGGCAAGAGCCTGCAAACGATTAGGAAAGGAACATTCAACAAAGACCGCGGCCACGCGTGGCTCGTCATTCAACGTTGTCCAAAATTTCTCCGTAGCCGATGTATCGCCCGTAAATCCAAACGCGTCCATTCCGTCGCGAATTAGAAATCCAGCACTCGGACCATGATGATCCACCTCGATGGCGGTGATGTCGAAATGCTCGATCGAGAACGGAGTGTCGAATTCGAACGGCACGTACTCGAGAACGCTTCCAAAATCATTACTTAGATCTGAAAACCTAGGATAAACGTCCCAGTTGAATACACTTTTCTCCAAAACATCGATCATGCCCCGCGAAGCGTGGACGCGGACCGGCGATTCGAGCGTCGCAAAAAGGTCGTCGATAAATATTGGTAACCCCGCAATATGATCGAGGTGAGTATGGGATAGGACAATGTCGCGAACTGACTGTCTTTGTGCGTCGGAACATCCGAAAGGCAGACTACCAGCATCAATCGCAACTAGATCATCGAGCAGAAATGTCGTCAAACGCTGTCGCTGCGAGGCAACTCCATTCTCAATTGAACTTGGCAACAACTGAACTTTCATCTTCTAACGGGCACATGTAAGAGCACGTCCTCCGTCGATCGAATAGTTACCGCCCGTGATCCAACTCGCTTTGTCGGAAGCAAGAAAATAGATCAACTCGGCGATCTCGTCCGCCGTTCCGGGCCTGCCGAGCGGATGCGTTTCCTTTGAACGCTCAAGAAATGCTTCATAAGCGTCCTCAGCCATTCCTCCGCGGCTGTGCAGGTTTGTGACCACGACTCCCGGATTCACAGAGTTTGCACGAATTCCTTTGGCAGCTAGCTCAAGAGCTATGCACCGCGTGAACTGATCGACGGCCGCCTTTGAAACACAGTATGCGAGAACATTTGGAAAGGCACGTGTGCCCGCAACGCTTGAGACGTTGACGATATTGCCGGTGTTCTCGGTAATGTGCGGGACACATTTTTGGGTTAAATAGAAGACCGACCGCAGATTTACGGTCATCATCTTGTCCCAGTCGTCGAGTGAAGTGTCCTCGATGTTGCCGCCTTTCAAAATGCCGGCTGAATTAACCAATACGTCGATGTGACCGAATGAATCGACGGTTTCAACCACCATACGGTCAATTTGAGAATGTTCTCGTACGTCCGCTAGTTGAATTTTCACCTCGCCGGCAGACTTTGGCAACGACGAACGCAGCTCATCGAGGTCTTTCTGATTACGCCCGACGGCCACGACCTTCGCTCCATTTTGTGCAAATAGTGCAGCCGTAGCTCGGCCGATGCCGCTACTCGCTCCGGTCACAATGACAACCTTATCTTTCATAGTAGATCCGTCGCTAAGAATACCAATGACCGCGAACTACTTTCAAACGCAACCAAGCCGATTAATAACAATACGGGCGTCGAATCGCTCCGACGCCCGTATTTACTTACGAAAAACGTTCAACTAGGAACCGCTTGTCTGCGGACGCTGGATCAGCAGCTCGATTGCCGCTCGCGTTTCCTCTTGCTTTCGCTGCTTGAATTCAGTCACCCAATCGCCAACGGTAGATACCATTTCACGAGCAGCCTGACGAGAGGTGCGTCGCTCGGCGGATGTCGATTCTACTTTAGCTTCAGCCTTCGTTTCGTTTTTCTTTATAACTTTTACTTTTACGATTCCTTTCATAATGGCCTCGATGACATCAAATCATTAACCTAAACCACTGCAATCTACGTTCCATAAAGAAGAACGCTGAATTATTCAAAATTTGCACAGCAGCCTGAGAAAGTCGAAATTTCGCATTTTGCAAATTTCTCGTCGAAGAATTGCATTTTGCCAAACCAGACTTACGAATGAGTTCCCTACTATGTTCGCGAAATTTTCGTAAACAGTTGCATTTGTTACTAAAACTTAACATCTTTCGGCAACGCGGTTATTTACTTTTGTGCGGTACAGATATTGCCGCAAACCGATCGTGGACGTGATTTCTACTGCAATTATCTATTTGACGTGCGGATCGCCTGTGGCGATGCATTATGTTTACTCTCATAGCGAGATCAGACTCGCTTCGGCTGTGGGTGCCCTCGTGCGTCTTCTCTTCTGGCCTGTTTTCGTTCTCCGAATGGCCCTTGTGGCGATAAAGGGACTAAGGCCGAACGCAACAAGCATGCGAGCTAATTATGCCAAGACCCTTCGCGATGAGCTCGAATCGGTCGCGGCTTCAAGCTTGAGCACGTCCAAGATCTTCGAATTGAGAGTCGCGTTTGACCGATACGTCGCACTCGCAGACGCAGTTTCCACAACAGACATCGATAGCGGCGCGGGCGAAATACTTAGGATCGCCGGACATGAATATGATCTACTCGCGAAGTCGTGCATAAGCAGACGAATGTCTCGAAAACTTCGCGATCACTACACTGAAAGCCGAAATGACCTCGCAGGACTTATGGCATCCTTCGCACTGCCTAATGACATACGCATCGAAAACATTGTAGACAGACTAACGTCCTTGACGGCGGACGCCTTGCTCCAAACCGCCATTTTTGAACGGGAAAGAACATATTCGGTGTCGCCTCCGGCTCGCATCGCCGCGTAGTAACCGACATTCCACTTTCTCTATCTATAAGTTCGCATTAAGATTGACGAGTGTTGGAAATTCTCCATCTAGTCACTCTGCTGCTATTGGTAGCTTTAGGTTTCTACGTTTTTGTAGCCGACCCTCGCAGCCGCGCCCATCAAACCTTCGCAGCATTCATCGCCTTTTTTGCGGTATGGACCACGAAGGACCTGGTCTTCTGGAATTTCTTCCTAAACGACTCAGCAGTCGGATTTTGGGCTGCGACGAGCTTTGTCACTGCTCTTTTGATGCAGTTCGCTCTCGTAGTTTTTGCCTGGGTATTTCCCGAGAATGATCGGACGCCGCGAAAAAAGGCTGCAGTGCTATTTGCTCCGGGCATTGTTCTTATACCTGCCGCTTTGCTCGGCCTGCTTTGGAGCTCAACGGCCTACAACAGCGGTGACCTAAGAATAGAATTCACACCATTGGCATATGCATTTGTCATATATGTCTATGTCATTTTCGTCTATGGGTCGTTAGTCTTGTTCCGAAAATATCGAAGTCATCGCGGAACACAAGCGGGCCAGCAGATCGGAGCGATCATTTGGGGATTGATCATTACCGGAGTCCTAAAGACGCTCGCAAACATCGTACTTCCGTTTTTCGGAAGATTCGAGTTATTGCCGTTCAGCTCAACGCTTGTCGTGCCGGGCGTTCTGATCTTTGCGTATGCGATCCTGAACTTCAAGCTTTTTTCTCTTGGGTCCGCACTCAATCAGTTTCGCCTATTTCCGGTTGGATACAAGGTCGCTCTCAGTATCGCGACTGTCGCCGTAGGCAGCTTCTTGTTGTTTCAGATCCCAATTGTTTGGTGGTCATTTCACAACGGGATGGACGCTGAGGGCTGGCGACGCTATCTCGTATTCAGCATTCTATCTGCGGTTCTGCCAAATCTCTTGCTGGTGCTTCTGGTTTTGAGAACGATCTCTCGTCCGCTTCGACGCTTAACGGTAGCCGCCGTCTCAGTAGCTGACGGAGCATATGGCACGGAGGTCGACATGCGAAAGACCAACGACGAGATCGGACTGCTGGCAGCATCGTTCAACGAAATGAGCCGCAAAATGGCGGACGACATTGCGGAACTTAAGCGTCTGAATGAACAACTAATCCGAACCGAAAAACTCGCCGCGATCGGAACCCTTTCAGCCGGTGTTGCACACGAGGTGAACAACCCGCTCGCATCGATCTCTTCGATCGTTCAGCTTATGCAAAAGGACAGCGAGAATTCACCCGAAAGCGCCGAAAGGCTGAAACTGATCGCCGACCAGATCGAACGCATAAAACGAGTGACCGGCGAAATGACAAATCTCGCGAGACAAAGGCCCTCGGCCCACACGACAGTAGATGCGAATGACATTATCAAACGCTCACTTAAGTTGGTTAAGTTCGACGCCGCGTTCAATACCATAGAGGTTCGAGAGATCATCAGCTTCGAACCGATACGTATCAAGTGCGACGAAGACCAAATGCATCAGGTCTTTCTCAACCTATTGTTAAACGCCAAAGACGCTATGCCGGACGGTGGTTCACTTACAGTCACTTCGGTCATGTCAGAGGACGCCGCGATATTTGAGATCAGCGACACAGGCATTGGCATTGCGGAGTCGCACTTGGGACAAGTCTTCGACCCATTCTTCACTACTAAGCCTGCGGGCAAAGGCACGGGGCTCGGGCTAGCAGTTTGCGACAGCATTATCACAGCCCACGGCGGAAGCATTTCGATATCGAATAACCATCCCAAAGGAACTATCGTTCGAATAAAATTGCCGCTCGCTGATTGACTAACGCGTTGATTCGTAGAAACTTAGTAGTGTCCGTTTCAAAAATAATCTGTTGAGGAATTCGCAATGAAAAGACTGATTCCGGTTGTGGTCTTAGTTTGCATCGGCACATTTGCCGCCGCTGCACAGACCAACCCGATCGCGTTTGTTAATGCCAAGGTCATCCCGATCGTCGGAGCGCCGATCGAACAAGGCATTGTTGTCATACAGAATGGCAAGATCACCGCCGTCGGTGATGCCAGAACCGTCAAATTGTCGGCTGATGTAACAATAATCGACGCTAAGGGCAAGATTCTGATGCCCGGACTTGTCGATTCGCATAGTCACATAGGCGAACCTGCCGGTGCTGATGGTTCTTCACCGATCCAACCTGACGTACGTATTCTGGACAGCGTCAATGCAAGGGCAGCCAGCCTGCAGCGGGCACAGAGCGGTGGCATAACGACAGTGAATGTGATGCCCGGATCCGGCCACCTCGACAGCGGCCAGACGCTTTATCTTAAGCTGCGTGATGGAGCCACGAAGATCGACGACCTCCTCATTCTCGATAGCAACGGCAAGTACATGGGCGGAATTAAGTTCGCTAACGGTACAAATCCGATCCGCGCAGGAGGCGGAGCGTTTCCGGGAACTCGCTCGAAGAGTGCTGCTCTGGTTCGCGAACAATTTATAAAAGCACAAGATTATCGCGATAAGGTCAAGAAAGCTGCGGGCGACGCTTCGAAAATGCCTCCCCGAGATCTCGCTATGGAAGCTCTTGTCGAGGCTCTTGATGGCAAACGAATGGTGCATTTTCACACGCATCGGCACGACGATGTAATGACTGCTCTGCGATTGCAGAAGGAATTCGGTTTCCGCATTGTGCTTCAACACGTTAGCGAAGCGTGGAAGGTTGCTGATGAAATCGCGAAGGCAAAAGCTCCGTCGTCGATAATCTTTATCGATTCGCCCGGCGGTAAGCTCGAGACCATGGATCTCAAAGCCGAGAACGGTGCTGCTCTTGAAAAAGCAGGAGCACTGGTCGGATTTCACACGGACGATCTGATCACCGATTCCCGTTGGTTCCTGCGTAGCGGCGGTATGGCAGTTCGTGCCGGAATGAGCCGCGACAAAGCTCTCTATGCCCTAACAATGGCCAACGCCATAATGCTGGACCTCGACAAACGCGTAGGCTCGATCGAAGTCGGCAAAGATGCCGATCTGATATTACTTTCAGGCGATCCGCTCAGCGTGTACACGCACGTGCTCGAAACTTGGGTCGAGGGCAAGAAGGTTTTTGATCGCTCAAACCCTGCGGATTATCTGATCGCCGTTGGAGGCAGAGGAGCCGGCAACGACCAAATGCAGCACATCGACTGTTTCGACGGAGATATCGGAGGTGACAATTAATATGCGTAAACTGATCCTTATTGCTCTGGCTCTAGTCATTTTTAACCTTTCAATTGTCACCGTATTCGGCCAGATCGCCGTCAAAGGCGAAACGGTCTGGACAATGTCGGGCGAGCCGATCACGAACGGAGTCGTGCTCGTCAAAGACGGCAAGATCGAGGCGGTCGGTCCGGCTTCAAGCATTACGATCCCCTCAAACTATCGCGTATTGTCGGCAAAAGTCGTTACGCCGGGCCTTATCGATGCACATACAGTGATCGGATTGAACGGCGCTCCTAATCAAGTGCACGATCAAATGGCGCTCGACGGCGGCGGCACCGTTCAGCCTGAACTTCGTGCCACCGACGCCTATAATCCGGAAGAGATCTTGGTCACTTGGGTCCGCGAATTCGGTGTTACGACGATCCACACGGGACATCAGCCGTCCGCTCTCGTTTCCGGTCAGACAATGATCGCCAAAACTTGGGGCAAAACGGTCGAAGACGCGACCATCGTACCGACAGCGATGATAATGGTAACGCTCGGCAATGCTGCAAATGCAGGCGCCGGACGTTCGCCCGGAACTCGCGGCAAGCAAATGGCGATGCTCCGAGCAGAGTTGATCAAAGCTCAAGATAATGCGAAAAAGGCCGAGGCTCCGCGAGATCTGCGATCACTGGCTTGGGTCAGTGTCATCAAACGAGAGGTTCCACTTCTTGTTAACGCTAACAGAGCCCAAGACATCGTCTCCGCGATCAGGCTTGCGGCCGAATTCAACATCAAACTCGTATTCGATGGTGCAGCCGAAGCTCAGCTTGTCATGGACGACATCAAAAAGTCCGGCTTCCCGGTCATTGTTCATCCGACAATGGCACGCCCCGGCGGCGATACCGAATCGCTATCGTTTGAGACAGCCGCAAAACTGAAGGCCGCAGGCATACCGGTCGCTTTGCAGTCCGGTTACGAAGGCTACGTCCCGAAAACGCGTGTCGTCCTCTACGAAGCCGCAATGGTTGCTGCGAATGGGCTCTCAAAACGTGACGCGATGGCACTCATCACGATCGACGCGGCAAAATTGCTCGGTCTTGAAAAACGGATAGGTTCGCTCGAGGTCGGAAAAGATGCCGACATCGCTATGTACGACGGCGACCCGTTCGAATGGACCTCGCACTGTATCGGCACTATCATCAACGGCAAGCTCGTTAGCGAAGCAAAACGTTAGTTTCAGGATCAGCGATCCTTTGTCGGTAATTTTGATCTGAAAGAAGGCCACGAATGCACGAATTTGTTCTAATTCGTACATTCGTGGCTATCCTATTTGCCGAAACATCATACACACTCGCTCCGGCCGCCGCCACATCAGTGAAAGGCTCGATTTAGAATTTTATTGAGACACTGTTGCATTTATGATATACTAGTAAGTGGCCGCCATTCATGCGACTGCTGGATCTTTGAC
>JAEUQI010000179.1 GCA_016789145.1 Blastocatellia bacterium | reverse complement strand
GATCTGCCGTTGCCTAGTGCGTATGTGAGATAAGAATACTTGCCCACCAAAGACACGAAAGACACGAATAAGAAAGCTCTTGTTCGTGTCTTTTGTGATTTTCGTGGGCAGATCCTTTAACTACGGCGATGGGTTTGGGGTTGGTCTTGGGCCCATTCTTGGGGTGCCTGATGGTGTTGGCCGCGGGCTAGACGGCGGCGTTCGCGATGGCGTTACGGACGGAGTCGGGCTTGCCGTCGGCGAAGGCGTGACGCTTGGGCTTGGTTTTGGCGTCGGCGTCAGGCTAGGAAGCGGCGTGATGCTAGGAAATGGCGAAGGCGATACCAGCGGCGATGTCGGGATCGCTGAATTGAAATTGAAATTTGAATCAATGCCAAGATTGCTATTGAGATTCACGTTTTGGGTGACGCCGTTGACGTTGGTGTTGATGTTCGAGTTTGCGGGCTTATCGCTCTGCAACAACCAAAACAATCCGGCACCAGCGCCAAGCACGAGCAAAGTTCCCAAAACAGTAAGCACCACCGTCTTTGCCGTATTCGGCGGCGGCGGTGCGGGCGGATAGTAAACCGACGCTGTGCGAGGACGAACGGTCTGCGGCATGTCAGGCTGCGAGGTCGGAATTCGAATGCGGTCGCCTACCGGTGCTACCGGCGGTAGGCCTTCGTCTAGGCTCGGCGGCGGCGGCGTGTCATTGCGACGGATCATCGTGATCTCGCCGATATCGTCTTCTTCGACGACGCTCTCGCTCGGCATCTCAGTAAAAGTCGGAGCGTCATCGATCAGGGGAGTACCATCTTTCGTACAGAATTTGATAACTTCTTCGTCAAAACGCGTCTCGCATTGCGGGCAATATCTCATAATGTGAATTGCGGCAGAGTTGCCGAACCTAGCTGAAAACAGCGATAGTTTAGCACGAAATGCCGTTTTCCCGACAAAGGAAAAAGGCCGCTGCAGACGGCCTCTCGTGTGGAAGATAAAGTCGTGTCAGGTCAATAGTTGATGACGATAGCGGGCTTTTCCTTATCTTCCGGTTCTTCGTAGTTGCCCTCAGGCTCGATGAATCGCGTTTCGCTGCCAAAGCTTACGAGCAGATCCTCGATCTCTTTTTCGTTGGCATATTCCCAAGCATTGTCGCCGTCTTCGTCGCGAGCGTTGACCATCGCACCGCCGATCAGGATCAGGCGAACGCTCTCGATGTCGCCTTTTTCGGCGGCGTGCATCAGCGGAGTGACGCCCTCTTTATTGGCGAGATTGACGTCGGCACCGGCATCGAGCAGAGCCTGGATCACATCGGTCGGACAGTTTTCGGCGGCGAGCAAAAGAGCGGTGGTGTGTTCGTTGTCACTCAGATTCACCTTGGCTCCGGCGGCGATAAGCAATTGGACAAGCTCCGCCGTTGCGTCGCCATCAAGCTGCATCAGCGGCGTCTGCTTCTCACTGTTGCGAATGTTTACCTTAGCTCCGACCTCGATCAGCAGGCGAACCATCTCGACATTGCCATTCTCGACCGCGACAAAGATCGGCGTGATCCGGTCGTAATCTTCGTCGCGGCCATTCACATTCGCACCATTTGCGATCAGCCGTCGGACTTCCTCGATGTCGTCGTTATCAACCGCACGTGTAAGTGGTGTCGAATAATCACGCGATAAGCCAATGCCACCCGAGACGACGGTAACGATGTTCCCGCCTTGAGGAAACGGTTGAACAGGCTCAAGCACTATCTCCGCAGGCGGCGTTGGTGACGGTTTGGCAACTACTTCGCCAGCCGTTCTGCGTTCGACGATGGCGGTCTTACTGCCTCCGGCAATTGGCGACGTGGAGTTAGGACCGTTGTCGGCGTAGCTCAGTGTCGCGAGGCTAAGCGAAGCTCCGACAACGCCGGCGGCAATTCCCGTTCGGCGTGTGATCTGATGAAACTGTGCAGCGAACAGCGGTTGTTTCGTTACTGGATGTTCGTAGTATCGAATGCAGATGTTGCCGTCAGAAGCGCGGACAAGTCTTTTCGCCTGTTTGCGTGTGAACTTCGAAAGGTTGTTTACCTCTTTGACACAGTGGTCGCACATGCGGACGCGGTCGTTGCCGTGCATTTTGTTCCAATCCTCGGTACACGGGCTGCCGACGCGGACATTGTCGATAAATCTGCTTTTAGACATAGTTATACCCTCGCGTTTCGTAACGCTTTTTCATGTGGTCACCTTATTAGACAACCTAAACTCTAGAATGTTCCCGAGGAGAGAAACTTGCGTGAATTGAACTATTTGCCTAGATGCGGCGAGAGAATCGGAAGGTTGCTTTTGGGAGAATAAGAAGTGCGCGACGCCTAGCCGTCGCCGCTAAAATCGCCATTGATGTAGCCATGGTAAAGAGGATTTGAGCGGAGAGTATCGCGAAGAACGCCAAGGAAAAAGGAAAGATCGCTCGCATTATTTGCCCGCATATTTTCCACGACCGAATACGCATGGATCGATTCGGAGCCAAATTCGAATGCCATTCGCGGCAATCCGGAATTACGGGCGTAATATGCCTGGGCGATGTATGCCGCGGCTTCGTGGTCTATCCACGGAAGAGACGAACGCGTCAGATCGAACGAGGCATGAACGGCTTCGTGACAGATCAGGGCATTGAACAATCGTGAATATCGCTGATTATTT
>JAEUQI010000178.1 GCA_016789145.1 Blastocatellia bacterium | reverse complement strand
GCTCCAATATAAAACACCGGAGCAAGCTCGATCAGACGGCGATAATCGGTGAACGATACGACGAGAAAACCAACCAGCGCAATGACGATACCGATGATCTGTTTCGACCAATAGCTCTCACTCGGCAGTGCATTATGGATCTGCCATACGCCAAATGCCGCGATCATGATCGCAAGCAGCGCAGTCGGCCAATCAAAATCGCGAAGATCGCGTTTTTCAAGTATCGCGACCATCTCTTATCGCTTTGCAACCTCCGTAGATGAGGACGGTTGTCGTGGATGGTTCGAAACGTAAGTTTCGTAAACGCCCTTGGCCGCAGGTGCGGCAAAACTACCGCCGAATCCGACGTTCTCAACGAACGCAAGCACGGCGACCTCCGGCTTGTATGCCGGTGCAAAGCTCACGAACCATGCGTGATCTTTCTTGTCACCAACGTCCTTACCAAGTTCAGCAACCTGGGCGGTTCCGGTCTTGCCGGCGATCTCGAAATCAGTCATACGGATCGATCCCGCGGTTCCGCCGCCGTTGACCACGCCCCACATACCCTTGATCATCACGTCATACTGCTCGTCGGTCGCAACGATCAACTTCGGTTCGGGCCGATCAAATCCAAAGCCCGGACGTGCCTCAAAATAATCGCTCTGCCCCGGAGTTCCGACTGCGGCGATCGGCTTGAATTCCTTCAGAAAATGCGGTACGAACATCTTGCCGCGAACACCGATCGCAGCGACCGCTCGCAGCATCGAGATCGGAGTTACGACCACAGTATCTTGTCCGATGCCTGAATAAACTGTGCGAATATCGCTCCATTTGCCTTCGCGTTTGATGATCGTCGGCAGCCACGACTTAGGTGTCTGAGAAACCTTTTCGTTTGGAATATCGATGCCGGAAACTTTGTCGTAGCCGTAATCCTCGATCATCTTGACGATGCCTTCGATGCCCATTTTCAGAGCGAGACGATAGTAATAACCGTCGCACGATTTCGTGATCGCGTAGCTCAACGGCGGCGAACCGTGGCTGCCCATACAGCGAGTGAATTTGTTGCCGATCGTAATTCCGCCGCCGCAAACGAGGTTTGACTGTGCGACCGTGATAGCACCTTGCTGCAGGCCTGCGAGCGAATTCGGGATCTTCCAGGTCGAGCCCGGCGGATAGCGTCCTTGGATCGCACGATTGTACAGCGGCCGTTGCGGGTCTTGCCAATATGCTGCGATCTGCTTGCGTCCCTCCGGGGTCGAACTGCCTCGAACAAACACGTTCGGGTCAAATGACGGTGCCGAAGCCATAGCCAGCATCTCGCCGGTATTCGGATCCATTGCCATTATTGTGCCGCGCTTCGTCGGCGTATTTGCAAGTTGCTCCTCGGCCTTGAGTTGCATGTCGAGGTCGATCGTCGTGATCAGATCTTGGCCCGATTGCGGTTGAACCACCTCAAGCTCACTCTGGACACGGCCGCGGCTGTCGACCAAAACCTTTCGATAGCCGGGACGACCGCGAAGGAACTGATCATAACTCTGCTCGAGCCCGCCCTTGCCTATAATGTCGCCCGGGCGAAACCCTTTGTCCTTATACTCGTCAGACTCAAGCTGTTTCGGGCTGATCTCGCCGACATATCCAAGTACGTGCGCGAGTGTCGTTCCAAGCGGATAGAACCGTTGCGGCTGGAGTTCGACGCGAAGCTCCGGAAACTCCAGATTATGCGCTTCGACCCACGTTATATCGGGCATCGCTACGTTCTCTTTCAGCACGAGCGATTCGAACTCATTCTGCTTTCGAATAAGATTAAGGCGATCGATGACGAACTGACGATCAAGCGCGAGGCCTTTGGAATACTGGTCGATACGAGCATTGAGATCGATAGCCTTGAGACCGTCGTTTGAGATCACGACATTGTATGTAGGCCGCGAATCCACGAGCAACTTGCCATTTCGATCAAATATCGCTCCTCGCGGGGCAGGTACAGGAATATAACGGACACGCTGATTCTCAGCACGCTCACTGAAATAGTCACCGCGAACGATCTGCAGATAATAGAGCCGGGCACCGAGCAAAGCGAGCAACAAGAACGCCAAGATTTGGATAGTTCCAACTCTCGCACCCAAATTCTGTACTTGATCGTGGATCTTCATGGCTACTTAGCGAGTCTAATGGGATTGCGGCGACGTGTTTGCCGTCGCGAGGAAAAAACATCTCGGCGTTTCGGGCGTGTTCGCTCACTGCCCAGGCTTTCGAACAAAAGATAGATCAAAGTTCCGACTACCGTTGTACCGATCAGGCTGTATGCACCGATGACAAGCAATTCGCCTTGCGGCGGCTGGCCTAACAATCGATGAAGCCCAAAATACACCAACGAATTTACGATACACGCACCAATTAAGACGGGAATTCGAAGTAGCAAGTTGTCCAGGTACACGCGGCGAGCTATCTCCGAAACGATAAAGGCGATCAGCGTTTTAGCAAATCCTTGCGAACCCAACAAGCCGCCGCTTAACGCATCGACCGAGAGCCCTGCAAGCGTGCCGAATATCAAGGCTCTTATAGAATTTCGCTGCAATGCCGCATACACAACGATGATCAGCGGAAGGTCAACGTACGCAAATACCTCCGACACATTGCGCAGCGACCACTGCAGCAGCACGGCGATAATTAATGCGATTGTTAACTTAACTCCTTCCATTCTCGAACAGTTGTCAGTGGGCAGTGGCTAGTGGTCAGCCGGAAAAATCGTCTTCTCCACTCCTCTTCTCCC